>DASWUZ010000370.1:0-19769 GCA_036401395.1 Acidisarcina sp.
CCCGTCCAGATCCGAACGCACGATGGTTCCGTCGTCCGTCTTGGCACTGCTGCCCATGTTGGTCCAGTAGATGTATCCCGCTTGGGCATCAACCGCCAGACCATCCGGATGCTTCGGCCCTTCATCGACAAGAACCTTTACATTCGATCCATCCGTGTGCACGGACCTTACCTGGCCCGCACCGATATCCAGAAAGTAGAGAAGGGACATTGGTTGACTGCTCTGCTCTTTCGCGTGCATCGCTGTTGCTTGTGTGGCCATTATTATTCCTCCTAAGTAAGTTTGTGGTTAGGCGTCGGGCCTGGTTACAGGCCCAATCTTGCGCGCTGGGCTAAGAGGTCAAGGATGAGTTCGTTCTCTTGTTGAGCGAGCGACTCAACGGTGCGGCTACCGGCTTCACGCAGGACACCCACCGTCACCGTCTGCTTCAACGCGTCGGTCACGTCCGGTGCACTGAGGATGCCGATCAATCCAGTCATGGGACTCATCAGGTGTTCCATGAAGTGCTGAATGCCGCCAGCGCCGCCATTCAGATGCCACTGTAGGCTCGGGCCCATCATCGCCCAGCGAAGGCCAGGTCCATAACAAATCGCGATGTCGGCATCCTCAACGCTGAGTACGCCCTGTTGAACGAGGTACAGAACTTCCTTGTAGAGGGCTGCCTGGAATCGATTGGCAACATGCCCAGGAAGAGCTTTGTTCAGGCGAACTGCCTTCTTACCGATGGAGGCATAGAATGCTAGAGCTTGCTGGATCGTTTGCTCGGAGGTCTTTGCCCCACCGACAACCTCGACCAACGGGATAATGTGTGGAGGATTAAAAGGATGTCCGATCACGCAGCGGTCGGGGTGCTTACATTCCGTCTGGATCACGTCCATCGTCAGGCCTGAAGAACTGGAGGCGAGAATCACATCGGGGCGGGCGATTGCATCCATATCCGCAAACAGCTTGATCTTGAAGTCTGGACGCTCTGGCCCATTCTCCTGAACGAAATCCGCTTCGCCCAGAGCATCTTGCATGCTGGAAGCGAAGGTCAGCCGGTCGACTGAGGCCCCCGGTGAAAGCCCTGCTTTTGTGAGCGGCTCCCAATAGCCTTCTACGTATTTTCTGAGATTGGCCTCTGCGTTGGGCGCGGGATCGGTGGCGACTACATCGAATCCATGCGCAAGATAGTAAGAAGCCCAACTTGCGCCAATGACACCGGTACCTACAATTGCAATGCGATGAATGGAATTAGATGTGGACATCATTCTCTCCTCGGGTTGAATAGTGTTAGGCATACTTAGCAAATCCAGTGACTGCCGCTTTAGTAGAGTTGCAAATCATTGTTCAAGAATTATTGAAGTCCGTAACGCTCCTCTCGGAGCGTTTTGAGGCCACTCATTAGTGTGAGTTTCTTAACCTCATTTGTGTCTAGTTTGTCAGGCAGGCTAGGAAAGATAAACAGGATCGAAGAGACGTGCATGTGCGTTGAAAACTGTCAGGGTCGGCGGAACACGGTATCCACTTCCACATCTTCTTGTCACGGGAAGTCAACCGGTTAGGATCTATACCACGAGCTTCCCAAGGATGAGGTACGTTGCTTAGCCTCTTCGCCTGTTCTCGGGCACCCCACTATCGAGTGGTGCCTAACTAGTCCAAGAGGGGCTTTCCTTAGGCAGCGACCTATAACAAAGTTATGGGAATAGAAATTAGGCGCCAGCCGTAACTGTGCAATGAAGAAATAAAAACGAATAGGTATCAAGCCCCGTTTCAATGCAATACCTGAATACACCGAGGAGTCGCAATGTCGGAGAACGGAAGAAAGCAAGTTGTTATCGTAGGCGGAGGATTTGCCGGTCTGAACTGTGCTCAAAGACTTGCGGCACATGGTGAGTTCCAGATCACATTGCTCGATAAGAATAACTATCAGCAGTTTCAGCCGTTGCTCTATCAGGTTGCCACCGGTGTTTTGTCTCCCGATAATGCGGCGTTCAATCTGCGCGCCGTTTTAGCCATCCACAAAAACGTTGACATCAAGATGACAGAAATCGTTTCAGTCGATCTTGCAACCCGCACTGCACATTCAAGCAATGGCGATGAGTACCGGGGGGACTACCTGGTTCTCGCAGCCGGTGCAGAGGCGAATTTCTTCGGGATTCCCAGTGTGGCCAAATACGCTTGCCCGCTATATTCCCTTCTGGATGCGGAACAGCTACGATCGCGGCTTCTGGAGATGCTCGAAGCTGCAGACAGGACCGGGCACAAAGAAGGAGCCGACCCGATTCGGATCGTTGTGATTGGCGGCGGTCCCACGGGAGTTGAGACCGCAGGCGCGATCGCCGACCTGTTTCAACGGACACCCGAGTTCGTTTTCAAAGATACCGATTTAAAACGTGCTTCCGTGACGCTGATTGACATGGCTACCAGCGTGCTTATGCCTTTCACCAGAAAGGCGCAGGAATACACGTCGAGTATCCTCAGCGAACGCGGCGTACAGTTGCGGCTCGGAGCGTCTGTCAGCGAAGTTACGGCTTCCGGCGTCGTCCTCTCCGATGGCACACATCTACCTGCGGGACTGGTGATATGGGCGGGCGGACTTAAAGCGTCAAAGCTCTCAGCGTCACTTGGGATCAAGCCTGGCCGCGGCGGCCGAGTCGATGTGAAATCCGATCTGACAGTTGATGGATTCCCGGGTGTCTACGCCTTGGGAGACTTCGCCAACTTCAAACAAGAAGACGGTAGCGCTCTTCCTCAGTTGGCATCTGTCGCGCAACAGGCGGGGCGGCACTGCGCGACGAATATCGCGGCAGCCGCTGCTGGTGAGACCGGAACCCCCTTTAAGTACCACGACAAGGGGATCATGGCGATGGTGGGTCGCAATGCTGCTGTAGCTGAGGTCGGTTCGAGCCACCACACATTGACCGGACCTCTCGCCTTTGCCGCATGGTTAGGAGTACATGCGCTCCTGCTCACAACGGCCCGGGCGCGACTCGAGACCTTCTTTGAATGGGGGTGGGAGTACTTCGGGCATGTGCATGTTGCGCCCATACTCGATCGTCCAAGCGTCAACTGGTCTCCAGAGTCGACGCCTCCTTCAAACTAGGTTCTTTGAATGTGCTTGCCACGCATTACTTGCAGAGGTTGTTGGGCTGATCCGCTTAGCCCTAAGAGATACAACGAAGCGTGTGGAGGGTCAAGATGACCGTCGGCGGATCTGGGACCTGGTACTCACACTTTTACTCCTTCGGCATTTGCGTCGCCTCGCCTACTTCGATCTTTTCTACGACAAGTACGCCTGCTGACAAGGTCCGTCTCTTGTCGCTGGACGTGCTCTTTACTCTCGGCTGCGTCTTTCTCGCAATTGTCGCGCTCATAGTTCATGTCCTGGTGCATTACAGGGCTCGTAAAGGAGATACTACTGAGCCCCCCCAGGTATTCGGGAGCGCACAGATCGAGCTTGCCTGGACCATTATTCCGACATTAATCATTCTTGTGCTTTTTCTGGGAACCGCGCGGGTTGTGTTCGAGGTTCAGGACGCCGCCGCGCCAAAGTCGGCGCTGAATGTGACGGTGGTCGGGCACCAGTACTGGTGGGAGTTTCGCTATCCGAAATACAACCTTGTAACCGCTAATGAACTGCACATTCCGCTGAGCGATCCAGGGAATCCTACACCCACTTACATGGAACTCACTTCGGCAGATGTGATTCATAGCTTTTGGGTCCCAAGTTTGGCGGGCAAGACCGATCTACTTCCAAATCGTGTCAATGAGATGTGGGTTGATCCGCATAAGGTGGGCTTGTACGAAGGACAGTGCGCACAGTTCTGCGGTGCACAGCACGCAAAGATGTTGCTCCGCGTCTACGTCGAAACACCTGAAGACTTTCAGCGTTGGATAGGCACTCAGCGGCAGCAAGCGAAGACTTCAGTTCCTGGAATTCTGTCAAACGTCGATCTTGAATCGGACAACTCTCAGAAAATTACTCCGCAACTGGGAAGGCGGGTCTTTGAGGGCCAGGCTTGCATTAGCTGTCATGCCGTCAGAGGCACGGTAGCCGGCGGGCGCTTCGGCCCTGATCTGACACACCTAATGAGTCGATCAACAATTGCCGCGGGTATCGCTCCGAACACTCCAGAGAACCTGCTGATATGGATTACCGATCCGAGCGTAATGAAGCCTGGGTCACTGATGCCCGCCATGCACCTTACAAGTCTCGAGAATAAGCAGATCACCGCCTACCTGACCACGCTGCGGTAGAGACAACGGGGGGAGTTATGGCCACAACAATCATGTCCGATCCAAACCCTACGCGAGAAGCATTGGACGAGAGGGCGTCCACTGATCCAGGTGGTAGGTATCTTGATACCATCCATAGCTGGATCGTGACCGTCGACCACAAAAAAATAGGCATCATGTACATCTGCTATGCGCTTGTATTCCTGCTGATTGCGGGAATGCAGGCGATGGTTATACGCATTCAATTGGCGATTCCGCACAACACCTTCGTTAGCCCCTTCACATACAATCGTGTTTTCACGATGCACGGCACGACGATGGTATTTCTTGTGGGGATGCCGATCTTGTTCGGATTTGGCAACTACCTCTTGCCTCTCATGCTTGGTGTACGTGACATGGCTTTTCCGCGGCTGAACGCTTTCAGCTTTTGGATTAGCGCCTTCGCTGGGGCCTTTCTCTACTTCAGCTTTATTGGGGGTGCCGGTCTGGCTGGTACAGGGACCGCTCCTGACGTGGGTTGGTTCGCTTACGCACCGCTGACCGAAAAGGCATTTTCGCCGGGCCACACGGTCGATTACTGGGCACTTGCATTGATCTTGAACGGCATCGGCAGCATTGGTACGGCCGTCAATCTATTTACTACAGTCTTCTGCATGCGCTGCAAGGGGATGACGTTACTGCGGATTCCCTTGCTCGGATGGATTTACGCGACAACCGCTTTTCTCGTTCTCGTAGCAATCGGACCGTTGACCGCCGCTCAGATCATGCTACTGATCGACCGCTATCTGGGCGGACACTTCTTCGACACTCAAATGGGAGGCTCTGCCATTCTATGGGCGCATTTCTTCTGGATCTTTGGTCACCCTGAGGTTTACATCCTAGTTCTACCGGCATTCGGATTTGCCAATGAGATCATTCCTGTCTTTTCGAGGAAGGCGATATTTGGCTACCCGGCGATGGTCGCAGCGACAGCCGGCGTCGCATTCATAAGCTCCGGCGTATGGGCCCACCATATGTTCACAATGGGGATGACGTCCTTTGGAAACACCTTCTTCACGTTATCGACCATGCTGGTATCAATTCCAACCGGCATAAAGGTCTTCAATTGGATTGCGACCATGTGGGGCGGAAAAATCCGGCTGACTGTACCGATGCTGTTCTCGATCGCATTCCTCTTTCAGTGGCTCACCGCCGGGCTCACCGGAATTATGCTTTCTGTCTCCGCATGGAATTGGCAACTTCACAATTCCTACTTTGTAGTGGCCCACTTTCATTACGTGCTGGTTGGCGCAATTTTGTTCATGGTATTTGCGGCTTTCTACTACTGGTACCCAAAAATGACAGGCCGCATGCTCAACGAGAGGTTGGGCAAGTGGCATTTCTGGACGATGGTGGTTGGCTTTCACCTGACGTTCGACTTTATGCACATCCCAGGACTTCTGGGCATGCCCCGACAAATCTACACCTATGAACCGAACCGCGGATGGACGGGCTGGAATGAGATTGTAACCCTTGGCACTTTCGTCCAAGCGATTGCCATCGGAATCTTCGTCTACAACCTCGTGCATTCCTACTTCCAAGGCGAGGTAGCAGGTCCCGATCCGTGGGATGCCTGGACGTTGGAGTGGTCTACTCAATCTCCGCCGCCCGAATATAACTTCGCCGTGGACCCCATCGTGGCTAGTCGCCGTCCTCTTTGGGACCTGAAGCATCCAGAAGATCCCGATTCCGCCTTCGAGTAAGAGAAAAAAACATGAGCACTGCTGCGCTACTCCACATCGATAACGATCCCATTTGGCAACTGCCGTCGCGGGGTCGCGTCGGCATGGCGTGTGTCATCCTTGCCGAATCTGCGGTCTTCACTATATTCGTCGTTGCCTATATCTATTACATTGGTCGCGATGTTAACGGGCCTAAGCCCCAGGATGTACTGAAGCCACCCATCTTTGGTACGATCTGCCTCCTGTCGTCAAGCTTCTTCATCTGGCTCGCCGAACGTGCGATCGAGCGGGGTCGAATGCAGGCCTTCAGATTCTATTGGGCAGTTACAACCATGCTCGGTGCGCTCTTCCTTGCCGACACGGGTGTGGAGTGGCGGAAGCTGCTTACTCAGGACCATTTGACGATCAGTACCAATTTATTCGGCACGACTTTCTATTCACTTGTGGGCTTGCACGCCAGCCATGTGATTGTGGGACTTTTGCTTCTGTCCGTCACACTGGTTGCCGCACTGACCAACAAGCTCACACCCGCACATAGCGAACGCGTGCAGGTCCTGGCTCTCTACTGGCACTTTGTGGATGCGGTTTGGGTGGTGGTATTTACTGTCGTTTATTTGGTGAGCGCGCGATGATGAGCTCGACTCAAGCCCCTCCCGCATCGCCGTCGTCTCAACCCAGGACTCACCATGTCCACCTTCCTCATCCGACTGCATGGCCGTTCCTTATGGCGCTGGGCTTGACGCTGCTGATTGGTTCCATCGTCATGAACGTTGCAATCGGCGCTCTCGGTCTAATGCTCACCATTCTCGGGGCGGTCGGCTGGTTCCGCAATGTGTTGCCTGCTGAAAAGCTGGAGAACTTCGAGGTGGCCACTGAGGAGATCAAGATAGCGCCGGAATCGCAGATTCGCGTGCGACGTATTGAAGTAGACGAGACCCACCGCGCTCAACTGCCCTTGCGGTCGTTTTCGATATGGAGCGGCGTCAAGGGAGGCATCGCTGGTGGCTTCGCGATGATCATTGTTGCCGAGATATACGGCATAGCCCGCTATCAAAGTATCTGGTACATCGTGAACCTGCTGGGGGGCGCTGGCGTAGGCAGCTGGCGAAGCCCTACACCCGACCAGTTAACGCACTTTAGACTGAGCGCATTTCTTACTGCCGGCATTATTCAGATAGCCGCGACGTTACTGGTTGGAATGCTCTATGGCGCCTTGCTTCCAGTTTGGCCAAAGCGGCCGGTCTTACTAGGAGGCATTGTCGCCCCCCTGCTTTGGACAGGCCTTCTCCACAGCATCCTCGGGATTGTTAATCCGTACCTCGCAGAACGTATCGATTGGTTTTCATTTGCCGTGGCTCAGGTTGTTTTCGGGCTCGTGGCGGGATTCATCGTCTCACGGCTAGGTGATTTTCGCAGCTTGAATCAAGCGCCTCTCGCTGTTCGCCTTAGCGTTGAGACCCCAGGCTTGAAGCGTGATACGAACCGGAAAGAAGACCCCCAATGAACGTGAGACGCATCCTGACTGGTGTTCTGGTCAGCGTCGCCGCGGCATCGTGGGCAGGCTGCAACTTGCCGGGACGTCCCCAGGCCGGACCGGAAGTTCCAAGGCCCGATGAGGTTCAGGCTTTCGAGGTCCTCTATCGCCATAACTGTGCGGGATGTCACGGCGCCAATGGTCAACAAGGTTCCGCTACTGATCTGGCGAATCCTGAGTATCAAGCATGGATCGACGACGCTTCGCTTCGAAGGGCCATCGCAAATGGCGATAAGGGTTCCCTTATGCCCGCATTTGACCTGAGCTTTGGTGGCACTCTCACCGCATCGCAGATCGACGTACTTGTGCACGGCCTGAGAGCGAAATGGGGAACGTCGAATGCTTTAGGGTCAGCGCCGCCACCGTACCATGCCCTGACGCCGGGCGTTGCGAGTCGCGGTGAGGCCATTTACCTGGATGCCTGTGCGCGCTGTCATGGAGCTGCCGCAGAGCATCCTGGATTTGCAGGTTCCATCTTGGACCCGTCCTTTCTGGCCCTCATCAATGCGCAGACGCTGCGCACCACCATCGTTGCTGGCCGGCCCGACATTGGTCAGCCGGACTGGCGCAACGATGTTCCTGGACATGAGTTGACCGATGCCGAAGTGACGGACGTGACTGCATGGCTCATTGCGCAGTCGCCAGCGAATCCAGCCAATGCAAACCTCGATGAGTCCGGGCGTTCAGTCGAGATAAAGCCAGTCGTTCGAAGCAATCGATAGCCAAATTTGCTAGATGCACACAAGCAAGAGGAGAAAGTCATGGACGAGAAGCTACCTGACCCAGTCCCGGAGATAGAGGAACAGCGACTCGAGAAGGAGCGGGTCAGTCGACGTGCCTTCATGATGGCTGTTGGAGTCGCTCTGAATGCCGCGGTAGCCGCAGCAATCAGCGTACCGGTTGTGGCCTACTTGCTCGGCCCTGTAATGCGACGCAAAGACGAGTATCTGGCGTGGGTGGACCTGGGCGACATCGGTCGATTTCCTCCGGGCGAGACGACGCTGGTCAACTTTCGGAGCCCGTTCACGACGGCCTGGGATGGTGACACCGCAAATCTGCCCGCCTACGTTCGCTCGTTTCCGCCGGGGCAGTTCACCGTGTTTGCGGTCAACTGCGCTCACCTTGGTTGCCCCGTGCGCTGGTTCCCGGAGTCGCAACTCTTCATGTGCCCATGCCATGGAGGCGCCTACTATGCCGACGGCAGCCGCGCGTCTGGTCCGCCGGAGCGTGGCCTGTTTACCTATGAGATCAGGATTCAGAATGGCAGGCTGCTCATCGATGCAGGCCAGATGCCTACACTTTCCAATCGGGCCAGCGCCTCACCCTGTCCGCCGACCGGCCAGGCCTCAACCGCACCCGCTCTCGTCACGAGGATCGAACCATGCCCTGGTACAAACGCACCTACGATTGGCTAGAGCGCCGCGTCCAACTTGAGGCTCCGATCAAGGAGGCCGCGCTGCACAATGTGCCGAAGAACACGGCGAGTTGGTGGTATGTATTCGGAAGCGCCAGCCTGACCCTGCTGATTCTGCAAATTGTTACGGGCATCTTGCTTGCGTTGGTGTACTCACCGTCCGCGGGGCAGGCCTGGAACATTCTGCAATCTCTAAATCACGACATTCCGCTCGGATGGTTCCTGCGTGCAATGCATGGCTGGGGCTCGAACTTCATGGTTGCAGTCGTGCTCATCCACATGGCGCAGGTGTTTCTCTTCGGGGCCTACAAGTTTCCACGCGAACTAACCTGGGTCCTCGGCGTGTGCATGTTGCTGATGACGCTCGGTATGGCATTCACAGGTCAAGTGCTCCGTTTCGATCAGGATGCCTACTGGGGACTAGGGATCGGTGCCTCGATCGCAGGCCGCGTTCCTTATCTCGGTGGAGCGATTGTCCACCTGATGCTAGGCGGTCCGATCATCAATGGCTCAACCCTGTCACGCTTCTTTGCACTACATGTATTCATCATCCCTGGGACACTCCTCGCCTTTACCGGGCTGCACGTCTGGATGGTGTTGAAGCTCGGAATTAACGAGTGGCCGATGCCCGGCCGGGTAGTTCGACGCGAGACTTACGCGCAGGAATACACCGAACTCGCCCACAAACACGGCATCCCATTCGTGCCCGGTGCCGTCTGGAAAGACCTGTTCTTTTCGGCTGCGGTGCTTTTGGCTGTCGCCTTCTGCGCCGCCGTCTTCGGGCCCTTTGGACCGAAAGGCATTCCGGACCCAACGATTGTGGCGACGGTTCCTAAGCCGGACTTCTTTTTCCTTTGGATGTATACGGTCCTCTCGTATCTGCCACCGTGGATGGAGACGCCAATGATCCTCATTGCTCCCGTCGTTGGCATAACATTTCTGATCGGTCTGCCGTTCGTCGCGGGTGTAGGTGAGAAGAGCTGGTGGCGTCGTCCGGTAGGGGTCTTCTCGGTCATGTTTTTAGCCATTTGTTGGGCCGGGTTTACTAGACTCGGCACCTACACTCCGTGGAGTCCGCACATGGACGCATGGAGTGGCGATGCGGTTCCAGTTACGTACCTCGAGCACCGAACGCCTCTGGAACGCCAGGGTGTGAATGTCTTTCAACAAAAGCAGTGTCGCAATTGTCACGCCATCGGAGGGGTCGGCGGTCAGCGGGGCCCTGCGCTGGATACGGTCGCTACACGTCTCACCGAAGATCAGTTGGTCCGTCAGGTATTACTCGGCGGCGGGAATATGCCCGCCTATGGCAGTGCATTATCCCCAGCCGAGACGACTGCGCT
The DNA here is from genome assembly GCA_036401395.1 of Acidisarcina sp. Taxonomy (GTDB): domain Bacteria; phylum Acidobacteriota; class Terriglobia; order Terriglobales; family Acidobacteriaceae; genus DASWUZ01. Next base: position 10,231 of record DASWUZ010000370.1, read on the forward strand.
GGTGAAATTCCTCGACACACTCCATCCAAGCCACGAGCCAACTGCGATCGATGCATCGCGTCAGATGGTCGAGCAGAATGCTATTCCGTCACCCTCAACTGCCCAGCAAGGCGGAGGCCAGGCAACGCTGCGGCATTAGCTGCGACGGGGCTTATCCATGTACAGATTCAACCCATCAGCACTCTGCCTCAGCGAGCAAGCGGTCGATGTGCTCCGAACGGCGCTCCTTCACAAGTGGTCCTGGCCAATTCTGCCGCTTATCAGCCTCGTTTTGGGAACCGTAATCTATCTGCGCGGATGGGCGTTCGCTCGCCGAACGCGCGCAGCGGAACTATCACTGTGGCGTCCCGCGTCCTTTCTGGCCGGTGCCGCCTCGCTGTGGATCGCGATCGCATCTCCGCTTGATGCCTTCGATGACTATCTTCTTACCGCTCACATGATTCAGCATTTCATTCTCATGTCGGTAGCACCACCCCTGCTGGTGCTCAGCGCTCCCGTAGTACCTCTTCTCCGCGGACTGCCGCGCTGGGTCGTTCGCTGGCCGCTCCACTGGTTCTTCACATCGCGGGCGGTGCGATATGTTCTGAATCGTCTCGGCCATCCGGCCGTAATCTGGGTTGCGATGAATGTCGCTTATCTAGGGTGGCACGCGCCAAAAGCATTCGAGCTAACGTTTCGCTCGGAAGGATGGCACAACCTTGAACATCTTTGTTTTTTTCTCACGTCGCTGGCGTTCTGGCTTGTTGTAATCGAGCCCTGGCCGGCAAAGACGCGGTGGCCTCGTTGGGCCGCGATCCCATATCTACTAAGCGCAGATCTCCTAAACACAGTGCTATCAGGTCTGCTTACCTTTTCGGGGCGGGTGCTCTACCCGAGCTACCAACAGGCTCCGCGGGTATGTGGGCTGACAGCTTTACAGGATCAGATCGCCGCCGGCTCCGAGATGTGGGTGCTCAACTCAACAGTATTTCTGATTCCTGCGATTGTCCTCACCGTCCACCTCTTGTCGCCCAAGATCTACCGGCAAAGGCAGGTGGAGTTAACTGGATAGCCCCACTTGATTTAGAGGTTGTGAATGCCTGTGTCGTGCCCCTGCTACGACGGTGGAGTTGTATTCGACGAACACAACGAGGACCGCAAAGCCTTCCGGGCACGCGAAAGTCTCGATTTGGCGGCCGGGAGTGAAATGCCCAGGCGCTCAGATAGCTCCTTCATCGAACATTCCTGCCTCTCTCTAAGTTCAACTACCGCTCGATAGATCGGAGGCAATTGAAGAATCGCTTGTCTTAGCCGTTCTTCGCTCTCACGTCGCGCAGCATAAGTCTCGGGATCTTCCGTACGATCTCTCATTACCCAGCTGTCGCCGGATTTCCCCTCATCGTCACCACCGTCAATCGCAATCTCACGTTGCTGGCGCCGCTTCCGGAGAATCATGAGTCCTGAATTGATTGCGACTTTGGTGAGCCATGTTGCGAACTTGGATCTATTCTCAAATCCGTCCAACTTCATGAATACCTTGATAAAACACTCCTGCAGCGCATCATCGGTGTCGTCCCAATTCCTGGTGATGCGGTACAGCAGCTTCCGCATTCGAAACGTGTGGCGACTTGTCAGTTCAGCGAAAGCGAGAACGTCCCCGGATTGCGCTGCGGCAACCAGGAGTTCGTCGCTCGCCAGTGCAAGCCTTTGCGCGCCAGCGAAGCTATCCTCTGCTACCAGGTTGATCCTAGTACTCCAATCTTGCTGTAATAAGCCATCGTCGAGTTGCATTTCTCCTCCGATGTCCCGTTCGCTTGATCTCCATCCTCGCCAGGCTGGACAATCGATGAGTCGATGCACATCACCACGCATGTAGGGAACCAGTTTTGTCTGGCTGATCTCAGCCATGGGTCTCCTGTACGTTTGGCACTAGTCCGTCCACAAATGTCTGGAGGTCGGCACTGTCTTTGGAGCCTGCGAGGCAACCATCCTCATTCACGATGGCGAAAATCGAATGGTATACGTCGGGCCAGAATTCCTTTGCGGCAAACGTTGCACTATCGAGTAATGCATTAGAGAGCCAACGCTGCCCGGTTTTGGTCCATGTTCGATACTGGCCAGGATAGTATGCAGTGGATATGCCGGCCGCCGCACCGGAACCGACTAACTCGGCCACATTCAACATTCGACCTCCATCGTCATTTCTGGTAATTACCGCACGAGAAAGCGCGTAGCTCGTTCGCTTCAGAAATCCTCCACGCCCCAGCCGGTAATACCGGCTATCTTCGTGAAGCGCAGCCGGGATGATAGAGATGACCCAAAGGTTTTCGTCCGCCTGGTCGGCGAATGCGTGCCAATAATACCGGCCATAACCGGCGGCGCCCTGACGAAAGGCTGGGTCCTCGTTGGATCCCTGATGTATGCCTGCCGATACACCTATAAGGATCAGCGAATAGCAACTGAATCCATCCTGAAGGCCAGCCTTGAACTTTTCCTGGGCAGTCTGCCGGGACAATATTTCGTCTGCGCTAACGGATCGAAGATTAGAGAAGCCCCGGACGCCTTTGGTTTGGGGCGCAGTCGTGACGAGAGTAATGCTGCTTGATTGTGTCCCGTTCGCTGATGACTGCGCGCCAAGTGGCGAGCCCGGCACCGGAGCATCTGATAGCGAAATTGCTGCCGCCAGCGACTGTCCAGTGGAGGCAAGCTCCTGGCCATGAGCCAATGAAACGATCAGAATGAGAATGGCGTGTAGAACGATGATTTTCATCATGGTCCGCCCTTTGTGAAGCCAATACCGACATGACTAAATGTGAAGTCCAAACTCTCGCATTTAAAAGTGAGCCGATTTCCGAAGTGCAGCGCCCTGGCATTCACACAATGTGAGTCAAACAACCCGCGCTTCATCGCACGAGCCTGGTCAGTGAGATCTTCCCATCTGCGGATTGTGGATCAGCAGCGAGGCAGTTCGAATGACCCCTTCCAGAGTGTTCAGGAATGTTTATTAGTGTTATGTAAGGAACTGGAAGAGGAAAGCCCATGAAGTGCTGCGGGATGGCGACTCTTTAGAGTCGATTTCGCAAGCGCCGCACTGCTATCTTTAAGAAGGTTCACGGCCGCGCTAAGATCTGCGTGCCATAGCAGCCGCCTGCCTCATTTGGTTAGCGTCGAATGCCTGCAAGAATTTGCCTTGGTTGTAGGGAAAGCCCTTCCTCAAGCCCCGTTCGCTGACCGCGTAGTCCTGGTCCGATGTCCCCGCCCGCAGAGGCAGTAACCTACATCTGACACAGGTGTGAGGCGCGGGCAACACTATTGAGGCGAGTGCTCTCTAGCAGTAGATGATATCTTGGCGGAATCGATTATCCCCAATCAAGGGCAAGCCTGACAGCAGCGCCTCAAACATGAAGAGTGACCGAACCGGAGATCGTTAGATGGCATCTCCAATTACCGTTCTTTGCGTCGACGATCACCCGCTTATGCGAGATGGAATCGCCTTCGCGCTCCGCGAACAGCAAGACATGACCTTGGTCGCGGAGGCCGAGAACGGTAAGGAAGCAATAATGGCTTACCGGCGGCACAGGCCAGATGTAACCTTGATGGATCTCCAGATGCCAGTGATGAACGGTATTGACGCGACGGCAGCGATTATCAAGGAATTCCCGCGGGCGCGCATCGTCATTCTTACGACTTATTCCGGAGATATTCAGGCTACGCGTGCGCTCCAGGTCGGAGCCAAAGGATACCTGCTAAAGGGAATGTTGAGGACAGATCTGGTCAAGACCATACGGCAGGTGCATGCAGGCCAGCACTCCATTCCAACCGACATTGCCCAGGAGATAGCAGCGCATGTAAGCGCGGAAGGGCTTACGCCCCGTGAAATTGAGGTGCTTCGTTGCGTCGCAACGGGTATTTCTAATAAAGCCGTGGCGGACCTCCTTGGTCTCTCCGAGGACACCGTGAAAGGGCACATGCGAAACGTGCTCGCAAAGCTGCACGCGAACGATCGCACTCACGCCGTCATGATTGCACTGCAGCGTGGGTATTTGGAAGGCTAGTCGGCGCGACCGTAAGTGTTTCCGCAGGACAGGAATGCCTGCGGGTAAGTCAACCCTGAAAAATGCTTCCATCGCCCGAAAGTGTGGGGTCAAACCCACCTCAAAGTCTGTTTGCATATCCCGACTCATCTCTTACTCTCGACTTTGACCTTAGGCTACTCGGCCACTCGACCGAGTAGGAAGACCCAGGTGTCCAGTCATGTGGAAACGTTCTGTTTTGATACCGATTGTGGTGCTGGCAGCAGCATGTGGCCTCTTTGTTGCTATTCGATTTGGTTGGCCGGTCTGGGGAGCGGATGCGCAGAGCCAGCAGACAGATGATGCCTATGTGCGGGCTGATCAGACGCCCTTGAGCACGCGCATCAGCGGAACGGTACGGCGGGTGACGATTGGCGACTATCAGCCCGTCCATGCCGGAGAGTTGCTGGTCGAATTAGACGATTCGGACTATCAGGCGATCGTAGCCGAAGCGAAGGCGGCCCTTGAGGGCGCGAAGGCTGAGTACGCTGCAAACCAGAATGCAAAGCAGGTCGCCGACGCAGGCATCAATGCAGCGCGACAAGGTGTCATCGCGGCGCAGTCAGTCGCTACGGCGGCTCAGGCAGCGATCGATGCAGTTCGGGCAGACGTAACACACGCCGAAAGTGAGTTCCTCAGGCAACAGACCCTTCTCTCAAAGCGAGCCGCGACCAGGCAACAGTTCGAATCTGCGCAAGCAGCCAGGGATAGTTCGTCAGCAGCTCTTGCGGGGCGGCAGGCTGAACTTTTGAGGGCGGATGCGGCAATTGCCAGCTCCCAATCGGCGCAGATTGAAGCCATGCAGCAACGCGCAGCACTTAACTCGAAGGACGATTTGCTTCGAGCCCAGATCGAGGCTAAGAAGGCAGCGATCACGGTCGCACAGGTGAACCTCGGCTACACCAGGATTTACTCCCCATCGAATGGGGCTGTGGGCGAATTTCGCGTTCACCCGGGTCAACTCGTGGGGGCCGGCATTCAGGTGGTGGACCTTGTCCAGAGCGGGGTCTGGGTCCAGGCAAATTACAGGGAAACACAGCTCGGAAAGGTACAGCCGGGTGATAAGGCAGATGTTTACATCGATGCCCTTCCTGCATACCACTTCCATGGTCAAGTCACGGAGATCTCCCCAGCAAGCGGCTCGCAGTTCGCATTGCTCCCGCCAGATAATGCTACGGGTAACTACACCAAGATCGTCCAGCGCGTTCCTGTCCGAATCAGGTTGGATTCCACTGAAGCAGTTAGCCAGCTGCGTCCAGGCTTTTCTGCTGTAGTCACCATCCACACTTCGGACCGAGCCAAATCGGATAGCGGGACCGCCGTCTCCACGGAAGCCAGGTGAGCGCCATGACCCAGGGGACCCAGACCCGCGCACAGCACACCTACCCCGCGCTTGGAATCGTGGGAGTCTTACTCGGCGCGATGATGGCCACATTTCTTGGCAGATTGATTAATGTCGGAATCGGAGACCTGCGGGGTGCGCTGCATTTTGACTTCGATTCTAGTTCGTGGGTAAGTACGTCTTACAATATGGGGCTCGTATTTATTGGACCATTCTCGGTATATCTAGGCGGCATTATCGGTGCAAGACGTGTGCTCCTGACGTGCGCGGGAATCTTCACACTAATTTGTTGCGCCATGCCGCTAGGTGCAACACACTTGCTTATCTTGATTACGCTTTTAGCGCTTGCAGGCCTCACGGCGGGCACGTTCTACCCGCTTACGCTTTCATTCCTCCTGCGCAACCTGCCCCAGAAGTACCTAGTCTTTGGCATCGGCGCTTATGCCATGGATATCGTAGTAACCACTCACGTTGCGCATTCGTACGAAGCCTGGTTGATGAATGATCTCTCCTGGAAGTGGATCTTCTGGACACAGGCTGTACTTGCACCTCTGATGATATTGCTGGTTTATTTTGGCATTCCAAGGCAGCCATTGCCGGTGCCGGCTCCTGGACAAGCTAAACCAAGCTGGCGTGGATTCTTCTATGCAAGCTCCGGTGCCGCATTGATTTGGGCCGCGTTAGATCAGGGAGCGCGGCTCGACTGGTGGCGCTCCAGCCTATTCGTAGCCTTAACCGTCACGGGCTTGTTCTTGATTGTGGCTGCAGGCGTTCGCCACTTCATTCAACCTAACCCGATGATTAACTTCCGTTTTCTCGGCCGGGGAAACACGCTCCTCCTGGGGGTGGTGCTGGTCCTCTTTCGCTTCGGGATGCTTGCTACCGTAGTGCTGGTTCCTTCATTTTTATCTAGTGCGCAGGGTTACGGCGCTGAGCAGACTGGCCCTGTCTTGCTCTGGGTGGCCGTTCCACAGATATTAGTGATATTGCTTGCAGTTCTTTTGCTCGCGAGACTCGACTCCAGACTGATTCTTGCAACTGGCTTCACTCTGATCGCATGCGCCTGTCTCAGCAACGCACACCTGTCATCGACATGGTCAGGCATCAGCTTCCGTAACACGCAACTTATGCTGGCGACGGGGGAGGCTTTCGCTTTCACGGGCCTTGTAGGAACGACGGTTCTGGAAATTACGAATTCCGGCTCCCTTAATAAAGGAGTAGATGTCCTGACTTTCGCGGGATTCTTTCAGACCCTGAGGCTTATGGGTGGAGAAGCCGGAACCTCTTTCATTCAGTTCTTTCTGCAGCACCGCGAGCAGTTTCATTCAAACATCCTGGGATTGCACGTGCAGCTAGGGGCGTTTGAAACAGGGCAAAGATACCAGCCGCTCGCCGCCGGAATGCTGCCCTCATCCCCGGGCCCGGACACCGCGGCAGCGCGGGGTCTGGTTTTGCTGGGACTGACAGTACGAAAGCAAGCGTTTACGCTTGCCGTCGCAGACAGCTTCCTGGTGATCGCGTCTGCGGCGGCGGCGTGTCTCGTCGTCATCGCGTGCATGAGCACCTTGCAGCTGCAATACAAGCAGGTAGCAACGTTGACACCAGCCGCGACCAAGTAAGTAGAGTGCCGGAGGAAAGCGAGTGAGCAGTCCTCGAACGGAACGATCCGAGAATCGACGACCGATGCGTTGGGTGCGGCACGCACAGGTTGCATGCATGCTGCTCTCGTCCGCTTTATCTCTTGTGCTGTGCGATGCAGCTCAAGCGCAGGCAAGTGCGAAGCCTGATGCCATCCCGGTCAGGGAACATCGGCCCACGGTAAAGCTGACGCTTCCAAAGGCTTTGGCCTTGGCTATGGAGCACAATCGGCACTTGCTGCTTGCAGGTTTGGCGGTCGCAGATGCTGAGGAGAAGAAGAACATCCTGCGGTCCGACTACTATCCGCACATCCGGAACGAGTCTACTGCGCTTCATGTCACCGCTCTGGAGGGCGTGGTTGTCCCCGCCGGGGCTTTTTCGCAAGCTTCAACGACAGGTTTGATTCCACCTGAAACTCTAAACCTTGGTCAGGGAGCACAGGACACCTTTACAAGTGGGACTGGGCTTATTCAGCCGATCACACAGCTTCTTAAAGTGCACGCCGGAGTGAAGGCGGCTTGCGCGGATATCCATATTGCAAAGTTGGAAGCGACCGACGCTGAAGACTCCATCGCGCTGCTCGTTCACAAGTTGTACTACGAAATGTTGACGAAACAGTTGCAGCTTAATGCCGCGGACGAGTCGGTTAAAGCAAGTACCGTTGAGGAAGAGGAGAGCACGCAGGCGGTCGAAGCTGGTAAATCGCTGGACGTAGCAAGACTTGAAAACCGCGCCGCATCGCTGCAGCAGGAGCAGGCAAGCATCACCGACCAGATCGCCATCAACGATCTGATGATGCAGTTCGACGATGTCCTGGGGCTGCCGCTTGGAACAAAGTTGCAACTCGACGCCGATTCGCTTGGAGAAGAACCGGTCCTACCATCGGACGACGAGGCAGTTGCTTCCCTCAGGAAACGCAACCCAAAGGTGCTGTCTGCGGAGCAAACAGTGGAAAAGGCGAAGGCCGCGGTGTCAGCGGCGAAAGACGCCTACATTCCAGATCTCAGCGGAATCGCTCGGTACAGCTACCAAAGCGGCATACCTTTCCTCGTGCATAACTTCGGCACGTTTGGTGGAGTGCTCTCCTATGACCTCTTTGACGGCGGCGCCCGAGAGGCAAAGCTGAAGCAGGCGAAAATCCAACTGCATATGGCCGAGGTCCAACTCGATCAGACGCAGTCGGATGTCTCTGTACAGGTCTATGCCGCCTACGACCAAATCCGCAAGCTCCAGCAGTTGATACAGGTTGCGTCCGAAACTTTACTGGTGAGGCAAGAGCAAGCCCGCGTGGTCCAGGAGCGATTGAACGAGAATGCGGCCCTCGCATCCGAGGTAGCTCGGTCCCAAGCGAATCTAGCCAGTGCTAAAGCTTCGGTTCTTGAAGCAAAGCTCGGTCTGTTCCTGCTTCAGAAGCAAGTCCTGACAATCCTGGGAGAGCGTCCCAATTAACGAAGTCTCCGATCTTGAGTTATTCCAAATGCGCCGTTGATGTTGATCGAGACCCTATGAACCGAACTGTCAGGCGCTCTCCCATACGCATCGTGTACATCACCATCGTGTGCCTGGGCCTATGCTTTTGGGCTCGTGAGGGCGCTGGACGAGAGCTTCAACGAGCTCTTTCTGGTGGGCTGGCGCAAAGATCAGGCGGCCAGGGGAACTCTGAGTTGGGGCCGGTGGGCCGTAAGAGCGTTGGCATCGCGCTCGAGGGCGGAGGAGCTTTAGGGCTCGCACACGTAGGCGTACTGAAGTGGATGCAGGCACATCATGTACCCATAGACAGAGTGGCAGGCACCAGCATGGGAGCACTGGTAGGTTCGCTCTTTGCGGCTGGATATTCCTCTGAGGAGATCGAAAGACTGGTGGTGAATGGTCACTTCGACGATCTGTTCACATTGAAACCATCTCTCAGCAACGTTAGTTTTCGTCGGCGTGAGGATCGCGACTATCTACCCCAGGCGCTCACATTCGGGCTTCGCAATGGGAAGCTTTCGCTCGGCGACGCGCTGATCGCCGACGACCAGCTCAATGCCTTCCTTGGTCACGAGTTAGTCGCTTACAACGGTCAGAACCTGAGCTTTGACAATCTGCCGATTCCATTTCGATGCGTCGCCACCGATCTAACGACCCTGCGTCCGGCCGTCCTTCGATCTGGCTCGTTGCCGTTTGCCGTTCGGGCGTCCATCTCAATTCCCGGTGTCTTCCCACCTGTTCGCGATCACGGGGACCTCCTGGTGGATGGGGCTATCGTGGACAATCTGCCAACGGACGTGCTTCGCAATGACCTGCATGCGGACGTGGTGATCGCCGTTCATTTAAGCGACGCAGCTTTTGAAGGGAAGGATGGCACATCTCTACTTGGTATCTTCGCTCGGGCGTTCCAGGCCGGCACCAATAGGAACGAAGAGATAAGCCGATCACTGGCAGACTTGGAGATCGTACCCGACGTGAGCGGCTTCTCCCCTAAGGACTACAGCAAAGCGTCTGCATTAATGCGAGCAGGTTACGAC
>DASWUZ010000371.1:0-2809 GCA_036401395.1 Acidisarcina sp.
TGCTGCCACGCCGGATGAAAATCACACCCTATAATCTGCATAGAAGGCTTCTCCCTGGTCCCTCGGTCACCTCCGGCTCCTCAACCGAAAGCAACTAGGATCATCGCGAAGCCTTCGACCTTATACAATCAATTCATCGCGCTCTTCAGCGATGAGTGGGACCAAACAGAAGCACCAGCGTTAACAAATAAAGTTCTAAACCCGGGAAGAAAAGCACGGAGCAACGATGGCGGAATTCGTAATCAGGCTAGGCGACGAACGCGGTCGCATTCAGGAACAAATCCAGCAGGCCGCCACCGCTGAAGAACTGCGCGGCCGCTTCGCCCAGGCTGGTTACCATGTCTACTCCGTCAAACCAAAGGGCTTTTCCGGCAAACGCAAGCAAGCCAAGCTTGAGACGTTCATCATCTTCAATCAGCAATTCCTGACCCTGGTCCGCGCTGGACTGCCCATCCTCGGCTCGCTCGAAATGCTTGCCACCAGCCAGCGTAACGTAGTCTTCGCCGCCCAGTTGCGCGACGTGGCCGCCCGCGTCCGCACCGGCGAATCCATCTCCGCCGCCTTTGAAGCCCAGGGCGGATTCCCCGTCATCTACGTCACTACCCTGCTAGCCGGCGAACGGTCCGGCAACCTCGAAGAAGTCCTGGGCCGCTACCTCGCCTTCCAACGCGTCTCGCTCACCTTCCGCAAAAAACTCCAAGCCTCGCTCATCTATCCCGCACTGCTCCTCAGCATGGTCTTTGGCCTGTTCATCTTCCTTATTACCTTCGTCGTCCCGCAGTTTGCCAAGCTTTACGACTCCGTCGGAGGCCGACTGCCCGGCATCACCCTCGCCCTGCTGGCCGTCGGCAACGCTGCGCAGCATTACTTCTTCTACGTCGTGCCGGTCGTTGCCATTGCCATCTACGGCGTTTACCGCTGGTCCAAAACCTCCGCCGGCGCGAGTCGCCTCGACGCCATCCGGATCAAACTTCCTGTCTTCGGCAGCATCTGGCTCAAGTACCAGGTCGCCCTCTTCGCCCGCACGCTATCTACCCTGCTACAGGGCGGACTCCCCTTGGTTTCATCGCTTGAAACTGCAGCCCGCTCCATTTCGAGCAAAAGCATCGCCAGAGCCGTCTCTTCTGCGGTAGGGAGAGTTCGCGAGGGTAAAAGCCTCTCCGAAAGCCTCGAACAAACTAAAGTCTTCCCCGACCTTTCCACCGAAATGGTCGAAGTCGGCGAAAACACAGGCGCACTGCCACAGATGCTGAACTCGGTCGCCGAATTCTTTGAAGAGGACGTCCAAACCGCACTGACCGCCGCACTCGCTCTGATCGAACCGGCGATCCTGATCGTAATGGGCGTCGTGGTGGTGGTTATACTGATCGCGCTCTATCTGCCGATCTTTTCACTGGGGCAGGCAAGCACGCTCCAGAACTAAGCAGCTTTTAGCAGTTAGCTCGTAGCTAGAGGGCTCCTGGCTTTAGGCGCGTTTAGTTTCAATATTTAGAGAAGGAAGCTGTTAGCTATTAGCTAACAGCCAGGAGCTAAGATACATGGCAATGGCGCCACCGCTACCGCTCAACGAACTCGACGAACGCGCCACCGCGCACGCGCTCGCCCAGCGCTATCGCTGCGAATTCATCGACCTCAATACCTTCCGTATCCAGACCGACGTAATCCGCAGTGTCCCAGTGGACATCATGTTCCGCTACAACTTCCTGCCGCTTGAGCAGCAACAGGACCGTCTAGTGATCGCGGTCGCCGACCCGAGCCAGCTCATGATGCTCGACGAGATCGCCGGCCTGCTCGGCCAGCGCATCGTCACCCGCGTCGCCACCCTCTCGCAGATCACCGACCTGCTTAAGAAGACTGAGCAGTCCCAGCGCGTGCTCGATGAAGCCACCGAGGGCCTCACCTTCGACGTCATCTCGATGAATGACGATAATCCCGACGAAAACATTTCTATCGAGAAGCTGACCTCCGAAGAGGACATCAGCCCCATCATCCGCCTCGTCGACACCACAATTTTTACGGCCCTTGAGCGCCGCGCCTCTGACATCCACATCGAGACCTACGACGACTCGCTTCACGTGAAGTACCGCATCGACGGCGTGCTGCAGGCTGCTATGGCCCCCATCGCCCGCGAGCATCACTCCACCATCCTCTCTCGCATCAAGGTCATGAGCGAGCTCGATATCGCCGAGCGCCGCGTCCCTCAGGATGGGCGTTTCCGCGTTCGCTACAAGGGCCGCCTCATCGACTTCCGCGTCTCCATCATGCCGACCGTGCATGGCGAAAACGCCGTCCTCCGCGTGCTCGACAAAGAGTCGATGAGTGAGAAATTCCGCAACCTCACCCTCGAAGTTGTAGGCTTCGGGGACGAAGATCTTCGCCGCTTTCGCCGCTACATCCGCGAGCCCTACGGCATGGTGCTCGTGACCGGTCCCACAGGCTCCGGTAAAACCACGACGCTCTACGCCGCGCTGAACGAGATCAAGAGCGACGAAGACAAGATCATCACCATCGAAGACCCGGTCGAGTACCAGATTCGCGGTATCACTCAGATCCCAGTCAACGAGAAAAAAGGCCTCACCTTCGCCCGCGGACTGCGCTCAATCCTCCGCCACGACCCCGACAAGATCCTGGTCGGCGAAATCCGCGACAACGAGACCGCGCAGATCGCCATCCAGTCCGCGCTCACCGGTCACCTCGTCTTCACTACCGTCCACGCCAACAACGTAGTTGACGTCCTCGGCCGCTTCCTCAACATGGGCGTCGAGGCCTACAACTTCGTCTCCGCGCTCAACTGCATCCTCGCCCAGCG
>DASWUZ010000372.1:0-2180 GCA_036401395.1 Acidisarcina sp.
ACGCGTCCGAGATCCCTGCCCTCGATCCTGACCTCGAAGTACGGGCTCGCAACTACATGCTATACTTCGGTGTTGCGGCGGGGTTGGGGTTCTTGAGACCTGCCACTCCATCCGCTAAAGACTGAAGAGAGACAGAAGAAAACGCAGAGGAACAAATGTCCGGCCATTCAAAATGGGCAACAATCAAGCATAAAAAAGGCGCTGCCGACGCCAAGCGGGGCAAGATCTTCACCCAGCTGATTAAGGAAATCAACATGGCCGCCAAGGCCGGCGGCGGCGACCCGGACGGCAATCCCCGCCTGCGCACCGCCATCGCCGCGGCCAAGGCCGAGAACATGCCCTCCGACAACATCAAGCGCGCCATCCAGCGCGGCACCGGCGAGCTGCCCGGCGCGACTTACGAAGAGATCACCTTCGAGGGCTACGGCCCCGGCGGCGTTGCCATCATCATTGAAGTCACCACCGACAATCGCAACCGCTCGGTCAGCGAAATTCGCCACGCCTTCAGCAAAAACGGCGGCAACTTAGGCGAATCAAACTCCGTCCGCTTCATGTTTGCCAAGAAGGGCCTCATCGTAGTCACCAAAGAAGCGGCCGACGAAGACAAGCTCATGAACATAGTCCTAGACGCCGGCGGAGACGACCTGAGCGACGAGGGCGACCACTGGGAAATCGTCACCGAACCCGCAGCGTTCGACTCCGTGCTAGCCGCGATCAAGGCCGCGAAAATCCCGACCGAGGTCGCCGAGGTCACCATGATCGCCAACCTCTACACCAAGCTCGAAGGCACCCAGGCCGCGCAGATGATTCGCCTCCTCGAGGCCCTCGAAGACTACGACGACACCCAAAACGTCTACTCCAACTTCGACATGGACACTAAGACGATGGAAGCAATGGCCGGCTAAGTACCTTCCAGCAGCGCGCGAATGAGGCCGCCAAGCTGGCGGCCTTTTCCATTGACCCCAGCGAACCTTTTCCCACCGGTCAAAACGGCGCGTCCGTACCGGCAGACGAAGGAACCGATTCACTGTCCCTGCCGTATCAGACGGCAATGAGCCGTGATGCTGGGAATGGGTCGTCATCGACGCGCGTTTGGATTCAAATTGGAGCCGGGCTTTTCCTGGTGGCTTTGACCATATCCGCGCTGCGCAATCCACAGCTACGTGTTCTTCACTTCCTCCAGGCATTCATTTACGTTGCCATCTTGATTCTCGCGCGCCGCAACAGTGTGTGGGGCCTCGGCGCGGGCGTCACCATAGGGGTCGTATGGAACAGCATCAGTTTTTTCATCTCGCACCTGATGCAGGCGGGAGCGGTCGCACTCTGGTCCTCAGTGCGAACCGGGCACCTGCGCGGCATTGACGAGATGGTGGTGCTCATCGGTAGCATCGGACACTTCGTGCTCATCGCCGCTTGCCTGACCGCGCTCTTCAATCAAACGATAGATAAGAAGAAATGGTGGGAGTTCGCCGGCGGAGGCGCATTAGCGTTCGCCTACTTCGCCTTAATTGTCGCGGTCGCCCGACCCCGCTAGCATTTCGATGTATCGTCGTGGCCGGGTAAAGCGTCTCGCTCCAGAAGCCAAACGGGACGCCGTCGAGGCGGCCTTTTCCTAGCCAGCCGCACAGCCCCTCTCAACCTTGCGGACGTAACGGAGGCGCAATCAACCTCGCACGTTTACTATGAGGAGCCACATCCTCCTCGTTACCAGCTGTTATGTAAGAAAGGCCGAACTGAATGCCATTCCGTACTCTCGTCTCTTTCGCTCTCTTCGGGGCGGTCCTAACAGCAGCGGCCGCCGCCCAAACAGGGAACCAAGCCAGTCGAGGCGCTGGCCAGGCGTCCACGCAGACGAACGTCCCCAACGCCAACATCCTAAACACCGACCCATGGGAGATAGGCCCCATCCTCCAAGGCGGCTTCGGAGTAGGCGAGCGCGCCTCCTTCCACTTCCTCAGCGCCGGCGTACACCTCGGCAAAGTCCTAACCGACCCAGCCGGCCCAGGCCTCCTAAGAGGCCAGTTCGAATACGCAGCCGAAATCTATCCTTACTGGCAGGCCTTCACGCCCGCACCCCATCTCCAGACCGTTCACTTCAGGGTCAACGGCCAGCCGCAGACCGCCATCGTGCCCTACGGCGGAGGCACGTTCACCGGGGCCAGCATCACCCCGATCATCCT
>DASWUZ010000373.1:0-26641 GCA_036401395.1 Acidisarcina sp.
GCGAGTCCGGCAGCTGAGGCGACGGTGCCTTTCATCCCCATACCAGCCTCGGTTAAACCGAGGTGCAGGGGATAGTCGCACCGCGAGGCCAGCACGGTGTAGACATCGATGAGGTCGCGCACTCCGCTGACCTTGGCACTGAGAATGATCTGATCATGGCGCAGGCCATAGCGTTCGGCGGCTGCGGCGGAGTCGGTAGCGCTGACCACCATCGCCTCCATCATCACGTCGCGCGCCGGCTGGGGCTCGGCGAGTTTAGAGTTCTCATCCATCATGCGGGTGAGGAGCGCCTGGTCGAGCGAACCCCAATTCACCCCTATCCGCACTGGCTTTTGATTGTCGACGGCGCACTCGATCATGGTGCGGAAGTTGTCGTCATTCTTGCGGCCGATCGAGACGTTTCCGGGATTGATGCGGTACTTGGCCAAGGCACTCGCGCAGTCGGGATACTTGCGAAGTAGCTGATGCCCGTTGTAATGGAAGTCGCCGATGATCGGCACGAAGACGCCGCGGTCGGCAAGCCCGTCAACAATGTAAGGCACAGCCTTGGCCGCCTCGTCGTTGTTCACCGTGACCCGTACCAGCTCCGACCCGGCCGCCGCGAGCGCCGCAATCTGCTCGATGCTTCCCGCGACGTCGGCGGTGTCGGTGTTAGTCATGGATTGGACCACGACGGGGAAATCCGAACCGACCTTGACGTTACCGATGACTACAGTCGGCGTCTTCCTACGCTGAATTTCAGGCATAGTGTCCTCATAGCGATTTTACCAGCGAGAGCATTCCTTCCTCAGAAGAGGAGGCTAATAAGTCGCAGTGGGCCAGCTTTCACAGGCTGGTTCAAAGGAAAGCTGCGTGGCGGCTATTTCATTCATGGGTAGGTCTCAGGCGCGTCGCACTGGACCCTTGCAACGCCTCGCGGCCCTCAGTAGACTATGAAGAGCCTGTTCGATGACCTGAGTTCAAGGTCAGAGAACGGCCGTCCCAACCGGTAGCGTCCCGGAGAGGTGGCAGAGCCCGGTTGAATGCAGCTGACTCGAAATCAGCCATACCTTTACGGGTATCGGGGGTTCGAATCCCTCCCTCTCCGCCAGATGTTATTCCTCAGCTTCCTAAGACACCTTAAGTAGCGCGTCAAAGCCGCCCGAACTAGGGGATTTCGTTGTTTGCGCTCTTTTGGCGTATATGAAAGCCAATCCCTCCCGCACTGCCTAATCGCGCCTTGTATCTGGAACCACGTACTAAATGATGCAAGGCTTGGCAGATCACCTTAATCGAACCCCGCAAGACAGAACGTACCCCTCTTTATTGGCTCTGTGGCCTAAAGGCAGAAACCCGATATGCAGCGGCTAACTTCAGCTCGAGACTCTGTAGTGCCTTACTCGCTATGTCATCGTCATCCACGCTGATGCGACAGTAAGGCTTTGCCAAATTGCAGGAAGCCCAATTGTTCCCAATTCTTCGACGATTCCGAGCACGTGCTCTGGCTGGCAACTAGCGGGGGCCTCGCATGCCTCTCCTCCGGTCACATCGTGGTTCCTCGCAACCTGCCGGATTCACTGCGGGAACAAATCTTTGGAATCGCTGAAGACAGGCAGGGATTTCTGTGGATGGCTACCTATGATCATGTGCTCAGAGTAGATCGAGAGAAGCTGGTAAGCGATTCGCTGAGTGAGTCGGACGTGCCAGGTTCTTAGCCCGACAGTCACGCCATAACATAAATAGCCACTCATGATTTCTCAAAAGATTGGTAATTCTGAGTTATTCGAGCTTCGTATTAGTGCAAACAAAAGCGCCGTCACTAGAAGTGGCGACGCTATAAAGTGCCCTTGCGAATAAGGTCAGGATCGAAGAAACGCGAGCAGGTCGGCGTTGATCTGCTCCGCGAGCGTAGTAGGCATTCCGTGGGGCGCGCCTGGATATACCTTGAGAGTCGCGTTCTTGATGATCTTCGAGCTTAGCGGCGCCGAATCTGCGAACGGCACAATCTGGTCTGCATCCCCATGAAGTATCAGCGTCGGGACTTCGACCTTCTTTAAATCCTCTGTCAGGTCGGTCTCAGAGAAGGCCTTGATGCACTCATAGGTCCCGATAATCGAAGCCTGCATGGATATGCGCCAAAATTGGTCACGGACTCCCTGCGAAATTTTCGCACCCGGCTTGTTGTATCCGTAGAAGGGCATGCTAAGGTCTTTCATGAATTGCGATCGGTCGGCCACCACGGCTGCCCGAAGATCATCGAACGCTGAGAGTGGAAGCCCCCCTGGGTTCTTGTCAGTCTTCAACATGAGCGGAGGAATTGCGCCGATCAACACCAGTTTGGATAGCCGGCTGTTGCCATGCCGGCCTACGTAACGGGTCACTTCGCCGCCGCCGGTCGAATGCCCGACGAGCATCGCATCTTTTACGTCAAGCGCATCCAAAAGTTCCGCGAGATCGTCAGCGTAAGTATCTAAGTTATTGCCGCCCCAGCTTTGACCCGAACGGCCGTGCCCTCGCCGGTCGTGCGCGATGACGCGATAACCCTGCTGGCCGAGGAAGAGCATCTGTGCATCCCACGCATCGCCGCTAAGCGGCCATCCATGTGAAAAGACGACAGGCTTGCCAGTGCCCCAATCCTTGAAATAAATCCTCGTTCCATCTTTGGTAACAATGGTATCCATCTTAATTTCTCCTTTGTTTGGCTCAGGTAGTGCCGCCGTTGCATTCACGGGTTGAGGGTGAAGGGTTAAAAGGGCTGGAGGAACGCTGATAAGCGCCGTAGTCGCCGCCCATTCAATATCAATTTGCGGCGGGTTATCTTGCCGCCTGGTTCCGACTCGGGGACGCTGCCAGGCTGCTTCAAGTCAGGTGTTTCCTCGTGATGAAGCATTGCGTTTGACCTTCCTTTGTAGTGCGCTTGATGTCCTGCTGCTCTACCGCAATTCAACGAACGGCCTCTTCACATATTGAGGCGATGCCCGCAATTTTCTTGAGCAGTTCCTCGGGCACCCCATGCCGTTGCAGCAAATAAGTTGGGCTGTTGTAAGTGAGCCAGACGCTGCCTTCCTCGTCTTGCCAACTGAGTGCTTTAAGTGGAAGGTCGATGGCTACGGTGGGGGACGCCAGCATGAGCGGCGTGCCGGCTACGGGGTTTCCGAAGATTAAGAGCAGCGCGGGCGGCATGGTGATCCCCGCCTTCGCAGCATCTCCGCTATGGTCGATCCGTGCCGCAATGCTGAGCCCGCGACTGCGAACAACATTTTCGAGGGCAATCATCGTGTCTGCCGCAGAGCGGGAGCTACGCAGATGAACGAGCCCATTGGCGAGTGCAACCATCATTTACTACTCCCTTCCATAACTTGATCGATGCTCTCCGCGACTAATAAAGTTCCTAAGGCTGCAATTGGATGCCAGCCGTTCGGCCGCGATTTAGCGAGAATAAATGGCCCTTCATGTGTGTCCATCATGGCTTTACATTAGCAGTGGCTTGCTCACTTTCGTAGTTTCTAGTTCACACTAAACAGTGCAAGGTATCGGCAACAGCCGAGTTGTGGGCCAAATCCGTAGTTATATTTAGGGCTTGGCTGTCGTATCACAGATGGCTGTATCGATTACCCCTAAAGGGGGTTTCGCGCAAGGGCGATGCCACGGATACTGGCTTCGACATCGGACGTCGCTACTTTCTTCCGGTCGTCTGAAAGGTGATATCCCATGCAGGCTGTCTTTCACCACGATTTCGCTGCCCACCCGCTCCCTCACTTCCGCCGCATGCCATTGCCCGGATACTATGCTCCCCGTGAGGACCCACTCCTGGATGTGATTTACCTCGTTGAGAGCGATTGCGACTCCCGCGCATACATCTCTGCATTGCTCGCTTCGGCTGAAATGAAGGTGATAACCTTCGACTCGGCAGACCAGTGCCTTGCATTTACCGGGCGAGACACCGCACTCTGCGCCGTCATCAACATCAGTCTCCCCGGCATGGGCGGACTCGAGTTACAGCGGCAGCTGGCGCGGAAGATGCAGGCTGATTCCCTCGCCGTACTTGTCAGGATGACCGTTAAGCTTCCCATCCCCTACTGGAGGGAAGCGAGCCACAAGCCAGAAGAGCGACAAGGGAACTTCCTTGCCGGGTGCAAAGACCCATTAGAGAGTTCCCGGAAACGAAGCCTCATCTCGATCCAGGGATAATCCTCAAGACGTATCGCGCATTGAGAGGAAAAATATCATGAAGAGTCTTAGGCCGGTAGCCTCCGCGGTCTTATTGGTCTTTGCGATCTCACCTGGAATGCAGAGTCACGCAGTGCATGCGCGAAGCCTTAACAGTTCGCAGGATCCAGCCTGGAGTGAGTTAATGGATGGCATGAGCGCGATGCATCTTGCCATGGGTAATATCCAGCCATCAGGCGATCGGGATGTCGACTTCGTCAGCCTAATGGTGCCGCACCACCAGGCTGCCCTTGACATGGCACGAACGGAGTTGCGGTACGGGAAGGACTCTCAAATGCGTCGCCTGGCGCAGGAGATCGTCGCAGACCAGCAATCGGAGATCGAACTGATGCAACTCTGGCGGCGGAAACATAAAGCCGGCACGGCAGAGACGCCCGCGCCTCACAAGGGGGACTTTAAGTGAAGATACTGCTTCAGTTCGTTGTGATTGCCTTGACAAGCCCTATATCGGGGCAGCAGGCGCCCTGGGGGCGTCCCAATATTTCCATCACAAGCCATGATCGCGTCTATGCGGCCGACCAGACCTCAAATACAGTCTCCGTGATTGACCCTGCCACCAATAGACTGCTCGGGGAGATCCGGCTGGGCGATCCTGTGCCCGGTGCCCTGAGCCCGCTCTACAAAGGTGAACTCCTGGTGCATGGTCTCGGATTCTCTCCAGATGGCAGGACATTGGCCGTGGTCTCGGTCGGTTCAAATTCGATAACGCTGATCGATACCGCGACAAACAGGATCAAGGGGAAGATTTATGTAGGGCGTTCGCCGCATGAGGCGTTTTACACAACAAATGGAAGGGAACTTTGGGTGACCGTGCGTGGCGAAGATTATGTTTCCGTCATAAACCCAGCACGCATGAAGGAGGTTCGGCGAATCACGGTAGCGAACGGACCGGGGATGACCTCCTTCGGGCCTGATGGAAGTTACGCCTTTGTCTGTTCCAGTTTTACTCCAGAACTCACAGTGATTGCCGTGAAATCTCACCGCATCATTAAACGCCTGCCGCAGGTTAGCTCCTTTTGTCCAAACATCGCCGTGAGCCCGGAAAACGACGAGGTCTGGATCACACTGAAGGACGCGGGTAAGGTCCAGATATTCAACGCCAGACCACCGTTCCAGCAGAAAGCTGTGCTCGACACCGGCCCGATTACAAACCACGTTAATTTCGCAAACAATCGAAATGGCAGATTTGCCTACGTCACCATCGGCGGCTCAAACCAGGTAAAAGTCTTTCGCAGAGGTGCGGTTCCGGAATTGGTGGCCACAATCCCGGTAGGAAGTCTTCCGCATGGCATTTGGCCCTCGGGAGACGGCTCTAAGGTCTATGTCGCGCTGGAGAACGGAGACATGGCTCAAGTCATTGACACAATGACGAATGAGATCGTTGCCGCCATGCCTATCGGGCAAACGACGCAGGCGCTCGTCTACGTGCCCAATGCGGTTCCAAACGGAGCAGGAACGAGCAATCTCAGTCCTCTTGGCGAGGCTGCTAACACAGCTCACCTACATCTTGCAGCTGTCGGGGCCGCGTTGCCCAATGCTCAAGCATCCGTTGCCGTAAATTCGCTCGGCCTTCTGGACCTTGTGGAGGTCGCAGCCGAGGGACTCGCGCCGAGTATGCAATACCGGGTGTATCTTACGGAATCGAAGCATGTGCCGTTCGGGAAACGCCAGGCACTTGCCGTTCTCAAGACAAATCCCGATGGCGCAGGTATTGCACAGGCAGTAGGACCGCTCAAGATGCTGGCCCAGCCGAATGGCAAGTCGTCATCTTCCGAGGATCGTTTCTTGATGGTCGTTGACGCGAATGATGAAGTGGTGCTCTTGCAAAAATAGACCTCAGGCCTGGCTCGTCACAAACTCTTATTCGGCTCAAACGTTGGATCAAAAAATGGTGAAGGTGGATGGCGGTGACATCTTGCGGCGTGGCTTCCAAAGTTCAGAAACCGGCGCGCCAAAAGCTTCCATATTCTACGCAGTCGCTATAAATTAACGACGGGGGGAGCCAATTCGGCGAAAAGCCACGTAGAGCGTGTTTTTGTCTATCGCAACGGGAAGGGCTCTCATCTCAATAATGTCTAGCTGGGCAGGTTTGGCCGAGACCGAACCAACGTCTGGGAGCATCCGGGCGTAACTTCCTCTCGCCACGGCGAAGACGGTGACCTGCTGGCACTCCACCCCACCGTCAAACCCATCGCGATGGTCGCCGATGCCTGCTCGACTGTTCTGCCCGCGCGGGGAGATTATCCTCGATTCCTTTTTCGGTTACGGAACAACCCTGATGGCCGCCGAGCGGGTGGATCGTGTCTGTTACGGCATGGAGATCGATCCGCTCTACGTAGACACAGCGATCCGGCGCTGGCAGCGATAGGGCAGAAAGCGATAGATGCCGCGACCGGCGAGACGTTTGACGCTTTGGCTTCACGCGCCGCGGCGGAGGTGGCCCGTGGGTGACGAGAGCAAAGAACCTAAAGACTACGAGATAGGCCACTGCAAGCCTCCAAAGAAGAACCAGTTTCAGCGCGGAAAATCGGGAAGTCCGACCGGGAGGCCCAAAGGCAGGAAGAATCTTGCCACTCTCTTCAAAGAGGAAGGCGATAAGAAGGTCCGCATCAATGGACCTAAGGGGCCTCGCATGGTCACCAAGATCGTGCTGTAGTGATGCAGTTGGTCAATAGGGCTGCCGGGGGCGAACTGCCGGCGGCCCGCGAGTACTTATCTCATTGTCGATTAAATGAGGAGCGGGACGAATCAAAAGACATTCCATCCAGTCCGCATGAAAGGGATCTTGCGGTCATGGCAAGCATGCTCAAACGCTTTGCTCCCGTCGAAGTTCAATCACCCAACGACCCACAACCTGAAGAGGAGGAGTAGCCATGTCTTCTGTGTGCGAGATCTCACCTGCCGAGTACGAGGCAATGCTAAGGCTCGAATTTTCGAGCTTTATTGAACGTTCCTTTTACGAGCTCAACACACAGACTCCGTTCTATGGTGCTGACTATATCGATCTGATGGCTTCCTTCCTCGAAAAAAGTCGCGTGGGTAAGGTCCAAACGGCTCATTCTCAATCTCCCACCCCGCGGACTCAAGTCGCACGCTGCTAGCGTTGCTTTCGTTGCCTGGCACCTTGGTCACGATCCGTCGAAGCAAATCATCTGCGTGAGCTACGGCCAGGACCTTGCGGACAAGCATGCAAGGGACTGCCGGACACCTGATGACGAGCTCCTTCTACCTCCGGCTTTTTCCGCGACCGTGTTGTCCCCTGTTAAGCAATCTGGCCCAGAGTTTACGACAACGGCGCACGGCATGCGCATGTCCACCTCAATGGGCGGCGTTCTTACCGGCCGAGGTGCCGACGTCATTATGTTGGACGATCCCCTCAAGCCGGAAGATGCGCTTTCCGAGTCTCAGCGGAAAAGAATAAACGACTGGTACTCAAACACCTTGTTGAGCCGTCTGAACAGCAAGAGCAAGGGGGTCATCATCATCGTCGCCCAGCGGTTGCACTAGGATGATCTGGGTGGGCGAAGTGCTCGGGAAAGAGACCTGGGATGTGCTGAGTTTACCGGCCATCGCACATGAGGACGAACGGCATGTCATCGAGAGCCCCCTTCGCACTCGTTTTTTCTCTCGCAGGAAAGGAGATCTACTGCATCCGGAGAGGGACTCGTTGGCGACCCTTCTGGGGATCAAGGCAGCGATCTCCGACTACAACTTCCAGAGCCAGTATCAGCAGAGCCCTATCGCGCGTGAAGGCGGCCTGATCAAACGGAACTGGCTGCGCTATTACGCGCCATCCGATCGTCCGGACAAGTTCAGCCTGGTCACCCAGAGCTGGGACACGGCGAACAACAGTGGGGAGTTCAACGATTACAGCGTCTGCACCACCTGGGGTTGCTTCAACGATCGGTTCTACCTCCTCGATGTGCTCCGTAGGAGGTTGGATTATCCGGACCTGAGAAAAACAGTGATCGCTCAGCGGAAGAAGCATCGTCCCTTCAAAGGTCGTGATCGAAGACAAGTCTTCAGGCATGTCATTGATTCAGGATCTTCGCTCGGAAGGCATCTTCAGCATAGAGCCATACAAGCCGACTCCTGGCAGCGACAAGATCATGCGCCTCGCTGCGCAGTCAGCGAAGTTTGAGCAGGGCAAGGTATTCCTTCCTGCCTCAGCGGAGTGGCTCGATGACTTTGTGCTTGAGATCACCGGAGTTCCCGGAACAAAGTATGACGATCAAGCTGATTCCACCTCCTAAGCCCTCGATTACCTCAGCGGCCCTGCGCACGAACTCGCTATCGGGGCAAAGCTGGGAGCAGTTTCGTAGATCACTTCCCGGGTTGGCCAGGGTCTCACAGGCTACGTCGCTCAGCAACCCGGGAGCGGCGAAGCCGGAGAAGCTTGCATGACCCTCGTTTAGGTGGGTTGGGTTGGGGGCGAATCGTCGTCTCCTTTCACGTCGTCGATTAGTGCATCGGCCTGTATGCGTCACTTGAGGCTGCCTCAAGGAAATAGGTACTCGAATGCTTTGACTTGTCGTTACAGAGGTCCACTATGCAGACGAGGGTGGAACCAGTATCGTTACGGTTGCGAATGAAAGCTATGCTAAAGCAAAGCTGGAGAACGATGGTTCCTTCTCTCAGCCCTGATACGACGCGCCACCGTTCATCCTGGACGACGGCCGTTTCAGCAGCAGTCGTCATCCTTCTTTTCTTTGCTAGCTGCGCACACACGGCGAAGCGCGATTCCGTGAGCTGGGATGAGTCCCAGCATCTTTATTCAGGATGGCTTGCGTGGCACCATGGAGATTTCGGGTACAACCCTGAGGTTCCTCCGCTGATCAAGATGTGGGACGCAATCCCACTACTGCCCCGAGACATCAGACAGCCGTCGTTCACGGGAGATGAATTCAAGAAAGAGGGCTTCGTCCTCGGGCAGCGTTTCCTGGTTGCCAACGGCATCGATCGGACCCTGATACCGGCAAGGATGATGGCTTCGCTCCTCACCGCTTTCCTTGCGACACTGATCTTCTTCTGCGCGAAGGAGATGTTCGGTGACAAGCCGGCGCTATTCGCCCTGCTGCTGTTTTGTCTTGATCCCAACTTCCTTGCGAATGGCCCCTTCGTGACCACCGACGTTGGGGCCGCGCTTACGATGCTGGCGGCAACGTATGCCTTCTACCGATACGTGAAAAGTCCCACTTTCACAAGAATGGTGATCGTCGGATTATCCGTTGGCCTTACGATGACGGCCAAATTCACGGGCGTTTTCATTGTTCCGATCTTGATCTTGATTGCGGCGATCGATTACTGGCACTCGAAAAGTGAAGCTGATCGTCTTCATTCTCCCGCACCTCGGCAATTGATCATTGCGATTGTTGTTGCTCTTGTGGTCGGTGTAGGGTGCGTCTGGGCGCTCTATCATTTACGTTATGCGGCTCGTCCTGACTCTCTCCTCTTAAATCCAACAAGTGCACAGTATTTGCAGGAGCTCAGTTCGCCGCTGATCCGATGGGGGCTGACGACCGTCAACAAATTCCACCTTTTGCCTGAGGGCTACATCTACGGCCTCGCAGACACGAAGATATCAGCGGCCTCTCTCCCGAGCTACTTCTTCGGGCGAGACTATCCTGTCGCCTCACGGTGGTATTTTCCAGCAGCCTTTCTGATCAAGAGCACTTTACCATTCCTGATCCTGCTCGGCTTAGCAATCGCTGTTGTGTTGCGCGGGCGCTGGCAAAGCCGCCGCGAAATCGTCTTCTTAACGGTTCCTCCCCTCTTTATCTTCCTCCTGTGTATATCTTCTGATCTCGGCATCGGGTACAGGCACCTGTTTTCAATGTTTCCGGCGCTCTACATCTTGATCGCGGGCTGCGCCGCATACGTCGTTTCCAGATATCCAAAGACGATCTACGCATTTGGAATTCTGCTGGTGTGGCAGTTCGTCACGACAACAGCCGCGCGCCCGGGACTGCTGGCCTACGCAAACGAGGCGTGGGGAGGACCTTCGAAGACACACCTGTACCTCTCCGACTCCAACGTGGACTGGGGCCAGCAGCTTAAAGCGGTCAGACAGTATCTTGAAACACATTCGTCTCAGCCCTGCTACTTTGCCTATTTCGCGCAAGGACCTGTCGATTTTCGGGATTACGGAATCAATTGTCAGGTCTTGCCAACGGGATCAGCACTATGGGCGGGACTGCCTGCCATGGATTTCAGTCACAATCCCAACGTGTCAGGCACAGTATTGATCAGCGATGGGGTTCTGGCTGGAGCAGACATACCGGGCAACGGGAATCCCTATGCGCAATTCAAGTCGATTCGACCCACAGCGATAATCGACCAAGGGGTATACGTCTATCCAGGACAATTCCGGCTGGGGTCGGCCGCGTCCCTCGAACATGTTCGGGCGGCAGAAGAGCTTGCGCACCAGCGCAACACAGCAGCTGCGATAAGCGAAGCTCGAATTGCACTTGAGTTTGATCCCAGTAACCCTGAGGCCCTCAGTATCTTGGGCGATGCCCTCGCCGCCACCGGGAACCAGGCAGGCGCTCAGTCAGAGTACACGGCCGCCCTCCACTCGCCGGAACTCGATCCCGCATTCCAAAAGGACTTAGTAGATAAGCTTCTGAGAAAGACGCGACAGTGAACTCGCCCATCGTCAGGAAAGAGCGAATGTGTGACTTCCGCAGTCAATGCAACAAAAGGTTGCGAGTCAAGCAGCCGGGACCGCGCGTCCCCTTATCAGACAAATCAAGTCTGCGACAATCATGAACTGCGAGAAGCGAACGGTTACCCCTTTTTCTCCACTTTTGATCTCATCGCGGGTTGAGGACTGACACTTGGGGCAGTGCCGGTTGCGGCATGAGTCGTAAGCGACCGTCTCATAGTCGCAGCGATCGCATCGTTCGAGATGAGTGCCGAGCGCCGCCGTTCGGCATCGGCCGATATCACGCAGTACCTTGCGCTGCTGGTCCGAGACTATGTGGCCCCAACGCTGAAGGAACTGGCTCTGGTGAGCGTGGAAGACATCGGCCACTTCCAGCCGATGTCCTGTCATGCAGTTCTGTCCCCTCCATGAGCAGGTCGCACGATGCGGATGGGCAGGTAGTCGAGCGGACTCGGCGTGGCGTGCAGTCTGGCTTCGGAGACATGCAGGTATCGCGAGGTGGTCTCCAGATCGCGATGACCGAGTAACAACTGGATGCTGCGCAGATCGGTGCCAGCATCGAGCAGATGGGAAGCAAAGGAGTGCCGCAGCACATGGGGGCTAAAGGGCTTCTTGATCCCTAGCTGCTTGCGCAGCTTCTGGCAGACAACGCGAACCGCGTTCGCCTTCAGTTGCTCTCCAGCGTGCCTGCCGGGAAAGAGCCAGTCCTTGAGCTTCCGCCCGCGCCAGTACTCGCGCAGGATCTCCAGCAGCTTCGGCGACAGCATCACCTGACGCGGGAACTTGCCCTTGCCCTCGCGGATGTGGATGATCATCCGCTTACTGTCTATGTCCGTGACCTTCAGGTCGAGAGCTTCCTGGCAGCGAAGTCCGGCGCTGTAGCACAGGGCCAGCAACGCTCTATGCTTGATGTTCATCTCGGCATCGAGCAAGGCGCAGACTTCCTCCCGGCTCCAAACCGTGGGCAGCTTGCGCCGCACCTTGGGCTTGATGATCTCCTGATCAAACCAGGTCTGCTTCAGTGTCCGCATATAGAGGAACTTAAGCGCCGATCGGGCACCCTGGATCGTTCCCCAGGCAAGCTTCCGTTCGTTCAGCAAATGCAAAAGAAATGTTCGAATATGCTCGGGACCGAGCTGATCAGGCGACTTATGGAAGTAAGCTGCGAACTCGGCAACCGTGTGGGTGTAGTGGCGAACCGTACGTTCGGAGAAGTTCCGTAGCCGGAGATCCTCCTGCATGCGTTGGCGTAGCTGTGTCATGGACACCTCCTTCGGTGTCCAACACTCTATCCAAACGCCACAAAACCATACCCCGCCGCGCTAGCGGCTTAGTGCAAATCGACGATGCACTCATTGAGAAAGGCTGATGCCCTACAGGCCGATATCCGGTCTAATTCATGGGGCTAAACCGCAAGATGCTCTCTTGCCGACCCGTGGGAGCCGCATGAACTGTTACCCCTTTTTCTCAACTTTTGACCTCACACCCAGCGTGAGGCGGCGTAACTTCGCCATGAGAGCTCCGCTTGCTGACTCTTCGTATGCAAGCCTGGCAGGAACCCTGCACCAGACTTCAGTTCCTGAGCTCGAGCCACCTGAGATATTCAGTTGAGCGCCAATTGTTCGAGCACGCTCTCGCATACCAGAAAGCCCCCAATGTCCTTCACGGCCATTTGATTCCAGTATCTGCGGCGAAATACCTTCACCGTTATCCTTCACTCTGATCGAAATAGCTCGGGCCGCAAAAATGACTTCAGCCTCTACTACAGATCCTCCCGAGTGGAGGAAGGCATTGACGAGCGCTTCTCTGCCGATACAGTACAACTCTTCTCGGACGACTGGCCTCAGGCCGCGCATGGTTCCACGGCAGATCAGGGCGAACTTAAGTTTACTTGTATGAGTGAGGTCCCTCCCGACGGCTGCTAGTGCATCGGGGAGAGGAGTTACGCCCCTGGACTCGATCCGCAAGTCGTGAATCCTTTCCCTGCCTTCAGCAAGCAAGAGGTCAGCGCGAGCGATTGCGTCCTCTACGATCTGTCTTCCCCTCTCATCTCTCGGCATTGAATCTGCCGCTATCTGAAATCTCAGCATAAGACCTTGAAATCCTTGAAGCAAGGTATCGTGAAGTTCCCGGGCGATTCTCGTGCGCTCGCCAATTTGGCCTTCAAGTCGTATCGAGAAGTGGCGTTGCACTTGGCGCAATCGATACGAATAGAGAACTGCTAGCAACAGTGCCGCAGACACAATGTAGATAGACCTGAACCACCATGTTCCCCACCAGGGGGGAAGGATCACGATGCGGAGCGTAGCGCCGGGCTCGCCCCACGGGCCACGGCTTGTTGCGCCTTGCACCCGAAATTCATACGTTCCCGCAGGCAAAGTAGTGAAGCTCGCGATCCGCTCTTCGCTTCCCACTTCATGCCAACTTGAATCCAGACCCTTCAGCATGTAGCGATACCGATTCGTGGCTGGACTCAGAAAACTCAGAGCTGAGAATTCCAGTGAGAAATTGTTTTGGTTAGCAGAGAGTGTCAGGTCTTGCATGCGATTAACGGAGGTCTTGAGGGCCGATTGAGGTCCCACTTCAACCGGGGCCCCCGACAACCGGAAATCCGTGAGAACCACTCTTGGGACGTACGTGCTGTCCCGAATTTGCTCGGGGTGAAACGCGAAGGCCCCCGCAAATCCACCGAAAAACATCTCTCCGTTCCGGCCTTGAAAACACGCCCCCCAGCCCGTGAGATCGGCACCAGGAAGACCGTCCGCTGCCGAATAGCTTCTGAATTCTTTCGTCTTCCGATACAAACGGGATAGTCCTTTGTTACTGCTCATCCACAGATCGCTAAGCTCATCTTCGAGAATGCAGCTTACGGAATTCCCCCCCAGGCCATCCCGCTCATAGTAGACAGTGAAGCGGTCTGCTATGGGGTCGAACTTGTCCAAGCCGTTCTGTGTGCCGGCCCAGATTGTCCCGGAACTATCGACGTACACCGAGTTCACGGTATTGTCGCTGAGTGATCTGGGATCATCCGGGTTATGTTTGAAAACCGAGAATTGAGCCTTTGACGGATCGAAGCGAACCAGCCCTGAGGTGCTACCGAGCCAAAGCGAACCTTGTCGGTCCTCCGCGATCGAGAAATAGGACTCCGTTTTGCTCTGTGGATCTCGTTTGTAGACCTTGAAACTATCAGTTTCAGCGTCAAAACGATCCAGTCCATCCCAGGTGGCAGCCCACATCGTGCCGGCGTGATCGATGAATAGCCGAGGGACGACATTGCTGCTGATGGTCGAGGGGTCGGTTGGATTGTTGCGATACGTCTTGAATCGCCCGGTCCGGCGGTCAAAACGATTGAGCCCATCGCCGAGAGTTCCCGCCCAGAGGGCGCCGGACCGATCATCCAGAGCCGTGAGAACTTCCGTGCTGACTCTTGGTCCCGCCGGTTGATAAAAGCTGTGCTGCCCGGTCGTGCGATCGATCCGGTTTAGGCCTCCGTCGGCACCCAACCACAGCATTCCTTCGCGATCCTGATAGATCGCATTCACCAGGTTTTCACCCAGATTATTAGGGTTACCTTCGCGAAGTTGGATCGTTTCGAACTGCTGAGGCATGGTGGAGAAGTAATTAGGAGCTTTCGCATGAAGGCCTGCCCAGATGTTTCCTTCGCGATCCTCGAACAACGAGATCACACGATCCTCTGCCAAGCTCTCGGGCTCGTCGGGACGCTTCCCATAGTGGATGAACCTTTGGTGTTCCCGGTCGAATTTCAGCACGCCGACACCCATCGTGGCGAACCACATGGTTCCGTCGTGGTCTTCGAGGATCGCATAGACGCCAGTCAAGGCTGTTCCGGGAGGCGGCTGCTCATAGAACGAATAACGTGTCAGCCGGTTCGTCTTTCGATCAAAAACCGCCAGCCCCTCGCCGGAGCCGTAGATGATCCAGAAGACACCTTGGCGGTCTTCGTGAAATGAAAACTCGCGCACGGTTACGTGCAATGGTATGTGGAGAGTGACTTTACCTGTCGAGCGATCAAACCTATCAAGACCTTCGTTGTTAACAACCCAGAATGTGCCCGTTCTGTCTTCCCCGGAGGATGTGATATCGCTGCTGCTGAGGCTTGATGGATCGCGCGGATCATGGTGATAGCCGGTAATTTGTCCAGTTGTGGGTTCCAGTCGGTAGAGACCGTTGGGGGTGGCAAGCCATAACAGGCCGGCGCTGTCTTCTGAAATGCCCATCACGATAGGATCTTGAGCGTCGACGTGAAAGTGCTTAAATGTCTCGGTGGTAGGGTCAAACCGATCCAGAAACTGGTCTGTTCCCGCCCACAGCGCGCCTGAGCGGTCCTTGAACAGAGAGTGTATAAAGGCTCCGCTCAAACTGTTCGGACGATCAGGGTCATGCCTAAAGACCTTGCATTTGTAGCCATCGAACCGGTTTAATCCGTTCTGCGTCCCGAACCACAGAAACCCCTGGTCGTCCTGTAGAATCTGGGCCACTCTAGTCTGCGACAATCCCGCGGTGCTCGCGAGAGGCCTGAATCGTATGTCGTCTCTGTCGACTACAGGGAGCCTGACGATCCGGGGATCCACGAGTGCTTGCGGCACAATTCCGCGGGCCTCGGCGTGATCGCTCGGCGGCGATTGGGCTTCCGCACCCGAAAAAAAAGATAATGCGAAGGAAAACGCAACGGCCAGCACGCACCCGCATGAGACCGCGAGAGACGACGAAAACGTCCTCAGGCGAAAAGAGCGAATAGTAAAAACGCCCTCGCGCAACATGTAACACCTCTCAGCGTTTGAACAATCCAATCTATCAAAAAAGGCCAATCGAGAGCGTACTGCGGAATGACGCCGGCACTCG
Source organism: Acidisarcina sp. (assembly GCA_036401395.1). Lineage (GTDB taxonomy): Bacteria > Acidobacteriota > Terriglobia > Terriglobales > Acidobacteriaceae > DASWUZ01. The sequence continues at coordinate 15,737 of DASWUZ010000373.1, forward strand.
TATAGAAGCGTTCGCAGCCCGACGATATGCTCAGAACATCGATGACCTTAGAAGTTCAGCTTGAGCGCAACCTGCAACTGCCTGGGCGAGTTGGCCGTGGAGGTCACGACACCAAAGTTAGGGCCGTTGATGACATTTCCGGGGGCCGAGAAGACAACACTGTTTGTTGCGTTGAACGCCTCAGCACGAAACTCGAGCTTGACTTGATCCCGGACAGGGAAAATTCGGGAGAAAGAGCAGTCGAAATTTCTATACCAGTCCGAACGTAGCGAATTGCGGCCCAGATCTCCGAAGGTATAGGGTGCCGGAATTGCGAATGCGCTTTCATTGAGCCATCTCGCTGTCGTCCGCCGTTTCGGTACTGGATTTCCTACAAGATTCGCACGCACAAAGGTATTGCCTGTATTGGCCAGGTCACCCTTATAGATGATGTCGTACGGTATTCCCGAATGAAGAGTTGCTATGCCGTTTAACTGCCACCCACGAGCAAGGTAATTGAGCACTCTGTTGGGCGGATTCCAGGTTTTTTCGGCTCCGAATGGTAGTTCGTAGCTGAAACTTGCCGACAAAGAGTGGGTAAGGTCAAACCCTGAAACGCTTCGATCGGCACGGGGATTGTAAGCGTTCTGCAGTTCACAGCCTTCGACTCCGTAGTCTCCGGAGCAGGCTAAATCAATGGATTTGGACCAGGTGTACGAGACTAAATAGGTCAAGCCTTGGCCGGTTGTTCGATTCAGCCTGACTTGCAGAGCGTTATAGTTGCTGTTGCCGGTGCTCTTGTCATAACTTGTTGGCGTGATATTCGGAAACGGGCGACGACTGGCAACTGTCGCGGCATCGCCAGGCCCTGGGAATTCTGCAGTATTCTGTATCGCTCCCAAATCTAAACGACGCGAGTGCGAACCGACATATACAAGCGAAAATGTCGTGTACAAGTCGAGTTGTTGGTCAAGCTCAAGATTCCAGTTGTCAACATACGGCGTCTTGAGGTGCGGATCGTAATAATAGCTTGGACTACCAAACGGAGTATCGGGCGGATAAAGGAGCGAAGCTATTCCGAGTCCGAGAGGATCCCCAACCGTCGCCGTAGGAACGTTCTGATTCTGTGAATTGATGTTCAATGCATTCACCGAAGGCCAGGTTCCTCCGATGTTTTGGGCGCTCTGTGCAACACCATTCCACTCGTCATAAAACCTGCCGTAGCCCGCCCGGATGGATGCTCTATCGCGAAGCCGATAGGCAACGCCCAGACGTGCTTGCCAATTCCCGTAGTCTGTATGGTGCAGGTTGCGATGCCTATCGTTTGTGACCAATACATTCGCCGGCAGGGTGCCGTTTGGAATGCACGGCGCCCCCCGCGATATTGAGCAAGGAGAAGGGACTGCGCTCACTATGTACGTACCATTGGAAAGATCTAAGTCTCCAACGTATCCGCTGCCGTTCGAAAGAGAACCGTACACGGGCCATCTTGCGAGGTCGTATCGAACTCCGATATTCAGAGAGAGGCGAGGCGTCACTTTGTACTGATCTTGAGCGTATCCTCCCTGAATTGCCCCTCCATGTTCTGAAATAAGGGCGTCTCGCCATAGCGAGCTGACGGGAACACCAATGAGAAATGACGCGAGAGCGTCGCCGGTTTCTTCTCCCGTCTCGCCTTGGGGATCTTCAAGATTAGAGGTCTGAAAAGCGTCGAATGTTTCGCCGGCTGCGTAGACTGGTCCGGCAAAATTGTCCGTGGAGTAGGAATATCCAGCCTTGATCGTGTGCCGATTCAAAACTTTTGTGAAGTCCCCGCCAGATTCATAGGTGTTCGCTAGTTGGTCTGTGCTGCCGTTGTATCCATTTGTGGAGGCGTACCCGTCGATAGCGATAATTGGGATGACCGAACCTGAAAACGCGGTAAAGCCGGAGATAAATTTGGAAGAAAAGCCAGCTTTAACGAGGGCGGATGGGAAATCCGCAGGCGCATTTGGGAATGCCACCATGGCCCTGTCGTTCCCGAGATTGCGGCCGAAATGCGCATCCACAAACGCGCCGGGACCGAACACGTGGTACTCCCGCACCGTTGCATTCCAGCCGTCAATTGAGATGCGGTTCAACGCACCCGGATATCCCGCGGACGTCGTCGACGGTTCGCTGAAGTAGGAGACGCGACCAAATAGACTATCGTGCGAACCGAAATTCTCATCGATCCGGCCTGTGTAGCTGTCTTGATCGACACGCGTCGGCGTCGTGTCATAGAGATTGCCTCCCGCTATGGCTGTTTCCGCCGCGGGGAATAGCGTTTTTGCGTAAATCTCAGCCGGCACAGACAGAAGATCTTGCGGAATGGTATTGGCGGGGAATGGATCTCTTAGGAACTCTCCCGCATTCAAGGGGTCGGGCCTTGTGGAGAACGGATTGTAGATTTGAATGCCTTCGATGAGAAGCGAACTGAAGTCTCCCGTTAGTTGTGCCGCGGTGGGCGCTCGGACAATGCTTTGGGCTGTTTGACTTTGACGGAATCCCTCGTAGGCGAAGAAAAAGAAAGTTTTGTTTCTGCCGTCGTAGAGATGCGGGATAAAAACAGGACCGCCTGCCGCCACACCAAACTGGTTCTGGCGAAGCGGATTGCGGCTTGGCAAAAAGAAGTTCCGGGCATCCATCTGTTCGTTTCTCAGGAATTCCCATGCCGAGCCATGAAGCGCATTTGTCCCCGCCGTTGTGATCACGTTGATAATTCCGCCAGCGACTCCGCCAAACTCCGCCAAGTCATTGTGAGATTGAACCTTGAATTCTTGAATGTCATCAATGATTGGAGCGTAGTTGTAATTTCCGAGGAGCGCGAGGTCGTTGATGCCATCCAGCAGGAACATATTGCTTCTATTTCTCTGCCCATTCACTGACGGAAACGTATAGGCTCCGATGGCAAGGCCAGCAACGCCACCTCCTCCAGCCGCGTTCTGTCCCACACTGATTGGGCTCACCCCCGGAGTTAATGCCAGAAGCTGGGTGAAGTTGCGGCCGTTCAACGGGAGACCATCAACCGCTTCGGTTCCGATAGCAGTTCCAAGGTCTGCAGTAGTGGACTCCACGGATGATAAGTTCGTGGTGACTCTTATAGTAACGGTCGGAGATCCAACAGTCAGCTTGATATCCAGACTTGACGATTGATTTACCAGCAAAACGATCCCGGTGCGCTCTTCCGTATTGAACCCATTTTTGGTAGCGCGAAGGATGTAGTTTCCGGGCACCAAAGATGTAACGGAATATGTGCCTGCCTCTCCCGTGCTTGTGGGTCTCTCAATGCCCGTGTCGATGTTGCGAAGAACAATGTCCACACCTGGGATAGTTGCGCCTGTGGCCTCCGTAACGGTTCCGTTTACCTCTGCGGAGGGCGACTGACCGTGGCTGCAAGCGGGCATAATGGCGCAAACGGTCGTAGCCATGATCAGGCAAATAAGATTTACGCCGGATGGGCGAATTCTGGGCTCAGGACGAAAGGCGCGAAGACGTGTTGCGGCGGTCGGTCCGTCTACCGCGCTCCACGATTTAAACAACACTAATAGCCGGGCGTGAAGCGTACGCAAGCGATCACCGTCAACTCCAGGGCCCGTTCTACGCGCTGAGTATAGCTGAAAACCTGCTCTTCATCGACATGCAAATTTGCAGTCAAACGCCGTAAATTTATCCCCATTTCAAAGTCTGGAGCCTTGCTGAACATTGGCAAGTAACTTCCAAACGTCAAGACTTTCTTGACTGATAAAATTAAACCAAATATTCGCACGGGCGACATTTCGGCGAGGCGCAGTCGGCCAACACCTATTGGATTACTCAGAGTTCGTTGCTTGTGTTCTGGAACTCCGTGAAGTATCTGTCAATTCTTCCTCCCTCCAACTCGTTCCACTTGTGCATAACATCCAGGGGCAGCGGTAGCTGCTCAAACGCATGAGTCCTTGCCAGGATGACGCTTTCTACGGAGCAACCCAAAGACACCGAACACTCACGGAGAGAGTACCCCTCCAGCACTGACATCACGAATACGAACCGATTTAAGGTAGGTAGACACGTGACGGCATCGATGATTAATGCATTGTTTCCAGAGTCATTTCTCCACCACCGATCATTTGCACTCTCGCAGGTATAAGAGTCGCGGAAAATGACGCGAATCGCAATCTTGATGAGTGTGCGTTTGGTCGATGTCTGGATCCATTGCTTGAAGACGGTCTTCAGAGGCGCTTCCTCGATTGTGCGTGCAAAACATCGCTCTGCCTCATCGTGACTGGCGGTCAGCAGAAAGGCAAGGAGATAAAGCTGGCCCATATCGGTAGCAAAAGATTGACAGAAATCCGAGGAAGTCGCACAGCCAGTTCTACGGTCATTACTCTGGCTATGGTGAGGTTGAACCATGGTGATCACTTTCCATCCGTTCGTCCAATCGCTGATCGTCAGCCCTGGCAAACACCTAGGAAGCATCTCGACAGTATCCGTGAACGCGGAAGCCGGAAAGGCTAATTGGGAGGCCACCTAATCAACCCTTTCGGGAGCCGCGCGCACTAGGACGACTGGGAGGGACCCGGTGGACGGTGAACCGGCTTCCCGCTCATTCAATGTCAGGCTCGGTCGCAATGGCCTTCATGATCTGTCAAGCATCAGGAGAGCAAGCACCGCAGGGAGATACACAATCGAAGCGAATAGCAGACGGCGTGCAGCCGAATTGGTTCGCGTGATGGCCAGCCTTGCGCCGTAATACAAAAACAGGCAACTTAGAAGGAATGCTCCGCCTGCGTAAAGCCGGCCCGCGTATCCCAGAAACGTCGGAACAAGGCAGACTGGTATTGCAATCAGTAGCGGCAGCATAGTCTGCCACATCATGAATGGTATTCGGCCCGATCTGCTGGGGAGGACTCGATAACAAGCCCTTTCATAGTCCTCGCGGTACATCCAGGCGATTGCCATGAAGTGAGGAAATTGCCACAGAAAGAGAAGGGAATACAGCACCCACCCTTCGAGCTGAAGATGCCCGGAAGCGGCGACCCATCCGATCAACGGAGGCATCGCACCGGGAAACGCCCCCACCAACGTACACAGCGGGGTTATCCGTTTCAGCGGAGTGTAAAAAAGGAGGTAGCTTACGGAGGCGACAACGGCCAGAGTGGCTGCCAGCGTGTTGACTGTGACCGCCAGGTACACAGCGCCCGTGGCTGACAACAGCAACCCAAAGTAAAACGCTTCACCGGGTTTCAATATCCCGGACGCGAGCGGACGACGTGAGGTTCGCCGCATCCGCGCGTCAAAACGCCTCTCGATGTACTGGTTAAGTGCGCTGCTCCCGCCAGATATCATCAGGGTTCCAAATAAAACATTTACAAGGATCAAGGCTGGGAAATGGCGAGGTTCTCGCGCCGAGGCCATGAGGAAGGCGATACCCACGGTAACAGCAACCAGCGCGTTCACTTCCGGCTTTGTCAGTGCCCAATATCCGGCGAGGGCTTTTAAGAACGGCGAATTGTGGCGCCTTCTACCGTTTTGAAACTCTAAAGACAAAGCACTTGCTTCAACGACCATTCAAATCCCTCGACGCTCTCCAGAAATTACTCTTGAATGAAAGCCAGGAGATCGGCGTTGATCTGTTCCGCATTCGTGGTCGGCATTCCATGCGGGAGTCCCGGGTAGGCTTTCAATGTGCCCCTCTTCAACAGCTTGGCGGAAAGCGGGCCAGCGTCAGCGAAAGGTACTATTTGGTCGTCTTCGCCATGCATGACCAATGTAGGAACGTCTATATTCATCAGATCATCCGTGAAGTCGGTCTCAGAAAAAGCCTCGATGCAGTCATGCTGGGCCTTGATGCCACCCATCATGCCCTGCCGCCACCAATTGTCTCGAACGCCCTGAGAGACTATCGCGCCAGGCCGGTTGTAGCCGTAAAAAGGAATGGTCAGGTCCTGGAAGAATTGGGATCGTCGAGACAAGACCGATTTCCTCATCTCGTCGAAAACCTGGACAGGCAAACCGCCTGGATTATTTTTTACCTTCACCATAATGGGTGCGACCGCACTAACGAGCACAGCCTTTGCGACACGTCCCTTCCCATGCCTCGCAATGTATCGTGCTACCTCGCCGCCTCCCGTTGAATGTCCGATGTGGACCGCTTCTCGCAGCTCGAGTTTTGTCGCCAGCTCAGCGACATCTGCAGCGTATGTGTCCATGTCATTCCCGGTGAGAGTTTGGGTGGATCGACCATGGCCTCGTCGATCGTGAGCGATGACCCGGTAACCGCGGTCGAGAAAGAACATCATCTGGGTGTCCCAATCGTCAGCCGAAAGTGGCCATCCATGATGAAAGAACAGAGGCTGGCCAGAGCCCCAGTCCTTGTAATAGATCTGGGTTCCGTCCTTCACCGTGAGCGTTTGCATGATGATCTCCGCTGTTTCCAGGTTTGATATCCGGTCAATGGCGGCTGCCTTAACGGAGGCCGCCACTATGAGGATTTATGCCTAGTCAGAAGGATAGGTCGCGTGTAAGGCGCGAAAAAGAGCCTTTCCGGTGAGTTGGTGACCACTCTTTCGGGTTGACACCAGGCGGGCCGCGTCATGTGGCGCCTTTGGACGTACCACTTGCCGCGCAGCGGATGAGTGTCCAGACCGCACTCCCGCCTGCGTAGAAGGGAGTTATGAAGCACGCTCGCGCGGGAGCGCGCGGAGGCAGTCTTGACGTCAACTCCTTCTAGCGGTCAACACTTTTGGGTGGTGCGGAATCCCCACCTCCAGTGGTACTCTCACCGAGAGATGGCGGTCCTTGTTTCCGGGATGAGGAGGCAAGCATCTATTCAAGGTCTTATGGAGGTTGCCGTATGGGAGCGTCCAGCTCTATCAAGGTTCTCTGCGCCGACGATCATCCGCTGATGAGGGACGGCATCGCATCAGCACTTTATGCACAGTCAGACATGGAGATGGTTGCAGAAGCCTCGACGGGTTGCGAGGCCGTGAAGGCGTTCAGAGAATACATGCCTGATGTAACTCTGATGGATCTCCGCATGCCGGAGATAAATGGTATCGCGGCGACTGCGGAGATACTAAAGGAATTTCCTCATGCGCGGATCCTTATCCTTACTACTTATCCAGGTGACGTCAACGCGTCCCGTGCGCTGAAGAGCGGCGCGATGGGTTATCTGCTGAAAAGAACACTCCGGAATGAACTCGTTACTGCCATCAGGCGAGTCCATAACGGTCATCGGCATATCTCACCAGAAATTGCGAAGGAGATCGCAGCGCACGTAAGCAATGACGACCTATCCATTCGAGAGCTCGAGGTGCTGCAATCGGTCGCAACAGGCAAGTCAAACAAGGCGGTAGCAGACTGCCTCAGAATCTCCGAGGACACGGTGAAGGGACACGTTCGGAATGTTCTTGCCAAACTCCAGGCGAACGATCGAACACACGCCGTGATGATCGCCCTGGGGCGAGGCTATTTCGAATAACGAAAGCAATGGGAATGTTTGGGCTAGTGAATACCAAGCAGACTACACGGGGCATTCTCAGCCAGTTCAAAGACCCTGTTCCACAGTCTCGCAATAGTCGAAGTCTCCCGATGCAGGCCCAGGACGAGCAGATCTACTCGCTCTGCTTTAAGGAGGTCGATGATGCTTTCTACTTCGACTCCCTGCAAGAGGTGTTTCGTCACGGATAACTCTGCCGCCTGCGCGACGGTCGCAGCCCTCGCCTGCAGTTGTGCGTAGAAAGTAAGGTGATCCCCTTCGATTACCCGGGCAACTTGTGGATCTACAGCGTCCGCATAGACGGTATACACCGGCGCAGGTTTGATGACGGTAACAATATGTAGGTGGGAACTCAGGGTGCCCGCGAGGGAAATAGCCGCCCTTAGGGCGCGTTCCGCTTCATGTGACTCGTCGTAAATAACTGCCATTTGTCTATACAAACGACCTCCGATCAGGGCCGTAAAATTGATGTGGAAATATCCGCAATCCAGAGCCAAAGAACGCCGTGCAGCACGGAAAGATCCTTCACCACCATAAGAACCCGCCCATCAATTGCCAGCATCCTCAGGAAGTGTGGAGACGAAGCAATCACATAGTGCTATGAGGCCGATAGGTTAAGGCAGTCAGCTGCGATGTCCCGTTGAAAAGCAACCGACGAGGCGATTGCGTGAGAGCTGAAAAGACGATCGACCAAGAGAGTCCAGATCGGACGTTTGAGGCAGTTATGATCTCGCCTTTGTCTCTATCTCATCCGTCTGTGTTGCATCCGCTTCTTTCGCGTCCAACTCTTCCTCGGCTGAAACTCTACCGGTCGACCTCTTCGTCAGGCCGTCTGACAGCCAGGAGTGCCGGCCAGTGGAGGATGAAGCGTAGGCGATGGAGGCAGGAACGATCAGTTCGACCTCCGTACCGGAGTTGTGTTCACTCCAGATGGTCAGCTTGCCACCCATAATTTTTGCCCGTTCCCGCATGCCAGCCAGCCCGAAATGACCGGCGCGCCCGTCCCTCGCAAGAACCCTCCGGTCGATCCCTTTTCCGTCGTCCCGTATGCGCAACCGAAATTGCGCTCCGTCGTAGCGAAGGCCCACCTCGATCTGTCGCGCCCCTGAATGCCGGAAGGCATTGCGCATGGCCTCGATCGCAATTCGGTAGACTTCGTCTCGCAGGATCGGATGCAGTTCCCGTGGTCTGCCTTCCACTTCTGCTCGAAAGGCGGCGGCAGTCCGGTCGGTCACATCCTCTGAGAGCTCTTCTCCGCTTGCCCTTATGGTATCCGCAAGGTCGTTAACATCGAGCGAGGATGATCGCAGGTCTCGTACCGCATCCATAGCTTCGGCGATGGCCTGATCAGCCTTATCGATAGAGCTATCGAGTCTTTGTTTTGCTTGCTCGGGACGCATTGGAAGCAGGCTGGAAGCAGTTTGCAAGTGAAGAAGCAGCCCATGAAAACTTTGCAGCAGCGTATCGTGAAGATCCCGTGCAATTCGGGTTCGCTCATTCACACGAGCTTCGAAGCGAAGGTGAAGGATCTTTCGCGCTATTGCCCAGGCGAAGAACGTGGCGACGACAAAAGTATATATGGCAGTAGCGGGCACGAGGATGTATATTCTGTCCTGCACGCTCTTCATGTTTGATTGCGATCGCGAGAGTTCTTCGGCGAAGTCCTGATCGACACTCTTAACTAGCGCCGCTGCCTCAATCTCAAATGGGTTAAGCCTTTCATCGATGCGGAAGCTGACCGCATTCCAGTCGCCGACAGATGCCAGGTCAGTGATTGCGTCTAGCTGCGCAGGCAAACCTATTTCAATTGCGTCGAGAGTCGGCAATAAGAGTGGATCTACTTTGGTCTCAGACTGCAGAGGCGTGAGCGTGTTTCTCGTTTGCTGCACTTGCTCAAATAGAGCATCCTGCAATGCCACAGATTCTGTTTTTAGAAGCGACGCATTTTTTGACTGTGCCAGTTCGCTCAACCTTTGATGAAATGACAGTAGACTTCCTTGAAGGCGAAGGACAGATGCCATTTGCCCGCTCACCCGTGTAACTCGTTCTGCTTGAACCTGACCAATATGAAATTGCCAAATAAGCAGTACATTCCCCCCTAGAATTAATCCGACCAGCAGAACAAACGTCAGCTTCACACTTGGATCGAGGTCGAAATGCTTCGCATCTAATGACTTCATCTGACCCGCCGTTCTCATAGTTAAGGCAACTAACTGTACACCAGCCATCCTTGTCGGCTTTAATCACTCCGTTACGGCGGCCCGGTGCGGAACCCGGTGATTTTTATGAGGCTTCTCTCTAATTCCGCTGCAGCCTCTGGCGCGCCTCGTTCCCCGGTAAGGACCGAATGTATGGTTCCGAAGTAAGCTCTCGTCACCTGTTCATACGAGTTCGCTGCCACTGCGGAAGGCCGGCTAACCACGATTGGAGGCGCGGCCTTGTCCGAATTGTTGCGCCGCGCGAGCATCGGCGACAGGTCGTAAATGACAACTTGAGTGGACTTCGGAAGAGTGATTTCCTGCCACGATTCAAATTGCTTGCGGATCAGAAACCGGATAAGAGTCGCGTCTTCCCGAGGGTGATTTGAGTGTTTGGAAATTGCCAACCCCATACCACCCAAAGTGCCGGCTGCCGCCACTGAACCCCCAGGCATCGTCGTGTAGCCGATCTCAATGTGGGAAGGTTCAGATACCCAGGGATGAAGCCGCAGACCCTCGCCGGCATTTGTTGAGGGCCTTGCAGGATCACCTATCCAGCGTCGTGCAAATGCCGATCTCCCCGAGTCAAACGCGTTGCCGGCGTCAACCTCGCTATACTGCGGCACGCTTGGCGGCGAAATCCAGCCAATCCAGCCCTTTGCGCGTTGCCAAGCCCGAATGGCGGCCGGATTATTAACACTTATGGTTGAGTCGCTCTCAATGATTCGCCCCCCTCCTTCCGAAACCTGCCACTCCAATGCATCGCAAGTTAAAGACTCAGCGGCGGCCCCTGGCCAGACGTATCCCCAGAAATCTTTCTTGCCTTTCGCCCGTTCCCCTGCCTGGATTCGTACAGCCATTCGCTCAAGTTCGTCCCACGTCTTCGGAGGATGATCATAGCCATATTTGCGTAAAAGATCCTCTCGATACTCCAGCGCGCCTACGTGATTCTGATACGGAATTGCCACGAGCTTGCCGCCTACTACGTAGCTCGACGCAAGGCCCGTCCCCATTGATGTCATTTCAGCCGTGAAATAGGGTCTTAGATCAGCTAGATCCCCTTGTAGCGCTCCCAACCAGGATACATCGACGTCCAGAACATCGGGGCCGGAGGCGCCCTCTCGCAGAAGCTTGCGAGTTAGAGCTAGCTGGTCAAGCGTGTTATCGGGAATGCCGCGGAAATGGCGGAGGCCGACACCTGTTTCCCGCAGGAAGTCATTGGATAACGCG
>DASWUZ010000374.1:0-2122 GCA_036401395.1 Acidisarcina sp.
CGGCGGCAAGCAACTGACCTTTGAAACCGGCCGCATGGCCAAGCAGGCCTCCGGCGCAGCTCTCGTCACCCAGGGTGACAGCGTAGTTCTCGCCACCGCGATCTCATCGCCCGACCCTAAAGAGGGCATCGACTTCTTCCCCCTCACCGTGGATTACCGCGAGTACGCCTACGCCGGCGGCCGCATTCCCGGCGGCTTCATCAAGCGCGAGGGTCGTCCCAGCGAGCGCGAAGTCCTAACCAGCCGCCAGATCGATCGCCCGATTCGCCCCCTGTTCCCCGAGGGCTTCCGCAACGAGACCCAGGTCATTGCCCTCGTCTTTTCAGCGGATAAAGAGAACGACCCCGACGTCATCGGCATCAACGCCGCGAGCGCCGCGCTGGCCCTCTCGGACATCCCCTTCAACGGCCCTGTCGGAGCAGTCCGCGTCGGTTTCATTGACGATGTCTACACCATCAATCCGTCTTACGAAGAGCGCAAAGTAAGCACCCTCAACATCACCGTCGTCGGCACTATGAACGGCATCGTCATGGTCGAGAGCGGCTCCAAGGAAGTCAGCGAGACCGTCGTTGCCGACGCGATCGACTTCGCCCACGTTGAGATCAAGAAGATCGTCGCGGCTATCGAAGAACTGGTCAAGCTCGCCGGCAAAGAGAAGCGCGCCGTCAAGGCACCCGAGTTCGACACCGAATACTACGACAACATCGCGTCGAAGGCTTACGACCGTCTGCAGGACGCTCTGGATACCCAGAAGCACCCGAAGTTCGAAAGCAGCGCGCTCGTCAAAGGCGTCAAGGATGAGCTGGCGAAGGACCTGCCTCCGGGCGATGCAGACGCCAAGAAGAAGCTGGCGAAGTATTACGAGACCCTTCGCGAAAACATCTTCCGCAACGCGGTAACGAAGGAGCGCATTCGCCCCGACCGTCGCGCGTTCGACGAGATTCGCGCCATCACCATCGAGACCAGCGTACTGCCACGCACCCACGGTTCGGCGCTCTTCACGCGCGGCGAAACGCAGGCCCTCGTCACCGTCACCCTGGGCACCAACGACGATTCCCAGCGCCTCGAGAGCTTTGAAGGCGAGCAGCGGAAGCGCTTCATGCTTCACTACAACTTCCCGCCATTCTCAGTCGGCGAAACCGGCCGCATGACCGGCGTGGGACGCCGCGAAATCGGTCACGGTGCACTCGCCGAGCGCGCCATCCTCGCCGTGCTGCCCAGCGAAGAAGAATCGCCCTACGCCCTGCGCGTAGTCTCCGACATTCTCGAGTCAAACGGCTCTTCGTCGATGGCCTCTGTCTGCGGCGCAAGTCTCGCGCTGATGGATGCGGGCATCCCCCTCAAGGCGGCAGTTGCAGGCGTCGCGATGGGCCTCGTCAAGGAAGGCGATGCTTACGCGATCCTCACCGACATTGCCGGCGCCGAAGACCACTACGGCGATATGGACTTCAAAGTAGCGGGCACCCGCAAGGGCATCACCGCGCTGCAGATGGACATCAAGATCAGCGGCATCACCAGCCAGATCATGCGCGAGGCCCTCGAACAGGCGCGTCACGGCCGGCTGTGGCTGCTCGACAAGATGGACGCTGCGCTCGCTGAGCCCCGTACAGAAAAGTCGAAGCACGCACCGCAGATTCGCACCCTGATGATTCCGACGGACAAGATTCGCGACCTCATCGGGCCGGGCGGCAAGGTGATTCGCGGCATCATCGAAGCGACCCAGGTCAAGATCGACGTCGACGACTCCGGCCGCGTCAATGTGGCATCGAGCGACGCTGAGGGTCTGGCGCGCGCGTTGCAAATGATCAGCGACATCACCGCCGTTCCCGAAGTAGGCAAGACCTACCTCGGCAAAGTCGTCCGCCTCGCGGAATTCGGCGCGTTCGTCGAGCTCTTCCCGGGCACCGACGGCCTGCTGCACATCAGCGAGATTGCCGAGCACCGCGTCAAAGAAGTAAAGGACGAGTTGAAGGAAGGCGATCAGATCCTGGTGCGCGTCATGTCGATCGAGGGCAACCGCATCAAACTTTCGCGCAAGGCTCTTTTGAAGGAACAGCGCGCTAAGTTGGGGTTGCCTGAGGAGCCTACATTGGATGCGCCCCCCCGCAGCTCTTCTGAAGGC
>DASWUZ010000375.1:0-5408 GCA_036401395.1 Acidisarcina sp.
ACCGATGGCCATATCGGAGTAGCCGGAGAAATCAAAGTACAACTGTAGTGAATAACAGACGACCCCGACCCATGCTTCCAACGGGCTGCGATAAGCGACGTAGTCGAAAGCCGGCGCTGCAACGAGAGCGAGTTTGTCGGCGATGAGCGTCTTCTTCGCCATTCCCATAACAAACCAGCTGATGCCGACCATAAGATCGTCGGGGTTCAGCTTATAACTGCGGTCTTCTGAGAACTGCGGCATGATCTCGCGATGATGCAGGATAGGGCCGGCGATTAAATGGGGGAAGAAGGTGACGAACAGTGCGTACTCAAGGAAGTTCTGTTCGGTAGCCTCTCCTTGGCTCAGATCTACGAGATAAGCTATCTGGGTGAACGTGAAGAAAGAAATCCCCAGCGGCAGCAATACTTCGCGGATAGAATGGTGCCCCGCTCCAAACGATGCCAAAAACTTGATCGTAGGAAATAAGTATTTGAAGTAGCAGAGGCCTGCAAGGTTAAGCGTAACTCCAACGATCATCCACCGTGTCTTATTTTGTTCGCCGGCAGCCGCGATCGCTTTGCTGACGGCGAAGTTGACAAGCATCGATGTTATAAGCACGATGACGAAGCTGGGATTCCAGTAAGCGTAGAAGACAAGAGAAGCGAGCACCAGCCAGCCGATTACCGCGCGTCGGCCGAAGTGAGCGGCAATTTGATAGCCGAGCAGGCACGCCGGAAGAAAATAGACAAGAAATGGCGGCGAGTTGAATAGCATTTAGCGTTGGCTCCCAGGCACGACTGGATGCGTGGCTACATTCGCGAGCGAGTTTTGCTCGGGAGCATGATACGAATTGATCTGATTTGCAAGTTCCTGCGATAAGCGCAGCGATCCGGCTGGTGCGTAATGCGTATAGCCGTCATTAAACAGAGTGACTGGATATTGTTGCAAAGTATTGTCAAGCCCTCCAAGGTGGGCTCGCAGGTACGGCACTCGCTGATCACATTCAGTGTCCGGCGCCACGTCTATGATCAGATGGTCAGCGAGCTTGCTATAACGTTCCCTCAATCCGCTGATAAAAGCAGGATCCGGCTTGTGAAAAATGCGGTCGCCGTCCGCCTGCTGTTTACAACTGGAGTAAGCAGGCTCGGTGCGAACAAAGTGCACATTGATAGGCGTCTCCGGCGAGCCCGCTATCTTGAGCGGGCTATGGCGCGACTTCCACACGCTTTCAGGGCCTGCTAGAAAGGCGTAGGTGAGCACTCCTGTTATGACCTCGGGATGCCGCGGAAGGAGAGAGATCAGGTCCCGCTTAGGAAAGTAGCGGATTAAAGGAACAATGCCTTCCATGAATCCAGGCGAGTCGGCCCAGCTGGTAGGCTTGTAAAAGTTTGGCCCGGCGAACTGAATTACCAGATACTTCGGTCGCTGATTGTTGCGCAGATATACATCAAGCCCGCCGGTGCCAAGCACCACGAGCGCACCCTTGGACTGCGCGATATTACAAGTCTTCAGGTGGGTCATCTTTTGTACGACCTCAGGGTCTACCCCCGTGATCGCACTCGAATCTCCATAGACGACTATCTCGCAATTTACATTTCGGGCCGTGTAGACCGGACTACTCGCAGATATCCAATCCTGGTCAAAATGTTTTCTAAAGATTGGTGTCTTGATAAAGAAGAATGCAATAAACCAGAAAGCTATTGGGACCGCGATAAAAAAGGCCAGCTTAGCCCAAAGCGAGCCGCCGTTGCCCGGAGGGGCTTCCTCCCCAGGCGGTGCCTGGTGGATAGCAGCATCGTCGGAGACGCCGGCATTGGTAATTATGGTTCCCATAGAGATAATCACGCCGCCTTGGAGGAAATTACTTCCACGAAGTGTCCGACATTACGCAAGGATTCAAGTTCCGCGGTCCTGAACTTGATCTTGAAGACGGACTCCGTCGTTGCAATCAGGTTCGTGTGACTTAGTGAATCCCACTCCGGGATATCCGCTGCTGTGGTAGTCGGTTGCAGGGTTATAGTGTCATCGTCGAAAACATTACGAAATACCTGTGTAAGCTGACTGTAAATCTGCTCCGTGGTCATTGGCTTCTCCTGCGGCACCGCGCTTTGCTTCTACTTCAACTGGAATCGCGTATGTAGGTCGTGGCACGTAATCGGTCAGTGAGAGATGCCATATAGAGTCAGGGGCGTCAGCCGGGGAAACCAGGTCGAAACCGAGCCTCTGGTAGTGGAGCTTCACCATGCCATTCTTCGCTGTAGGGAAGTAGAAGCCCGTCAGGGATGTGGCTCCATGCGTGCTCGCTTGTTCAACGAGCAGATTGAGAGTGGCCTCCTCTACCTGCCTGCCAAGCACGCGGCAACTCATGAGCCATGTATCGATCTCAAGCACCTGATGGTCGGTCATTCTTCCAACTACTACACCTATCAGCCCGTTGTCGCCGAATGCATCTGTAAGCCTAAGTTGCAGCGTGATGACCGCCGGGTCGCTCAGCATTGCCTTCACTTCATCGTACGTATATCGCCGGGTCGTTAGGTTGAACTGATTACTACGATTGATTAACTGCGTGACCCGCGCCAGGCTAGATGCATCGAACGTTGACCATAGCAGCTTCATGTCAAGACTCTTCAGATAGCTACTCATGTCCGTCGAGGCCTCGCGTACGCGCTCTCGTTGTGCATTCTCCCGATACAGCCGATTGCGTTCCTGATCTTCGCCGGTGATGCTGATGGCCTCGAAGTAGCCCGCAGCCGCCAGCATGGATTCATAAAGCGCAGGCTCCTCGGGTAGCTCCGGCACTGCAACCATCGGCAATTCGCGGCGCACTAAATTCCGTTCGAAAGGATTGTCGTCGGCAAAGACTATCGAGTCCAGCCCTATGTTCAAAGTGCCGGCAATCTTCCTTAGGTTCGAGGCTTTGTCTTCCCAGTTCGCGACAAAGCAGGCTATGTCCCCAGTGCGCAAAATCATTTCGGTGTGCTGCTCGAATGGAGACTGCGCATTGGCGAGGTCATTTTTAGAGCAGACCGCGAGAATGATTCCCCGTTCGCCGAGTGCCTTCACATATTTCTGAAATGACACAAAAGCCTCGCCAACTGCGTGTCCCTGGCCAAGGTGAATGCCATCAAGGCCGTCGTCTCCGATAACTCCGCCCCACAAAGTATTGTCGAGGTCAAGCACGAGACACTTATACGATAGGCCGCGAATGGAAGCTATAATTCGCGCGACGTGTTCGCCATAGAAATGACTTACTGAAGGATGTATCTCCTGCTTGAAGCGATGCCATAACTCGCGGCTGAACCAGGTGTTCAAGCCTTCCATATGCGCGAACATATCGACTGAGAGCAGGGCCACGTTTTCGGCCGCGGAAGCAGCCCGGATGTCTCGATTGACCTGAGAGATCAAGCTGTGCCGGGAATTAGGGTGCTGATGTTCATTACTTCCGAGCAGCGGCGGAAACACGGGCAGCACGGTTTGTTGAATAACGGTAGCGCCCAGGTTTTCCCTCACCAATTGCCAGCAGGCGGCCAGCGTCTCAACCGTGCGACCCGGCTGATGTTGTTCGGCTGCGGCGACGTGGTGCGCATCCAGAGCTATCAGCACGATGTCGGGCTTAAATGCATAAAGATCGGATGAAGGGTCGGCCAGTTCCTGGTGATAGGAGCCATAGTGGCCCTCAAAAATATCTATCCAGATGCCGCGGCGAGCGCACGCCACACGAATGCCGGGCGGGAGGTGGGCCAGCGTCGAAGACCCGATCAACGCCAGTTTCACCGGACGGGTGCGGTTTAGCCGGGGCCGTACGTCAGCCTTGAAACTTGAGAGCGCCTTGTCAAGACGCGCCGTTTGAACGAAATCCAGGGCGCAGTCCGCCAGACTTAAAAGCAGAGGTACAGCGGTATCGGCGGGGAGCTTGCGGGCAGCCGACAGTTCTGCGTCCCAGTTCTCCCGCGATGGAAGCCAAGAAAGATTCATAGGGCGGTTCTATTGGTTAGGGCCGTTCAGAGCTGCTGGGGACTCCTATTACTAGAGTCCTATACCTGATTTAAGGTTGCAAGCTCGTGCCGACGCTGCGCCATCATTTCGATGCCGTGGTATGTCGCCCATCGGACGTGAATTGCTGCCTCGCGGGAGGTTTTGAACGTACTCAGCGACATGTCAATTGTACACTGGGGAGGGGGCGGCCCACGTTGAAGATGCGGTTGAAGCCCCTGTCGAAGCAGGTCACGCGGACGACTGGGACGTCAGCGAACGAGCACCGTGATCTCAGCCATCGGGAACTCTATTCCCATACCAGCATGGTGGAAATGTGTGCGGCGCATTAGCTGGTCCTCTTCAAAACGCGAGAAGAGGCCTGTCTCCGGATCGATCACCCAGATCTCCGGAATTCCCATACCAGCGTAGTCGCGCAGCTTGCGAGTGAGACGGCGGAGAGTGTCTTCGGGGCTGAGGATTTCAAAGACGGCGATCGGTGGATGGGTCGCGATGGGTTCGCGAGGCAGCTGTGCATCGAGGATGGACACGTCTGGTACGCGGAAGCGGGTAGGGCTGGTTTGTACACGCAGCTCGGGGCGGACACGTACGTCCCATTCCTCTTCGTGTTTGAAAAACCACTTTTGTATCGCTGCCTGCCAGGCGGAGTGATCGTCTTCACCTGTAGCTCGTTCTTCTATTTCCCCATCGATGTATTCAGCGTCGGGCTCGTATTCGGTCCGCAGATAGGTCTCTATTGAAACTCCGGCTGCCGTCGCCATGACATAAGTCTATACTCGCCGGAACTAGAAGAGCGGCGTCTGCCTTCGAGGCAGCGGGATGCCGAAATGTTCGTAGGCGCGGCGGGTCGCTACTCTCCCGCGGGGCGTGCGGTCGAGGAAGCCTATTTGGATGAGGAATGGTTCATAGACTTCTTCGAGCGCGTCTTCCTCTTCGGCAAGCGATGCAGCGAGCGTATTC
Source organism: Acidisarcina sp. (assembly GCA_036401395.1). Lineage (GTDB taxonomy): Bacteria > Acidobacteriota > Terriglobia > Terriglobales > Acidobacteriaceae > DASWUZ01. The sequence continues at coordinate 4,936 of DASWUZ010000375.1, forward strand.
AGCCCCACCGGACCGCCGTCGTATTTTTCGATGATGGTGAGGAGCAGGCGGCGGTCCAGCTCGTCGAAGCCGTGAGCATCCACTTCAAGCAACTTAAGTGCGGACTCGGCGATGGCGCGGTCGATAGTTCCGCTGCCGCGCACCTGGGCGTAGTCGCGCACGCGCCGCAGCAGGCGGTTAGCAATGCGCGGTGTGCCGCGAGAACGCATCGCGATTTCAGCAGCGCCGTCTTCATCGATGGGGACGTTCATGACCTCGGCCGAGCGCGACACGATAAACCGCAGATCGTCCTCCGAATAAAACTCCAGCCGCAGCAAAATTCCAAATCGTGAACGCAGCGGCGACGAGAGCAGGCCTGGGCGGGTGGTGGCGGCGACAAACGTGAAGGGCTTGATCTCCATCACGTGAGTGCGCGCGGCGGGTCCCTGCCCGATGATGATGTCGAGTTTGTAGTCTTCGAGCGCGGTGTAGAG
>DASWUZ010000376.1:0-10476 GCA_036401395.1 Acidisarcina sp.
ATCGCCGAAGCCATCGCTGAATCCGGCGCAATTACCATCGTAGGTGGCGGCGACTCAGTCTCTGCCGTCACCCAGGCAGGAGTAGCCGACAAAATCACCCATATCTCTACCGGCGGCGGCGCATCCCTGGAATTTCTGGAAGGCAAAAAACTCCCCGGAGTCGAGGCTTTAACTAACAAATAAGAGCCGAGAGTCGGCCCGTACTCATTGCAGCACTACATCTTGCGCGCGCGCCGCGCTGGGAGCTGCCGATCAGCTGAACCTAGTAAACCCCAGAAGGACGCAAATAACAGCCCTGGAGCCGATCAAGGCCCTACATAGCAGGGCGTTCCACGCACGCAAGGCACGCCCGCACCGGGTATATAGCTGACATTGATCGGCTGCGAATTAAGTGCGATATTCTGCCGTTGTACCCGCAGATCGACCAGGTTCCCCTGCACCGGGATCGTAGTCTCAACCGTATCCGTATCCGTGCGAATCACAGTCACCGAAGCAATATCCGGCGAGGTCACGTACACCTTGCCGTAAGGCGTACTGTAAATGGAGCTGATCAGCCGCGGCGTACCGGCTACCGGAATCACCTTCTCAACGGTATAGCTATTGAGGTTCACCACGCTGACGGTGCTGTCCAGGGAGTTGGCAACGTAGGCCCGGGTTCCATCCTGAAACACGGTGACTTGGCTCGGCCCCCGCCCTACAGGGATGGTATGCACAGTACCAAACTGCGGCGAATCGTTGTCGAACACATCGGTCGTTACATCGATCACGCTGATACTGTTTCCGTCATAGTTTGACGTGACCAGCTTGCTGGCCGGGTCATACAGCTCCGCGTAAACGGGCCCTGCCCCAACCGTGAAGGTCGTGTTCTTGCCGCCATTCTGGTTATCCAGCACATTCTTCTGCGAGTCGATAACGGTGACGGTGCCGCTTCCGCGATTCAAAATGAAAGTCCGGAAACCCTCTATGGACTGTAGCCCATAAACAGGGCAAATGCCGACGGGCAGGCTGGTCGAAATAGTGTTCGTCGCGGTCTCGATGCCGGACGCAACTCCGGGGGCAGTGACCGCCCCGGGTGTGTTGCACGCCTCACCCCCGACAAGCTGGCTCAGCGCATATATTCGCTGCGTACCTGTCCTTCCGACCAGCGTAACCAATCCAGGAGGGACGGGGACATCCTGCTGCGTTCCCGGAGGCGAGCCTGTAAGAACGCCCACCACGTTGGGGACAGCATTTCGCTCCGCAATATAGTAGACACCCGTAGTGCTGAGAACATTGAAGGGCCCTACCCCGGGCAGCAGCGAGGAGGTGGTGACATTCTTGGTCTGGATCGAGCTGCTCACAGCGAACCCATTCAGAGTGCCGTCGCTGTTTACAGTGAGTGCCTGCCCGCCGCTTGCGTTCTCTGCAAACCCAAGAGGAATGTTCCCAAGGTTGATCTGCGCCTGAATACCATCGCCTGCAAAATCAAGGATCGTTCCGACCCCGCCTGATGTCGGACTCACCGCCGAAACCACTGCTACTAACGCCAGCCCTTGCTGCGGGGGGCCTGTAGGGGTCACTGGAACGATGACGGGACGGTATTGATTACCACAGCCCAGCAATCCGGCGACAACCAGGAGCGACCCCGCTGCCAGCACGGGGCGACCAAGCCCTGCAATGCTTTGCACTCTTAATTCCCTCTCTACATCTCGAAACGGCTAATGCCTGAGTATAAACGACGTGGCCTGGAGGCGGGGTAGCGGCCGATTACAGCTCACGGTCCTCTCGCAATATCGACAGCAGATACTCTCCATAGCCACTCTTGCGCAGCGGCTCCGCGAGCTTCGCCAGTTCGCCACCGGTGATGAAGCCGGTGCGATAAGCGACCTCCTCAGGGCACGCTACCTTTAGACCCTGACGCTTCTCAATCGTCTGAATGAATGTTGCGGCCTCAAGTAGAGAGTCGTGCGTACCGGTATCGAGCCAGGCCACGCCACGGCTCATACGCTCGACGGTTAGCGTTCCCGCTTCGAGGTAGTTGCGGTTAACGTCGGTGATCTCAAGCTCGCCGCGTGGCGAGGGACGCAGGTTCTCCGCGATTTTGACCACATCGTTGTCATAAAAATAGAGTCCGGTGACTGCATACGCGGATTTGGGCTTCACCGGTTTCTCTTCCAGGCTGACAGCGCGGCCGTCGGGGGCAAATTCAACCACCCCATAACGCTCCGGGTCGCTTACCCGGTACGCGAAGACGCTTGCCCCGCGCTCCTGAATCGCAGCGCGCCTGAGCTGGGCGCCAAGCGCATACCCATAAAAGATGTTGTCCCCCAGGACCAGAGCGCAATGATCGCTGCCGATGAATTGTTTGCCAATGATGAACGCCTGCGCGAGCCCGTCCGGGCTCGGCTGCACGGCGAAGCTGAAGTTCATCCCCCACTGGCTACCGTCCCCCAGCATCGCCGTAAAGCGGGGAGTGTCTTCGGGTGTCGAAATCACAAGCACGTCGCGAATCCCGGCCAGCATCAGCGTGCTCAGCGGGTAATAAATCAGCGGCTTGTCATAGACGGGCAGAAGCTGTTTCGATACGACCTTGGTCAGGGGATAAAGCCTCGTGCCCGAACCGCCTGCGAGAATAATTCCCTTCGTTGCCATCCGTCAGCGCCCCGAGTAGTTCAGCTCTAGCCAGTTTTGATAAGCGCCTGATCGAACTTCGTCGACCCAGCCCATGTTGCCGAGGTACCACTGGATCGTGTCGCGAATACCGTCTTCGAACCGATGGCGCGGCGTCCAGCCCAGTTCCGCGTGGATTTTAGTCGCGTCGATTGCGTACCTGCGATCGTGGCCCGGGCGGTCTTTGACGTAGGTGACTAGCTCGCGGCGCTTCTTTGGCGAGGGCCCCGCATCCGGCCGCAATTCGTCGAGTGTGTCGCAGATCGCGTACACGACTTCGAGATTATTGCGCTCGTTGCTGCCGCCGATGTTGTAGGTCTCGCCGGCGCGGCCCGCTGCGAGCACCATCCGAATACCCTCGCAATGATCGCCCACGTAGAGCCAGTCGCGGACGTTCAAACCGTCTCCGTAGACGGGGAGAGGCCTGCCCTCCAGCGCGTTAAGGATCATGAGCGGGATCAACTTCTCTGGAAAGTGGTGGGGGCCGTAGTTGTTGGAGCAGTTCGTCGTCAAAACGGGCAGGCCGTAGGTATGAAAGTAGGCGCGAACCAGATGGTCGGATGCGGCTTTTGACGCGGAATAGGGGCTGTTGGGGGCGTAGGGCGTTTCTTCGGTGAACGCCGGGTCTTCAGGTCGGAGGCTGCCGTAAACTTCGTCGGTCGAGACGTGGAGGAAGCGGAATGCCGCCTGGTCTTCCGGCGGAAGGACGCTCCAGTATTTGCGCGATTCCTCGAGCAGGGTGAAGGTGCCGTTGACGTTGGTTATTACAAATGCCTCAGGACCCGTGATCGAGCGGTCAACATGGCTCTCCGCCGCAAAGTTTACAACCGCGCGAGGGCGGTGCTCGGCCAGCAAAGCGCGAACGAGGCCGGCGTCACAGATGTCGCCGCGCACGAAGATATGGCGGGGTTCGTTCTCTAGGGCCGACAGGTTGCGCAGGTTGCCGGCGTAGGTCAGCTTGTCTAGGTTTAGGAGCTTGCTCTTCTCGGCCTTCATCCAATCGAGGACAAAATTAGAGCCGATAAAGCCAGCTCCGCCAGTGACCAGGACTGTGTCGTTCATCTATACGTATTCCTTATCCTCGCTGTTGCCAGCCCATTTGCTTGGCTATTCAAACAGTTAGCGGTGGTCGCAACCGGCTACACCTTCTCGCTCCACCGCAAGGCAGTCACTTCACAGCGAAACCAAATGAGAATTTCCTCAATTATAACCACGTGCGGTCCAGCTCTCGTTGGAGTGAAATCTCAGCAAGACAGAGGACCAATCGAATTCCTTTACTCTTCGGACTTCTTGCTTCCACCACTCCCTGTCCTCGGGCGACCTCTGGTAGGCGCTGAAAAATCCTTCTCCGGGTATTGATTTCGCCTTTGTAACGATCAATCCGCTGATAGCCGGGAGGCTATTTTGCTTCAACCAGTCCACAAGAGTATTCATCCCGTTCTGTTGAACGACATTGCCGGCTCGTCCTGCGGGAAGTGATAAGTCTTCCACGACCTCACTGTAGGTGGGGAAACTGGATGGAATCTCCACCTCAACAGTGGGTATTTTCTTCACCAAGTAATGCAGGAGGGTTTTCCCCTTCGTATCCAACTCCGTCTTACTCTGCTTTTCCAATGGTCTTCTCCTTGTAGGCCCTTTGCAGGACGAAGAAAGCAGCCTTCTTTTCTCCGTGCTCTGAGATCAGGCCCTTTCGGTTGAAGTAGTCCTGTAGGCCTGGGGTCGCTCGGCGCGGCGAGCGGAAGTCCATCAATATCCAGGGGCTCATGCCGCGCAGTTGAGGGATTTTATTGAGCATGACGAGCTGGTGACGATAGAGGTTCGCCTGGTACTCCTCGGTGAAACGCTCCGTCACGGGGCCGTGCATTCCCGCCTTTGATTCGCCGCCGAACTCGCTCATGATGAGCGGCTTGTCGTAGGTCATGTGCCACTCCGTATCGTCGGCGTCTTCCGGCTTGTGCTCATACCAGCCGACGTATTCATTAGCGCCCACGACGTCGAGCACTTCACCCAGTGGGTCGTCGACGGTCTTGATGTTGCCGTTGGTCTTGACTAGCAGCGCGGCAGTGACTAGCCGGGTTGGGTCCTGCGTGTGTGCGGTCTCGACCATGGTCTTCAGGAATGCCGTGCGCGCAGGATTATTCGGGGTTTCATTCGCCACTGACCATAGAATGACGGAGGCTTTGTCGCGATCACGGCGAATCATCTCGCCGAGCTGCTGCTGCGCCTTCGCCAGCACTTCCGGCTTTTCGAATTGCACCGCCCAATACACCGGGACTTCTGACCAGACGAGAATGCCCATCTTGTCGGCGAGCCGGGTCATACGCTGATCGTGGGGGTAATGCGCGAGGCGAACGTAATTGCCGCCGAGCTCCTTGACCCAGCCGAGGAGGGTCTGGGCGTCCTGTTCGCTCCACGCGCGGCCGGTGCGGTAGGGGGCCTCTGCGTGAATGCAGATGCCACGCAGGAAGATCGGCTTGCCATTGAGCAAAATTTTCGTGCCGCTGGTCTCGATGGTGCGGAAGCCAATTTCGTCTTCGAGATTGTCGTCGCCAGCTTGAATCTCTACCTTGTAAAGTTTCGGAGTTTCCGGGGACCAGCGGGTCAGGCCTTTTACGTCGAAGTGTATCGGTGCCCGGGCCGTGTTATCGGTTATCGAATGATTGATGGCCTCGAGCCCCGGTATGTTGACGCTGACCTTCGTGCCGGCCGTCGCGCCTTCCACGTGGACCCAGCCTTCGATTTGGTCCCCGGCCCCGTTCTTCGCCGGGCCTCCGCGTTTGAGGTGCAGTTCGTAGTCGTCGACGAACTGCTCGGGAACCTCGACCAGCGAAACGTCCCGCGTCAGGCCGCCGTAGTTCCACCAGTCCGTCTGAAGGGTCGGCACGTTTTCGGGTTGGCGAGTGTTGTCTACGGCGATGACGGCGAAATTCGATCCCTCGTGGACGAGGCTGGTCACTTCGCAATCAAAGGGCGTGAAGCCGCCCTCATGCTCGCAGGCCTTCTTCGCATTGACCCAGACGTATGACTTGTAGTTGGCGGCGCCGATGTGGAGGAAGACGCGGGTGTGAGGTTTGGGCTGGTAATCGAAGTCGCGTTGGTACCAGAGAGGGCCTTCGTAGAAAAAGAGCGAGTCGCGTTGGGTGTTCCAGTCGCCCGGGACCTTGAGCGTTGGCGATTTGGCGAAGCTATATTCTGGGCCGCCTTGATAGGTCGACGGCGCATTCATGAAGTAGCCGTTGGTCAGGACCGCGCCGTGGAAGCCGTACAGGCCCGAGCCATAGGGGTCGACTATGGCGTGCCAATCGCCGTCCAGGCTGATCGATGCGCGATGGTCGACGTCTACCAGCAGCGTGGAATTTCCATCGGCACGCAGCGCTGTGCTAGCGGCAAGTTGGAGGGCGAGAAGCAGGAAGAGCGCAAAACGCAGGGTGAGGAACGATGAGCTGAGCGCGCGGCGGATCATGAGTGCTCCGGGAAATCGTGATTCGGAATCTTCCCGTGCTGGGATGCCCGGAGTCGATTCTGGATGTCGAACCGGAGTCTACATGATGGGGAAGCGATGGGCTAAGTCCGTGGTCGGCCGGGCATTATTTCTCCCGCTTTCGCCTGGCCACCGGTGGCTGGATAACGAAGCTCGCTATTGCTAACTAATCGTTTAGTTGCTAGTCTAATCCGCAGATAAGGGTCTCCTTTCAGCTGGGCGATCGGAACCAACCATGCCACCGAAGAAATCAATCACGCTTACTGAAGCCGAGCTCAGGCTGATGAAAATTCTCTGGAAGCGTGGAGAGTCAGCGGTCGGGGACCTGGTCGCGGCACTCCCTGCGGCATCGGCGCTAGCTTATAACTCGGTGCTGACGACCATCAGGATCCTGGAGCAAAAGGGTTACGTCGAACACCGGCAGGAGGGGCGCGCCTTCATTTACAGCCCGTGTGTCGCGGAGCAGGAAGCCGGCAAGTCGGAAATGCGGCACATGATGGGCCGGTTCTTTGGGAATTCGCGGGAGCGGCTGCTGCTCTCGATGCTGGGGGATGACGACATCACCCCGGAAGAACTCAGCCGTCTAAAGACTGCCATCGACGCCGCGCTCAGGGACGGAGCTTCCGAGGACGGACTTAACGGGGGCGAGCCCGTCGAGGCGAGGGCCAAAGTACGCGGCGGGGGACATAAGGAATGAGTTCAGACTTGCTGCATCTGCTCATGGCCATCTCGACCGGGTCTGCCAATGCCTTGCTGACCGGCATCTGGCAAGGGGCCCTGCTCACCTTGTGCGTCCTGCTCTGCCTGCGGTTCTTACCGAATATCAGAGCGGCCAACAGATTTGCTCTGTGGGCGTCGGCGTTCGGGATTCTCGCGCTCCTCCCCATCCTGCATTGGCCTCACAGCGGCCAGACGCAGCTCGGCACCGGGAGTGGACCGATGTTTCAGGTTGACGTTCGATGGAGTTTTGCGATCGCTGCCGTGTGGGGGATTTCGTCGTTGCTGCGGCTCGCCCGCCTGGCCTCGAATGCGGTACGGCTGCGCACACTTTGGCGCGACGCGACGCCGCTTGCCTTTCCGATTGAGATGGAAGAAACGCTGATTAGCACTGACAGTCGATCTGTGCATGTGTTCACATCTACGCAAGTAGACCGACCCAGCGTGATTGGATTTTTCTCGCCACGGATTCTCATTCCATCTTGGCTCATAGAAAAGTTGAGCGCGGAGGAGTTGCGGCAGATCGTCCTGCATGAGCGCGAACATCTGCGCCGCGCGGATGACTGGCTCAATCTGTTGCAAAAGATCGCTCTCGCCGTGTTTCCGCTCAACCCCGTCCTGCTGTGGATTGAGAAACGGCTCTGCTTTGAGCGCGAGCTGGCTTGCGACGACGGCGTTTTGCGCGCGACCCAGGCACCTCATGCCTACGCGAGTTGCCTAGCCAGTCTGGCGGATCGTACGCTCGACCGCCGCGCTACTTCGCTGTCTCTCGGCGCGTGGGAGCGGAGGCCGGCGCTTGCTCGACGAGTATTTAGGATTTTGCTCGGAGAAAAGGCGGTCTCTCCGAAGTTGTCGCGCGGGCTGACAGCCGGGCTGGTCTCAGCCCTGGTGTTGGGGGCCGCCGGTCTGTCTCGCTGCCCGGAATTGGTTTCCTTCACTGCTGTGACGCCTCCGAGCGTAGCGCTCGTTCCGCCTCACTCCTCGCAAGCAATTCCGTATGGCGCGCGGTTACAGAATGTCTCATTCCAAGAGGACGGTAATCAGGGTACGAGGCTGACAAAAGCTTCTCTAGTCTCTTATCGCTCTGGCAGCTCTGATCAGGTTGCTGCGCAAAGAAACAGTAGAAATCACTCAAAGTTCAGCCGAAGATCAGCGTTACGAGGGGCGAGAGCGCGCCAACGCGAGAAGCTTGCGCAACGTCAGGGCGATTGGATGGTCCTCACTTCGTGGGACAAGTCTTACTCCCCGGCTGTTGTGTTTGCTGTGATGACTTACAACCCGGACGATACTTCGAGCACTTACGTGTCAGCCGGCGCCGGCTGGATCTTCTTCCAACTTTAGTTACCATTCACTTCAATTAGGAGCAATGAACAATGCGCATTACAACTAATTCATTAATCGCAAGGACGAAGCGGCTGGCGGCACCGGCAATTGTTGGCGCGGCACTGATATTTGCCGCAACGCTCGTCATCAACCACAACCCGGTTCATGCGGCAGGCACCGGGGCGGCCCCGCTTGAGGACAACAGCATCTCTTCGCTTGTCGCGCTCGACAATGCGGTCGAAACCGTAGCCGCGCACGTCACCCCTGCCGTCGTGAACGTCGCGGTAACGTCGCGCGAGACCGCGGCCCGTTTCAGAGAAGAGCAGCAAGAAGAGGGAATGCAGGGCGGAATGGACGGGGGAACGCCGGGGGGCCTTCCTCCTGGATTTTCGCAATTCTTTGGGCCGGGACGGCAACAGCAGGGGCCGCAGATTGAGCATGGCATCGGCAGCGGCGTCATTATTTCGCCGGATGGCTACATCGTAACGAATGATCACGTGGTAGACGGCGCGGTCCAGATTCGTGTGACCCTGCATGATCGTCGCGTGCTCACGGCTAAGTTGGTCGGCGCAGACAAGCTCACAGATCTCGCCGTGATCAAGATCGATGCCAAGGACCTGCCCAGCATTAACTGGGGCGACTCAACCAAGCTGAAACCTGGGCAGACGGTGCTCGCCTTTGGCAGCCCGTTCGGTTTTTTTCAGTTCTCCGTGACACGGGGCATTATCAGCGCTGTCGATCGTCCTAACCCCTACGCGGATGACGCACGCAAGCCCGGTGGCTACATTCAAACCGACGCTGCGATCAACCGCGGCAACTCAGGCGGGCCACTGGTCAACGCGCACGGCGAGTTGATCGGCATCAACACATTCATCATCTCGGGCAACGGCTCGTTTGCCGGCGCGGGATTTGCGATCCCCGCTCAGCTCGCGAGGGCGACAACGGACCAGATCATCAAGACCGGCTCCGTTCATCACGGCTACCTGGGCATCGGGATCAACGACGTGACCCCGGAAAACGCCAGCTTCTTTCACGTAGAGACGGCAAGTGGAGCGGTGGTCAGCCAGGTCACGGCCGATTCGCCAGCCAGCCGCGCGGGCCTCAAGAGCGGAGACGTGATCGATGAGGTCGACGGGAAGAAAGTCGTCAACGGCGGCGCACTGCAAGTGGCGGTGAGCGAAGTGGCTCCGGGAACGACTGTTGCTCTCGGGATCATTCGCGACGGCAAACCGCAGAAGCTGAGTGTCAAAGTCGGCGAATATCACTCCGACAAAGAAGAAGCGAGCAACGACGGACCGGAAGCGAACCATGGTGGCAAGCTTGGACTGGCGGTTGATGATCTGACGTCCGATGTTCGCCAGCAGCTGGGCATTCCTGCTGAGGTGCATGGTGTCGCAGTCGAGAGTGTACGTCCCGCGAGCCCGGCAGAAGATGCGGGCCTCACGCCTGGGGACGTTATTCTTGAGGTCGACCGGAAGCCGGTGCAGTCGGCGGAAGCTTTTGTCGGTGACGTGCGCGCTAACCCGGCAGGCAAAGACCTGCTGCTGCTGGTGTGGTCAAGGGGTAACGCCAGCTATCGCGTTGTCCATCCTTCGGAAGGAAATCAGAACGGCATGTAGTTTTCTCCCCGCTGAGGATCAAACGGGCCGTCATGAATAAATTCATGGCGGCCTTTTTGCACCGGCCCTTTTCGTGGCGAATCGTTGACTTCTGTCTCGAGCGACCTATCTATAGTTGGACAGCGATATCCGCCCTGGGATGGAGCACGGGGTCGTGCGCTCGCGCTAGGATGCTGTAGGTCCAATTCTAGAAACTGCGGAAGACAAATGGTCGCGCATCCGCTCCTGAATCAATGGAGCGGCGGGACGACTACGAAGAGGGCGAGCGGAAATTTGAAAGTTCCTGCGTGGATACGACCGCTGTTGTTCATCGGCGCGCTTTTAGTTTTATGGCAGATCGCGGTCAGCCGTCATCCGGGTCAGTTGATGCCGGGACCGGTGGCGGTGGTCGGCGGCATTTTCGATTTGCTGAGCCACGGCCTGCTCTTGAAGTATGTCGTCGCTTCGCTGTTCCGAATTACCTGGGGTTTTCTTGCTGCGGTCGTGCTTGCGATTCCATTGGGCCTCACCATTGGTTGGTATCGACGCGCAGAGCTGGCGTTCAATCCGATCGTTCAAATCTTCCGGCCAATTTCGCCCCTGGCTTGGATTCCGATCGCGATCCTGTGGTTTGGAGTGGGAGACTTCGCGGCGATCTTCCTGATTTTTGTTGCGTGTTTCTTTCCTCTCCTGCTCACTGCGATGAGC
>DASWUZ010000377.1:0-4281 GCA_036401395.1 Acidisarcina sp.
TCTCTCCTTGTGTCTGTCTAAGACTCTCCCGTATGATAGCGTCCAAGATTTTGAAGGGTGGACAGCAAGTTTCAATGTCTGATCTCTCGACTGCTCATAATACGGTCATCGAGAGTCTCGGTGTCTACTTGCCTTCGGAAGTAGCGTCGACGCGCGAGGTGCTCGCCGGTTGCAACTTCTCGCGCTTTCAGCGAGGCGCGACGACTCGCATCGAGCGCGTCATGGGCATCCAACGGCGACGCCTCGCCGCTGACACGGAGCCTGCCAGCGAGATGGCGAAGAAGGCCATTCAGAATTGCATGGCGGCCTCGCGCTGTCAGCCGTCGGAGATCGATCTTGTGCTCTACTGCAGCATCTCGCGTTACGGAGCGCCGAACCACTACATCTCAGAGCCGGCCATCTCTCTCGTACTCACCTCGCAGTATCCATTTCCGAATGCCCTTGCCCTGGACATCTCCAATGGGTGCGCCGGGATGTTCACCGCGATCAGCATCGCGGACTCGCTGATCAAGTCGGGGCTCATCCGTACCGCGCTGATCGTCAGCGGCGAGCACATCACGGACCTGCTGAAGACCGCTCAAAAAGAGACCACCGGCTATACGGACTCCCGCTTTGCATGTCTTACGTTAGGCGATGCGGCGGCGGCCGTCATTCTGAAGGAAGGATGCGACGACCGCTCCGGCTTCCACGCCCTCGACCTCTATACAGTCGCTCAATTCAGCGAGTACTGCATAGGGAAGCCGAGCCCCGCGGATCACGGCGGCATCATCATGTACACCGAGTCGGCGAAGCTGTTCGAAGTGGCCGAGAACTATGTGATCCCCGATATAGTCCGAGCGCTCGAAACTCGCGGTTGGGGAAGGCAGGAACTCGACCACCTGATCAGCCATCAGACAGCGCAGAGGGCAATCGACAAGTTGTACGAGGTAAATCGCTTATCCCGGTGTGAGGTTCTTCACGAGGGCAACGTGATCAATAACCTCCCCGAGCGCGGCAATACGGCCAGCACGAGCCACTTCGTAGCTCTCTGGGACAACATTCAGAACGGCAGGATCCGATCCGGCGAGCGGATACTGTTCGCTGTTCAGGGATCGGGCATGACGATCGGCACGGCAGCCTATAGCCTTGACGATCTGCCCGAACGCGTCCATCGGGCGGCTCGCAACGGTCATGTGAGCCCCGCCGCATCTTCACAGGACCGCAGATCGGCCACTCTCCAGTGTGGCGCGCCGCGCGTCAGGATCGAAAGTCTTGGGATAGCTCACGGTCGCGGCTTCACTTCCAGCATGTCACTGGCGCAACGGGCGATGGATGACTGCCTCGCGACGTCCTCCTACAGCAGGGATGACATTGAGCTGCTGATCTACGCGGGAGTGCACCGCGACGAGTTTATCGGCGAGCCCGCAATCGCAGCCTTGATCGCGGGCCGCACGGGAATGAACGCGACCGGGGGGTTTCCAGTTCCCGGGAAGAAGACATTTGCATTCGACGTCTACAACGGAACAATGGGATTTCTGAACGCCTGTTACCTGGGTGCCGGGATGATCCGCGCGGGGCGGGTCAAGTCGGCAATGGTGGTTGCCGCGGAGATCGAACCCAACGCGACGCGTCCAGAATGGGACCAGATGGGCATCGCCGCCGCCGGCTCTGCCGTAATCCTGGACAAGCCGTCGACTGGCCCTGCCGGTCTCGGCCACTGTGTCTTTGAATCTTTCCCTGATCATATCGGGGCGCTTGCATCGTGGCTCGCTACGAATCAGGAGACACCACGGATGCACATCACAAAAGACAGCGACCTGGAGGCGATTTATCTGAAGTGCATTCCGCGAACAGTAGAAGAGCTGCTGAAGTGCGAGAGCCTTTGCATGGAGGACATCAAGGTAGTATTGCCGCCACAGATCTCAAGGAATTTTGTACCCGCGCTCGCTGACGCTCTTCGTTTAAGAACGGATCGCTTCGTCGACCTTTTGGTGGACAATTGCAGCCTGTCCTCCTCGTCGCTGGCGCATTCGTTCCTCGAAGTCCGCCGTCGCGGGCGCGTTGCCGCGGGGGATATTGGACTGATGATCAGCGTGGGCAGCGGACTTCAGGTGGGGGCAGCCACCTATTACTTCTGATTACTTGCATCAGTCCATTTGGCTGCTTTCGGACGGGCTGGCCTATTGCAAGATTGACAGTCCCTCAATGTTCACCAATGCTGATGCTGGAAACGAGTCCATGCCTGGCGGCGAAACTGCCGGATCATTTGAACTATGAACACTCTCTCGAGCGAGCGTTTCGATCTGCCCATCTACTTCTTTGAGTACCAATTTGGCGAACTCGCCAAGGTGGAGGTAGTAGGCGATCATCGTCAGCACGGGCACAAGGCTGGCGTGGTTGTGGACTGCGCAATCGATCACCGTCTTCCAGAAGTGACGCCTCAGCGCGGGGCGGGTGAAGGTCATGCACCAGGCGAGCCGGAATATCGCACGAGACTCCCGGCGGATCTCTACTATTGATCTCTTACCCGCGTGTTCCGAGGGTCTCAGGGCGCGTCCCATCGTGCGCACCCGGCCAAAATAGGTCTCGGGCGCAAAGACGTGCTGCACTACGGTCCTATAGTCGGTCAGTATCTCCTGCTTCGGTCTCAGCGTGACGAAGTTCAGTCCGCCCGTGCACTGGTCGCCCTTATTGGCCTCGACCGGGAGCATGCGCCCTTCCTTTCTGAGACGCCGCGACAGCTGAGTATCCTGCAATGCAAACAACAGCCCGACCATGCACACTGGTATGCTCATTGCTTCAATCGCAACGATCATTGTCTCTGCGACTCGATTCTTCTCCGTGTCAAACCCGATGATGAAACCGGCGACCACGTATATGCCCGCCTCGTAGACCCTGTGGATACTATCGGTAAGGCTTCGTCGAGTGTTCTGCCTCTTTTGCGCAGAGACAAGTGTCTCCGGATCAGGGCTCTCAATGCCAATGAACACGGCCTGGAAGTTGGCCTCCCGCATCATCTTCAGGAGTTCCGCATCATCTGACAGGTTGACTGATGCTTCAGTCTGGAAGCGGAATGGATACCCGCGTTTCCTTTGCCACTCGCTCAGGAGAGGCAAGAATTTCTTCACTGCTTTTTTGTTGCCTATGAAATTGTCATCAATAAAGTCGACGGGCCCGCGCCATCCCAGGAAATACAGGGCGTCAAGCTCATTGAGTATCTGCTCGTTGGCCTTGGCTCTCGGCACACGGCCATACAGTTCTATGATGTCGCAAAATTCGCACTGAAACGGGCAGCCGCGCGAAAACTGCACGGTCATAGCAAGATAATGGCTCAGATCAATAAGGTCGAAACGAGGCACGGGAGTCTTGGTGACGTCTACCTGGAATCTCACTCCTTCGAAGACACCCTGCGTGGCCCCGTCACGCCAAGCCTCGACGAACTTCTCAATAATTCCCTCAGCCTCACCCAGAACAAGAAAGTCGGCACTGCGGTACGAGTCAGGGCTCGACGTGACATCGGGCCCGCCGATCACTACCAATTTGCGATGGGCATGAGCGCGAGCGGTAATCGCCAGCGTGTCGTTCTGCTGGAACAGCATGCCGCCGGTCATCACCATGTCCGACCAGGCTAAGTCATCGTCTGTGAGTTCCTCCGCATTGCAATTGACCAGCCGGATGTTCCACTCGGCAGGAAGCAGCGCAGCTACGGTGAGAAGGCCAAGCGGCGGCTCGGTACAACGAGCGCCTAAGAGCTTGCATAGCGGCTCGTGGCTCCAGAACGAGTGCGGATTGAAGCGCGGATACACCATTAAAACGTTGGGGCTTGACCGAGTAACCATGATTGCATCCTAGTTAAGCGCGTCTTTTTTGTTAGCGATGCGTGACATCGTAGTAGCGAAGCGTTGTCAATGTCAATGATTTGCGTGGTGCCGATGATTATGGCGGATAAGGACTTTTTACAAATGAAGCAGCGCATCAGAGACTGCGGGAAAGGCGAGGAGACCGTGCTCGTCTAAAAGGAGAGTGGAAGTACATCAAGCCATAAAGCGCATTCCATGCCGAGCGCACTTTGGCCCGGCGGCTCCTGCATCCTCAGTCTCTTATGAAGCTTTTTAGCCTCGCATGCAGACGGTCGACGGCCGGATTGTGGTGTTTATTACCCAGCGCCATGAGCAGTAACTGGCGCCCCAATCCACCCGTGGCTAGGCTGGTGGGAAGGCTACACTGCTTTCAATTCCGGCTTGCGCCCGAACTCGCGCAGCGCACGCGCGTGACCTAGCAACGCGCCACCCATGGTTGGGG
>DASWUZ010000378.1:0-2027 GCA_036401395.1 Acidisarcina sp.
CAGCGTCGAGCTCGCCTGCGCGATAACGCTGATGAGAAAGGCGAGCGTCCCAATGTCGTAAGCGCCGTGTACGCCGCGCCAGATGACGAAGGCATATGCGCCGTAGTAGCCCAGCGTGCCGGCAATGCCGAGCAGCCCTCCGAGGTAAAGTTTCTTCTTTGACAGGACGAGGTTCTCGTCATATATCTGCCCGGCCAACCCCGCAAAGCGGGAGGTGAGGTGCTCGCTTAGCCCAAAAAGTTTCAGCTCTTTCGCAGCCTCTTTGCTGCCGCCGAGTTGGCGCAGGTAATCCATCTGGCGCTTGGCCGGGGTTTGGCGAAAATTCTTCGCGTAGCCGAGAAAAGCAAAATGGGTTTCACCCAGAAAAGAGGGCAGCACCCCGACTGCAAGCAGCAACGCAAGCCACGGCGAGTAATAAAGCAATGCACCGGTGAAGACGAGGGCCGTGACAGCCTGCTGCAGCAAGCGGCCCATGCTCTGGATCATCGCCAGGCGGTCCGTCGCCTGCGCCCGCGCCCGCTCCAGGCGGTCGTAGAAAACCGGGTCTTCATAAGCGGTAACATCGAGGGCGGCCGCGTGGCGCATGACCTCGATGCTGACGTGGTGCGTATAGCGATCGGCCAGCAGGTTGTCGAAATAGTCCATGAGCCGATTGACCATGCCAGCGATTACCGCGAGCGAAACCTCAAGTGCGACGACCCACCAGAAATGCGGACGCAGCGGTTGGTGACGCAGCACTTCGTCGACGCCGTTCAAAATCCAGGCTGAAACCTTGCCGAGCGTGACTGGAAGAAAGGCAATGACCACCCGCAGCACGATGCCCCAGGTGACTACCGACGGCCCCGACTCCCACACGATGTGCAGTACCGGCGGAACATTTTTAAGTGCGCGGATCCGCTCCCCCCAGGCGCTCGTAGAAGGGCCCGGTGAAATCGCCGCAGTGGTCGTCTGCGGTGTTGGCGGCGCGGTAGTCGGGGGCGGGGTCAAGCGAACTCCATGGCTATCTTGGCGGTACTCCCAACGGGATTGCTACGTTGATAACTCTTGTCTGGAATACGAGTTCGATGCCTTTCGTGGCTACCCGTGTTGTCGCTGTTACCTCACCCGGTGGAATCGGGTACGATGTGGACACGCATTACAGTCCAATGCCGTTCGAGGCGGCTCTCACGCCTCCCATTCCGAACTATGTCGAAGACAGGAGAAAGCCGATGCAATCCCATTCACAAATTGCTTCTAACGACCTCTGGAACCAGGTCGAGGCGGTGATGTCTAAGTATGACCTGTTGCAGCATCCCTTTTACCAGGCCTGGTCCAACGGCGAACTGACCCGCCCGCAGCTCGCCGCGTATGGCGAGCAATATCTGCCTCACGTGGCCGCCTTTCCAACCTACCTGACTGCCCTGCATGCGCGCCTGCCAGAGGGCCGCGCCCGCAAGGCGATCCTCGCTAACGCTGCCGACGAAGAGTCGAACGGCCGTTCACATGCGGATATCTGGCGGCAGTTTGTGTCCGAAATGTCGACTGACGACAGCCGCCCGCCCGCCCCCGTCCCGGAAATGCAAGATCTGGTTAACGAGTACGCCACCATAGCGCGTGAAGCCTCGCTACCCACGGCCCTCGGCGCACTCTACGCCTATGAGTCGCAGGTGCCGCGCGTGGCCGCGTCAAAGTTGGCCGGGCTCAAAGAGTTTTATGGTGCGAACGACCGTGCCTGCGAATACTTCGCCCTGCATATCACCGCCGACGTGCACCACTCCAACGTGTGGCGGAGCTTGATGGAGGGCTGCGTAAAAGAGGACACGGCGAGCGTCCCCGAGATCCTCGCCGGGGTCGAACAGGGTGCCCGCACCCTTTGGCAAGCCCTCGACGGCATCGAAGCCGCCCGCACTGCAGCGCTGATCCACTAAACCAACTTCGTATCCCTTCGCGTGATCCTTTCTCGGTAATGGGTCAGTTTGGAGCTTTCCCCTCCCCTGCTCGGGGGGTGGGGGGTGGGGGGGTAGGGGTGGGGGGTGGGGGGGTGGGGT
>DASWUZ010000379.1:0-7106 GCA_036401395.1 Acidisarcina sp.
CCGGCGATGATGTATCCGATATAGAACACGGAGGCGGCGAGGAATATTTTTTCGACGCCCTTGTAGTTACCCTTGACTACCAACAGCCAGACGAGCAACGCACATATGGGCACCGAGATGTACTTAGTGACATGGAAGAGCTGCAGACTACCGGCTATGCCGGAGAATTCGGCAATGACGTTGCCAAAGTTAACGACGACGAGCAGAACCATCATGATGAAGGTCGCCCGCAAACCAAACTCTTCGCGGATGAGGTCGCTGAGTCCCTTACCGGTGACCACGCCCATGCGCGCGCACATCTCCTGCACCACGATGAGCGCGAGCGTGATCGGAATCATGGTCCAGAGCAGGGTGTAACCGAACTGCGCGCCTGCCTGGGAGTAGGTAAGGATGCCGCCGGCATCGTTGTCCACATTGGCGGTAATAAAGCCGGGGCCGAGCACGGCGAGGAAAAGCAGGATGCGTGTCTTCCATGAGATCTTTGCGGTCGCCGGCCTGGTCGTCATCCGCGACGCTCGCGAAGAAAGCCGATGACGTGATCCGCCTGAATGATGCCGACGAGGCGCTCCGCAGGGTCGAGGACGGGTAATGCGCGGAGGTTGTATTTGTCGAAGAGCTCGGCTACCTGGGGGTCTCGCATATTCATTCGCCCTGAGACGAAATGGGGCTCGGTCAGGACCGCGACCCGAGTCTCGGGCTGTGCCAGGACGAGGCGGGAGAGGGAGACGACACCTCTCAGGCCACGACCCTCATTGAGCAGGTAAACCTCGGACACGGTATCGGGGTCGCCCTCGAATTCGCGCAGGGCGTTGATGGCGTCAGCGACTGTTCCTTCGTAAGGGACGGCAACAAAATCTGTGGTCATGCGGCCTGCGGCGGAGTCTTCGCGGAACTCAAGGAGTTCTTCTACCTCGTGGCGGTCTTCTGGATTCATGCCCTCGAGAATGGCCCGCGAATGGGCACGCGGCAGGTCGCCGAGCATGTCCGCTGCGGCGCCAGGGTCCATCTCTTCGACAATGCCGGCGACGGTTGCGGAGTCAAGCGAGTCGATCAGGGAGCGCTGCAGCTTGGGTTCGACTTCTTCCAGGGTTTCGGCGGCGACCTCTTCATCAAGCGTGGTGAAGATGGCCTTGCGTTCGGCCGGCGCGAGGTCTTCGAGGATATCGGCGAGGTCGGACGGGTGCATCTGCGAAAGATGTGTGTGCTCAATTTTGAGCTTTACGCGCCGGGCCGGGTCGGCCTCGATGAGGTCGACGAGCTCCCAAGGGATAACACGGGCCGGGAAGTTTCGTGCGAAGGCATCAAGCGCGCGCCGAGACATGAGGCCCTTGAAAATGCGACGGATCGCACCGCGAAGACCGACTTCCACTTCGCGGACGCGGAGGTCCTGCTCGCTGGCGTCGTCTCCGGGGCAAAACCACTGCAGGTCGACGTCGTTGACACGAACCACCTTGCGACCGTGTACATCAATGATCTGCTGATCGAGCAGGTCTCGGTCCAGCATGAGAAAAGGGTCATCGGGGCTGACGGTGCGGAGCGTAGCTGCAGCTTTGAGTTGGACCGCCCCGCTGGGAGTCTGATGAACTTCGCGGGCTGGGACGAGGCGCCGGCCCTCCGAGGTTTTAAGGATGAGGCCAACCACTACGCCCGCTTCTGCGCCGGTGCCCACTGCGATGTCCTTGATACGGCCGCGCAGACGTCCACCCGGGTCGGTAACCGGAGTTCCGATCAAGGACGTTAGATTGCTCGGGTATGCCTGCTTATCGCGCATGGGGATTCCAGTGTTCTGCAGCGGAGTAGTGCTACCAAGGAGGGGACGACTGTTTAGACGCGAAGCCCGGCTTGAAGTCTAACAGGGGACGCGGGTTGCGCCTGTTAAAGGTGTTGGCTTACTGGATGCTTCAGGAGAGTTTGCAGAGGTGATGGCCGAATCCTTCCGGTAAGCGATACCGGGGTTTGAAGGCACAGTCTCAATTAGAAGCGAGCAAGCGCACCATGCGTGGGAAATGCATCTGAATCGTAGGAACGCTCAACTGAGACGTTTTTGAAAACCGATCAAGTTCTATCAAATAGGAGAACTATGATGACCGAGACAAAGAAATGCGCACATCCTGCTTGCAACTGCGTTCCGGCAGACGGGTCGAAGTATTGCAGCGAGATTTGTTCCGATGCTAAGGGAATGACCGAACTGGCTTGCCAGTGCAAGCATTCCGGCTGTGAGGGTACAGCGCTGACTACTTAGCTTCCATACTGTGATTGAACTCCTCGGACCGTAACAACAGCGACGGGCAAGTCGGCCCGCTAGCTGTGCTACGCTGGGCCAAGTGGACTCCGAGTTATTGACCCTGTTTGCTGAGGAATACCGCGGAATCCGGCCCCGGGCGGCCATTCCTGCAATTGAGGTGCGCTTTCGCCGATTCACTTCGCTAAACACGACGATCCGGCTCCGTGAAGGGGCCATCAAGGTCAGCCTTTCCGATCTGCTTGAGGGTGCGCCGGACGGCGTGCTCCGGGCGATCGCCCATATTCTGCTTGCCAAGCTTTATCGTCAGCCGGTCAGCGCTGCTCATGCAAATCGTTACCGCCGGTATGTGTCTAGTGAAGCGGTGGTCCGGCAGAGCGAGCGCATTCGCCAGACCCGGGGCAGCAAGCGGTTGGTGGGCGTACAGGGAAACTACTTCAACCTGGAAGAAATATTCGAGAGTCTGAATGTGCGGTTCTTCTACGGCCTGCTCGGCCGTCCAGAGCTGACATGGAGCGAACACCTGGCGCGCCGCATTCTTGGACACTACGACTCGGCACATAACACCATCATGGTGAGCAAAGTCTTCGACCGCAGGAACACTCCTCGGTATGCGATCGAGTACCTGATGTATCACGAGATGCTGCACCTGAAGCACCCTGTGCGGGTGAAGGCGGGCCGGCGATGCGTACATTCGCGGGAATTTCAGGCGGAAGAGAGTTTGTTTCCAGAACTTGCCGAGGCGAAGCAGTACCTAAAAACTCTCTAATTCGACGAGCCAGCACCATAGGATTGCTTATGGGAATGCGGGCAACTTAGAATCCAGGGAGCATCAGCCGATTAGATGTCAGCGCACTCGCTGAAGACAGTTTGGGAGAAAGACATGCAAGTCCTTGATCAGTTTCTAATCCGGAGCAAAAAAGCTGCGGCGGTAATTGCGTTTATGGGAGTGATTGCTGTAGCAACTCCTTTCTCTGCCCTAGCGCAGACCACTTACCACCGCCGGCACCACAGCCACCACACGGGAGCAAAGATCATTGGCGGCTCTGCCGTCGGGGGCGCCGTTGTGGGAGGTCTGGTCGGTGGCCCTAAAGGAGCACTGATCGGGGCGGGCGTGGGCGCCGGCGCCGGAGCGGGAGCGAACGAGATCCGCAAGCATCGCGCACGCCATCACCATCACCGGGTTGAATAACGGGCCTGTCGCCTGACATGGCTTCGAAGAGAATCATTCGCAGCGGCCTTCACGGTATAGTCGAGGCAACGGTCTCCGCTATGCGAATCCGGCTATTCATCGTGGCTCTGACCCTACTGGCATTTGCCGGTTCGTCCTGGGCACGAGCGCAGAGTTTTGACGCGACCGACCTGCATCGGGTGACGGACATCGGCGACGGCAAGTGGCTGGTGCGGGCGGGCGACGATCCGTCCTGGTCGCGTGCGGATCTGGATGACTCAGGCTGGCAAACGGTATCTACTGAAGACGACCTCAGATCGGCAATTGGCCAAACAAAGCCAGCGGTGGTCTGGTACCGGCTTCACATGCGGGTGTCGCCTGCCGACCGTAACTTAGCGATCTCTCAAAACAATCTTGCTTCCGCATTCGAGGTTTATACCAATGGCGTGTTGATCATGCGCGCCGGAAGCGTCTCGCCCTACAGAGGCGTCACGTCGGTCTATACGCAGGCTGCGATCCCACGGTCGCAGGTTGCGACAGGTGTTGTAGTGGTCGCTCTTCGGTTGGGTTTCTCCAGTGGGGAGTGGCTAAATAACCGGCCCGGTCTCGCCCCATCGAATATTCTGCTCGGCTATGGTTTGCAGCTTGAAGACCGGCGTCATTACCGGGTGCTGGTCGATGCTACGGCGCAGTGGTTCAACGGAGTACTCGGGCTCTTCGTTGGACTGATCGCGCTTGGCATCTTCCTGGTGAATCGGGAGCGCCACGAGTACCTATGGGCATTTTTTTATGGCTTCACTTCGGCTCTTTACCTGGGCCTCTCGCTGGTGAGGAACGTTTATCCGCTGCCCCTGTTCTGGTATGACGTGCTGACCGGAGTGCTGGGGGCCCTGCCAGGAATTTCGGCGATACGTTTCGTATGGAGCACGCTGGGCCATAAAGCAGGCTGGTGGATCCGTAGCTTCCAGTATCTTCTGCTGACGGTACCTGCCCTGCTCTATATAGGCTCCGATCAGGGTCGGGTATCTTTCCGGGTATTGGTATTTGCGCTGCTTCCCTTTTCCCTGGCGACGGCGCTGGTGCTGCCCGTCTTCGTGATAAGGGACGGGCGTCGTGGCAACCGCGAGGCCTGGCTGCTGCTGATTCCGCTGGTGCTGGTGAGTTTTGAGACTTACTTGCAGTTCACCGGGTACATCCTCAGTGCATTTTCGATGAAGTCGGACAGGCTGGACGCGATCACCGGCGCGCTGAACAATATGTCCCTCGGTTCACTGACGCTGAGCCTGGACACTGCGACCAGCACGGTGGCATTATCTTCGATCGCGTTGATTATTGTGCTGCGGGCGA
Organism: Acidisarcina sp.; assembly: GCA_036401395.1. Taxonomy (GTDB): domain Bacteria; phylum Acidobacteriota; class Terriglobia; order Terriglobales; family Acidobacteriaceae; genus DASWUZ01. The sequence goes on from DASWUZ010000379.1 coordinate 4,761, forward strand.
ACCGGGTAAGCCGCCAACTGTCTCACGCGGCCGCCGAACTTGAAGCGGCACGCGGGGTGCAATCGCTGCTGCTCTCGCGCGAGTCGATCCCCACGCCGGGCTTCGCAGTGGAGAGCGTCTATCAGCCTGCCCAGGAGGTCGGCGGAGATTTTTTTCTGGTCTCGCCGGGCGCAGACGGTTCGCTGATGGTGGTAATCGGTGACGTTTCCGGAAAAGGACTTCCCGCGGCGCTGCGGGTATCGCTGATACTTGGCGCGCTGCAACGGGAACCATCGCGCCGCCCGGCGCAGGTGCTCTGCGGGTTGAACAAGGTGCTGTGTGGGCAGAGCGATGGCGGCTTCACAACATGCGGGTGCGCAGTGATCGCGGTGGATGGAACGTTGACGCTGGCCAACGCCGGACATCTTTCGCCCTACCGGAATGGTGAAGAAGTGGCAGTGCAGGGTGGGCTTCCGCTGGGGATAGTATCCGAGGCGGAGTACGACGAAACGGCGCATCAGCTTGCTTCTGGTGACTCGCTGAGGTTCATCTCTGATGGGGTTGTTGAGGCCCGGGACGGAAAAGGGGATCTGCTTGGTTTTGATCGCGTCCTCGAGATGAGCCGCAACTCCGCCGCCGAGATAGCCTCAGCCGCGCAGGCCTTCGGGCAGGATGACGACATCACGGTCGTGAGCATAATCTGGATCGGCGTGCACGCGATAGCTCCGGCCAGGGTGACAGATCAAGCGATGATTTGATCGTAGTTCTTGCGTCGCCGGCCCGCTCTTACAGCAGCAGCCAACTCCTCAAGCACTCGCCGCGTATCGCTCCAGCCTAAGCACGCGTCGGTGATGCTTTGGCCATAGACCAGCGAACTTGTCGCGTCGCCCGGCGTGTGGGTTTGCGAACCCTCAACGAGATTGCTCTCTACCATCACGCCGATGATGCGACGCTCTCCGGCAGCGATCTGGGTGGCGACCTCGTGCGCGACCAGCGGTTGGCGGGTGTGGTCCTTGTTGCTGTTGGCATGGCTGCAGTCGATCATGACTAGGGGATCTAGACCGGCCTTTTGCATTTGCCTGCTAATCTGGTCGACTGATGCGGCGTCGAAGTTGGTCAGATTCTTGCCGCCGCGCAGGATGACGTGGCAATCCTCGTTGCCGGTGGTGACAAAAATCGCGACCTGCCCGTGCCGTGTGTATCCCAGAAAGGTATGCGGATGGCGCGCAGACAGCACTGCCTCGACCGCAATCTGCATGTCCCCTGATGTGGCGTTTTTGAACCCCACCGGGCAGGAAAGCCCCGAGACCAGCTCGCGATGAATCTGGCTCTCAGTCGTGCGTGCGCCAATCGCGCCCCAACTCACCAGCCCAGCAACATACTGGGCAGAGATCATGTCGAGGAACTCCGTACCGGCGGGCACGCCCATCTCCGCAAGATCGAGCAGCAGGTGCCGGGCCATGCGCAGTCCGTCGTTGATCTTGTACGACTGGTCAAGGTGGGGGTCGTTGATCAGGCCCTTCCAACCAATGGTCGTGCGAGGTTTTTCGAAATAGACGCGCATCACGATGCAGAGTTCATCTGAAAGTTCGGCGATCGCAGTTTTAAGTAAGGCCGCGTATTCGTGAGCTGCCCTCGTATCGTGGATCGAACAGGGACCGACCACGGCCAGCAGCCTGTGGTCGCCGCCAGAAAGTATTTTGCGGACTGCTTCGCGGGTCTCAAAGACGGTGGCCGAGGCCTGCTCGGTGATGGGCAACTCTTCTTCGAGAAAGACAGGGGGGAGGACTACTTTCGTCCATTGAATGCGGAGGTCGTCGGTGTTGTGAATCATCTGCCCTTATGTGCACACCTTGGCCCGTCACGTTCTGCCGGCGTCAGATGGTTGAATGCGTTGCTACTTAATCTAACAGGCGTTCCTTCGGCACCTCCAATCAGAGTGGGCGATCGTCTGCAAATTGCCAGTGAGAGCCGGCGCGCATCGAGTGAGCAAGTTTTAGCCAGGTAGCCCTGCATAATGGGCGAGCTGATTTCGCTTACAATAGAGCAGTACAGTTTTTACGCTGTCGATCATCAAGCACCCACCCAAGGAGTCCGAATGTACCCAGAGATTATGATCACCCCCATGCGCGAAGAGCTGACGCGAGCCGGCATCAAGGCCGCACAGTCGGCTGAGGAAGTTGACGCGGCCGTTAAGCAGCCCGGCACTACGATGATCGTGGTGAACTCCATTTGCGGCTGCGCGGCGGGCAAGATGCGGCCCGGCGTGCGGATGGCGCTGCAGAACAAGACGCTGCCCGACCAGGCGATTACTGTATTCGCGGGTCAGGACCGAGAGGCAACGGAGCGCGCGCGTGAGTATTTTGC
>DASWUZ010000380.1:0-6863 GCA_036401395.1 Acidisarcina sp.
CGGCACCGGAGCCATGGAAGCCGCCGTCTCGAACCTCACCTCGCCCGGCGACCGCGTCCTCGTCCTCACCGCCGGTAAATTCGGCGAACGCTGGACCGGCATCGCCAAGGCCTTCGGCTGCGAAGTTGACATCGTCAGCGCCCCCTACGGCCAGACCTTTTCGCTCGAATCCGTCCGCGCCGCGCTCAAGCCCGAACACCGCGTCGTCTACATGCAGTCGACCGAGACCTCGACCGCCGTACGCCACTGCGTGCAGGGCGTAGCCGAAATCGTGCGCGCCGCCAGCAACGACACTCTTCTGGTAGTCGACGCCATCACCGGCCTCGGCACCACCCACTTCGACATCGATGCCTGGGGCGTTGACGTCCTCATCGGCGGCTCGCAAAAAGCGGTCATGATTCCGCCCGGCCTCGCCTACATTACCCTCAGCGATCGCGCCTGGGCCCGTGCCGCGACCTCCAAAAATCCGCGCTACTACTTCGACCTCGCCAAAGAACGCAAAAACGCAGTCAAGGGTGAATCCGCCTACACCCCCGCCGTCGCCCTCATCGCCGGACTCGGCGCTGCCCTCGACTACATCGCAGGACAGGCCGACGGCGACCTCGCCAAAGGCCGCTACAAACTCGTCGAAAACGCCGACACCTGCGCCGAGATGACCCGCGCCGCCGTCGTCGCGCTCGGCTTCGGCCTCTACGCTCCCGACGCCCCGGCCGCAGCGGCAACCGCGGTCGTCGCGCCCGCCGGCGTAGACTCGACTGCCATCGTCAAGGAACTAAAGTCCAAATTCGCAGCCGTCATAGCCAACGGTCAGGGCGAGATGAAGGGACAAATCTTCCGCGTCGCCCACCTCGGCTACTTCGATTACATGGACACCATCGCCCTCATCGGCGCCCTCGAACAAGTCGCCGTCAACTCCATAAAACTCCCCGGAGCAGCCTTCGGCCAGGGCCTCATCGCCGCTCAGAAAGTCTTCGCCGACCGCAACCTCGAGGGCGAGCCCAACCAATGCTCCTGCGGCCGCCAATCCACCCACTGCCAGCGCCGGGAAGCGGCCATCCCCGCTCCAGCCCTAACCGCCACCGTCTAGCCCCTCCTTCGGCGGGCCCACCCGGGGTGCCATTCATGCGCAGCACCACGGCGTGAGTGGGATCGACATGCAATTCCGGGATCCACCCAAGCGCAAGAGTAGCTATAATACCCAAATTAGCTACTTTGGGAGGTGCCCGTCTATGACCACAATGACTTCCGCAGAAGCACAAAACAGCTTCGGAAAATTGCTGGACACCGTACAGCGAGAGCCCGTAACTATCACCCGACACGGCCGCCCTGCCGCCTTCGTCATCTCTCCGCAAGAAATGAAGGACCTCCTCGACGTCCGCAGACGCAGCCAAGCGGTCGCCGATTTCGAAGCCTGGAGTGCGCGAGCAAAGCGAACTCCAGAAGCGGAAGCACTTACCGACGAGGATGTGAGGCGACTGGTTCATGAATCAAGGTGACGCACGTCCCCCGCGTCGTGCTCGACACCAATATTCTCGTGAGCGCCGCACTTCGACCCGGCTCCGTACCCTATCAGGCGGTGACGCGAGCTCTTTCGAGACACCAGATTTGCATAAGCGTGGATACGCTGGCCGAACTAGATCAAGTGCTCAAGCGGGCTAAGTTTGACCGCTACATGGACGCTGAAGCACGTCTCGAGTTCATCGCGTTGATCGTAGAGAAAGCCCAGGTGTTTGCGGTACAAAGAACCGGCGAAACTGCCGCGGAAATCCAGGAGCTCTCAGCGTGTCGCGATCCTCAAGATCGCAAATTCCTCGCGCTTGCGCTCGCCTGCGACGCTGACGCTATCATCAGCGGAGACACTGACTTACTCGTTCTCCATCCATGGCTCGGCATCTCCATCCTGACCCCGGCGGAGTTCCTCAACCGCTGACCCGCCAAGGCTCATTTACACTCAAAGGAAAGCCCCGAGCCGAGACGAAGACACAGTCACCTGTCATATCCGGCCAGCCTAAGAAGGAACTCTAAGAAAAATGAAGATAGTACTAGCGGAGAAAGTCTCCCCCGCAACCCTAGCAGTCTTTCAAAAAGAAGCAGGCTGGACCGTAGTCACCCACGACCAGATCAAATCCGGCCTCGCCGCTGAACTGGCCGACACCGACGCCCTCGTAGTCCGGTCCGCCGTCCAGGTCGATGAAAAGCTCCTCGAGTTCGCCCCCAAACTCCGCGTCATCGGCCGCGCCGGCGTTGGCGTAGACAACATCGACGCCGACGCCGCTACCCGCCACGGCATCGTCGTCATGAACACCCCCGGAGCCAACGCCGTCGCCGTCGCCGAGCTCACTCTCGCGCAGATGCTCACGCTCTCCCGCCAGCTCACCCGCGCCAACTCCACCATGCACGCCGGCCAGTGGGAGAAGAAATCCCTGCAAGGCGTCGAACTCCGCGGCAAAAAACTAGGCATCCTGGGCCTCGGCCGCGTAGGCCTAGAGGTGGCCCGCCGCGCCCGCGCCTTTGGGATGGAGCTCCTCGGCCACGACCCCTTCGTCTCGCCCGCCGTCGCCCGCGAAAACGAAATCCGCCTCGTCGCCGTCGACGACCTCTTCCGCGAATCCGACTACCTCACCCTGCACGTCGGCCTCACCCCGCAAACCGCCGGCATCATCAACGCCACCTCGCTCGCCATCATGAAAAAAGGCGTCCGCATCATCAACTGCGCGCGCGGTGAACTCATCATCGACGAAGCCCTCATCGCCGCCCTCAAATCGGGCCAGGTCGCTGGCGCGGCGCTCGACGTCTTCACCATCGAGCCCCCTAAAGACTCCCCCTACGCCGCCCTCGACAACGTCATCCTCACCCCGCACATCGCTGGCTCGACCGCCGAGGCGCAAGAGGCCGTCGGCATCCAGATCGCCCTCCAGGTCCGCGAATATCTCAAGCTCGGCGTCGTCCAAAACGCGGTCAACCTCACCTCGCTCACCCACGACGAATACGTCGAGGTCGCCCCCTACATCCTCATGGCCCAGCGGCTCGGCGAATTTCTCTCTCAGACCCCCGATGGCAACCTCGAAAGCATCCACCTCAGCTACAGCGGCCGCATCGCCGAGGGTAAGACCGAACTGATCCGCAACGCCGCCATCCAGGGCGTCCTCGGCCACTCCGAGTCGGTCAACCGCATCAACTCCGCATCCGTCGCCGCCGAACGCGGCATCCGCATCCACGAGGAAAAGAAGGAAGCATCCTCCGGCGGCTCAGGCTCCGTCCTCAAGCTCAAGCTCCACACCCGCGCCGGCGACTCGACCGCCAGCGCCACCGTGCTTCACGGAACGTCACCCCGCCTGCTCAGCTTCAACGGCATCGACGTCGAAGCGCCCCTCCACGGCCGCCTCCTCTGCCTAACCAACCGAGACGTCCCCGGAGTCATCGGCCGCATCGGCACCACCCTCGGCGAACACCACATCAACATAGCTAACTTCGCCCTGGGCCGAGCCACCGCCCGCAATCAGCAGACGAGCCAAGGCGTCCCGCAAGGCAACGCGCTAGCCGTAATCCAGATCGACACCGAAGCCAGCCCCGCCGTCCTCGAAGCCCTCCGCAAAGTAGAAGGCATCCTGAAAGTAAATCAAGTAAGCCTCGGCACCGACTAAAGGATTTCCCGGCCATTCGAGGTTCTTTGGATCCACCACCCCTCGTAGGATCGGACGAGTTCGGCGCCCGAAACTCAACTCGCTCGTCCCGGATCTGGGATGAAACACGCGGCCATGAACGGATAAACGTCGTTTGCTGACTTTCCAGGAATCGACCCGGCGACCAATGTGTCGTATAGTGACTGCACCTTAGCGCCGAGGAAAAACTGTGCTCATCGAAGTTCTCAAAACAGCATTATCCCTTCTTGGCGGCGGTGTCGCAGGCGCATTTTTGAACGAATGGATGCGACGTCGGAGGGAGAGGATCCAGTCAATTCCATTGATTGAGCGGGTCAATCGCCTCGTAAGCCCAAAGCTAGAGGGCTTCACACTGGCGCGAAAAAGCGAAGATGGAAAAACACTAGAGCCAATCACGAATGTTCGGGAGTACCAATTTACCCTCCGAAACACCTCAAACGTGCATTTGCAAGACGTTGAGATTCAGTTTGAATTCCCTTCGCAAGATGTCGAAGGATGGGCCGAACGGCCTACCCTTAGCAAGACAGCGCCCATTGGTGTTGACGCTGATATAGCCAAGCCGTTGACGAAAAGTTATCGATGGCGAATTCCCCAACTGCCGTCAACCGACTCGATCGACTTCACGTTCCGAGCAATCGACCCGACAGTACAAAAATATGAAGTGGCCCTTTACAAGAGCGGCTGCGTTGTAATTCAGAAGTTCGAGGGTGAGCCCGTCACGAGGACATCCACCTTAAAATTTCTCGGTTCGCCAATCCTCAATTTATTACTCACGATCCTTATAACTGCGTATGTATTTTTTGCCTTAAACTTCAAAAGTGACCAAAGCTTTTTTAGCCTAAGGGAGCCGGAATGCACCCTGGCAGTAACATCGTCGTTCGATCAATTGAATGATAATGTTCTACCTTGGCGGGGTCCCTGGAGGATTCACTACAGTGTGCTAAATACTGGCACCCGACGATGCGTCCTGCAATCAGATGAGCTGCCCGGAACACCGACGGAGATAGAGCCCGCGCAGGAGCTGAGCCGGACAACTTTTAGCTCGAACAAGCCCAAACTTGTTGCACGTAACTTTAAATTCGGGCAAGATAGCCCGACCCGCCAGATGGAAGTAACAATTTACGCGCAAGCCCAGTAGCCGCGAACTATCGGGAATGGAAACCAACGCGTAGGGTACTCTCATTTCCCGATACAAAAAGAAGAAAAAATCAGATTTAAAATGTCGTCCGAAGTAGTCTCGCCAGTCAGACTATCCAGGTGTCGCAACGCACTATAAAGATCAAGCAGCACCATCTCGTGCGGAGTCCGCCTACCCACAGCCTCGCTCGCCGAATCCAAGCCCGCCAGCGTCTGCGCTACTGCCTGATGTTGGCGCAAATTCGTCAGCATTCCCGGCGCGTCCTCCGCGCCGCTGCCTCTGACCATCGATAAAATCCGCGCCCGTAAATCCGGGATCCCCTCGCCAGTAAACGCCGATGTTCGAACCAAATCCAAATCTAAACCGCCCGAAAAACCATCCCCCACCAGGTCAGCTTTATTCGCAACCACCACCACCCGCCGACCCTCAAGCGAATCCAGCAGCGCCCTCTCATCCTCCGCCAGCGGAGCACCCGCATTGACCACCACCAGCACAATATCGGCCTCCGCCAGGGCCTCCCGCGACTTGCGAATCCCGATCGACTCCGCCTCATCAAACGCATCCCGCAGCCCCGCCGTATCCACCAGCTCCACCGGAATCCCGCCCAGCGAAACCCGCTCCGTCACCAGGTCGCGCGTAGTACCCGCCGTCGCCGTCACGATGGCGCGTTCGCGCTCCACCAGCCGGTTGAACAGCGAAGACTTCCCCACATTCGGCCGCCCCACAATCGCCAGCGTTAGCCCCGCGTGAATGATCCGCCCCCGCGCAAACGACGCCTCGATCGGCAGCAACTGCTCCCGCACCATCCCAATGCGCAGCAGAATGTCCGCTTCGGGAGCGACATCAATATCGTCTTCGGCGAAGTCAATCCCGGCCTCAAGCAGCGCGATCAACTCGACCAGCGCCTGCTTCATGGGAGCGACGCCGCGCGAGAGCGACCCACCCATCTGCCGCGCCGCCACCCGCACCTGGTAAAGTGTCTGCGCCTCAATCAGGTCGCGCACCGCCTCAGCCTGGGTAAGGTCAATCCGTCCCGACAGAAATGCGCGCTGCGTAAACTCGCCCGGCTCGGCAAGCGTCGCACCCGCAGCCAGAGCCTGCCGCACCAGCGCATTTAGCACCACGGGCGATCCATGAGCCGCAATCTCGACCAGGTCGTCGCCGGTATAAGAATTAGGCGCAGCGAAGTAAGTGACAACCGCCTCGTCAATCCTCGACCCGCCGCCCACCGCGGACCCCGCGGCCGCCTCTACGTCAAGCACCTCAGCAAACCGCGCCTGCCCATGAGCCAGCGGATTCCGGAGCCGCAACATCCCCTCGGCAATCTCGACCGACCGCGAGCCCGAGAGCCGCACAATCCCAATCCCGCCTCGCCCCGGCGGAGTCGAAATCGCCACAATCGTCTCATTGCCCGGAACGTTTTCCCCATAACCGAGCGGCGCTTCCGGCAAAGCACTATCACGGTCAATGTCACGCAACATCGCTTGGTACCTCAGCTTTTCGGGAGCGCGGGGCGTCGCGAACCGCCACGGCGTCCACACCAAAACGTCCGCGCTAAAGAATGAAGTACCAGGGAGTGGCACATCGAAGAAGGAAAAGCAAGAAATCAGAGACCATCCAACCTGAGACCCGAGCTAGCGCCGAGGAGCAAACCCAGCCGGCCGTTCCCGGCCACGCGGACGCTCCGAAGAAACCTCCCGCGACTCCGCCGGCTTAGTACCCTTGGGATAAAGCACCACGTAACGATGCAACCCCTCACCCGTGCTCCCGGTCTCCAGGTCCTCATATACCTTCAGCGCCAGGTGCAGCATCCGGCGCTCCCGCGAACTCATCGGCTGAAAGCTGTAAGGCTCCCCACTGTCCCGCACCTCGGTCGCCGCCAGCTCCGCCGTGCGCTTCAACTCCCGCGCCCGCCGCGCCTTGAACTGCAGCGCATCGAACGAGACCTTGTCATGCTCCTCAGGCTCCAGGCGAATGATTTTCGCCGCCACATGCTCCAGCGCATACAGCACCTCGCCGCCACGCTGCGTCAACAGGGCAGCGTCCGGCCCCGCCAGCTCCAC
>DASWUZ010000381.1:0-2740 GCA_036401395.1 Acidisarcina sp.
GCCTACGCGATGCTGGGCGAAGAAGGTCTCCCAGACATCAGGCTGCAACTGCTTGATTCCGAGCGAGAGGCGGCGATTTTCGGGTTCGACGCCGAGTACGGTGGCGCGGACCTTTTCGCCCTTCTTCAGGATCTCGGACGGCTGTTTGACGCGCTTGGTCCAGCTCAGGTTTGATACGTGGACCAGGCCGTCAATACCATCTTCAATCTCTATGAATGCGCCGAAGTCGGTGAGGTTGCGGACGCGCCCTTCGACGATGGTGCCGGTGGGGTAGCGCTCGGAGAGGTGCTCCCAGGGGTTCTCCTGGAGCTGCTTCATGCCAAGCGAGATGCGACGATCGCTGGGATTGACGCTGATGACGACGGTATCAACCTCGTCGCCCGGCTTCACCAGCTTGGACGGATGCTTCATCCGCTTAGACCAGGTCATTTCGGAGACATGGACGAGGCCTTCGATGCCCTGTTCGAGCTCGACGAAGGAGCCGTAGTCAGTGACGCTGAGGATGCGGCCCCGGACCTGTGCGCCGATGGGGTAGCGCTCGACGGCATCAAGCCACGGATCGGGGGTCAGCTGCTTGAATCCCAGCGAAACGCGCTGCTTGTCCTTGTCGAATTTGAGGACTTTGACCTGGATTTCATCGCCTACATTGACAAGGTCGCGGGGGTGGGTGAGGCGGCCCCAGGACATGTCGGTGATGTGCAACAGGCCATCGAGGCCGCCGAGGTCGACGAAGGCCCCGTAGTCGGTGAGGTTCTTGACGACGCCGGTAAGGACGCTGCCCTCTTCCAGGTGAGTCAGGGTCTCGGTGCGCTTGGCGGTCTGCTCTTCCTCGAGAATTTCTTTACGGGAGATGACTACGTTGCCGCGCTTCTTGTTCAGTTTGATGACGCGGACGTCGATCTTCTGGCCGATGTAGGCGTCGAGGTTGCGGACGGGGCGCACTTCAAGCTGCGAGCCCGGCAGGAATGCCTTGATGCCGATATCGACGGTCAGACCGCCCTTGACGCGGCCGAGTACGGTGCCGGTGATCGGGGTCTTATCGTTGGCGGCCTTTTCAATGGCGTCCCAAACGCGGTGGCGCTGGGCTTTTTCGTAGCTGAGAACGAAGCCGGTCTCGGGATCTTCGCGCTCGATGACTACTTCGACGGTGTCGCCTGGGTTGAGCTTGGAGACGCCGGCGGCATCGGCGACCTGGTCGAGGGGGATGAGTCCCTCGGACTTGAGGCCAAGGTCGACCACAACGTGGGTGCTCGTGAGCTTGACGACGGTGCCGGGGACGACGTGGTCGTCGAAAGTTTGGCCAGCGGCTTCTGCGGCCTGCTCGCGGTCAAAGGACTCGAGGGCGGCGGCGAAGTCTTCCATGCCGCTCATCTCTATCTCGTCTGGGGCGTGGTCCTCGGCGGCGGTGTGGCCGGAGGTCGGGGGCTCAGGGTGGTTGTGTGCGACAGCGTGAACTGAGCCTAAAGTATCGTTCTCCAGATCGTCGTGGACGGCAGTGTTGGAGGTAAATTCGTGAGACGGCTCTACATTGTCCGTCGCGGCTTCCAGGGTTGGGGTTTCCAATTCGGTGTTCAGGGTTGTGCTCTCGGTTAGTTCAGGATTTAAGACGTCTGCCATTAGTACCAGCTCCGGGATTCTGTTCGGCGTGTCCCGTGGTACCGCCTTTTGCAGCGGACTACCCTTGCCGTGAAGGCTGGGGAATCGTGTCTGCAAGATTTCTTCGCTGGAGGCTTTGGATGCTGGCTGGTCCGCGAAGCTTCGGGGATCGTGCTTTCAGCATTTCCCATCAGTGATTCAGACGTTCACGAGGGGAGACGAAGCGTGTGGCCAGAGTGAGTGGCCCGGCACTAAGTCGGTCTCCAATGGGAGCGTCCGGCAGGCAGGGGGAAAGCAGAGGCTGCGATCGAAGGCTGCGCAAGAATCCCCAGCACAAGCCTACTCTCAAACTATAGTGCGAATTTACTTATGTGTCAATGGTGGTGGGGGTGGTCGCGCGCGCTACGAAGCTAACTATTCACATAGATCGGAGGACAGCAGTGAACTGCGGTCCCCAAGGAAAACCGAGAATAATTTGACGAAAATCGGTAAAGCTTGCATAGGCTTCACGGCGCGCAGACTTCCACTTTAGATGATTCGGAGAAGGTAGGCTGGGGTGCAGCTCCAGGCGTGGCAGAAACTGTTGATGTGAACGTCCCCGTAGGGTGAGGCGAGGGAGTCGCCGGGCGTGTACACCTCCCAGAATGTGTCTGAGCCGTCTTGGACCATGCCTCCCCAGTATTTATCGATGAGGGCGAGGGCTTCTGTTTTCATTCCGCAGGCAAACATGGCGGCGACTACGTGATGGTAGAGGTAGGGGCTGGCCGGAACAACGACTCCGGGGTGGGCGAGGGCGTTTTTGAGGGCGATGGCCCCTGCCTCGGGGGTGGGTACGCCGGCGAGGATGAGCCACGCCTGGGTCGCTACGGAAATCTGGCGGAATGGGCCGCTGGTGTAGAGCTGGTCGGCGGGGTGGTAGAAGTTTTCCTGTGCGGCTTTGGTCATGCGGTCGGCGATCTGGCCGTAGTTGGCGACTTCGGATGAATGGCCGAGAATGTCGGCTAGTTTGGCGGCCTGGCGGTAGCAGTAGAGCAGGATGGCGTGCATGGAAGCGGTGCGGTCGAGGCCCTGCGCCCAGTCGACGAAAATCCACGCGTTTTTAGGGTCGACGAAGAGGCCGTCGGGGTTGACGTAGGCTCCAAGG
>DASWUZ010000382.1:0-4458 GCA_036401395.1 Acidisarcina sp.
AAAGGCGCGTCCGTAGGACGGCGGTCCGCAGCAATATCCATCGTGCCGTCTTTATAGTTAAGGTCAGACATCGCCCACCCTTGCATGTCGGTGAGCACCTTGCCAGTGGGCGTTCGCACAACAATATGCACGCCCGGCGCCGAGCCTCTGAAGAACTTAGCTATGTCAACTTCGCTCGGCACCGGATGCCCGGGATGATCGGCCTCAACCGTGACTACCATCCGTGAAGATTTGTAGGTGTCGCCATCTTCGCCATGAGACTGTTGCCATCCGTCAGCAGCCGGCGCGCCAATTACCCCGTAACCCGGCGTCGCCTCCGCCGCATCTTTGAGCATGCTAAGCGTGACACGAATAATGTTCGGCCCATAAGGCTCAAGAACGACCGTAGCTCCGCCGCGATTAAGTTCTACCCGCTGGCCCGTCGCGGTCAAGGATAATACCAAGACCAATCCGAACGCCATGCTCCACTGCAAACTTACTCTGCGAATACCCAATCCCTGCTTCATTTATCTCGGCCCCGATAGGTGATGTTGTGCAACGATGAGTGTAATACCTCTTCACTCTGTCTGCTCGCCCACTCCGAGCACAACGTCGAGATCTCTCGTGTTCATCACCGGCACGATGTCAAAAGTGACAATCCGAGTCATGAAACCCTGGGCTTGAAACATGGCCACGTAGCGGCCCGCATTGAGCTTTGCCCGGAACTCGCCTGCAGCGCCGGATTTCAACCGGGCCACGAACGTCTGTCCCATCGTTCCGCGCCGCATTACCTCGATCGACACCTCAGGAATCGATGCTCCTGAAACATCTCTAACCACGCCGGAAAAGGTCCCTACGCGCTCGACATCCCCCTTTGCTTCCGATGCAGAGATAACGTCTGCGAGCGTTGTTACCCTCGCTAACTCCATCGTCAACATAGTTGGGTTTCCGATGTCCGACAACGCCACACGAAAATACAAGTTTCCTTTAAGGTCCTCCCGCGGGTGCGCTGTCGCGTGATAGTAGCCAGCCGGCAGAGTGCGGAGTTCGACCATTCCACGATCATTGGCCCGAAGCACGAACCGCGGCCTGACCGGGTCCGCCTGGCCGAGTATGACGGGGTAAATTGCCACCTTCGCTCGTCTTAAAGGTTTTCCGGCCAAGGTCACCGCGATGCGGACATGTGCCGACGTGTCGGGAATCGACCGCACCTCGACGAAAGTTGCCGCAGCGCGCCCCACTGCGGCCAGGGCGAATAGAGCAACCCACACACCCAACCTCGACCAAGGCCAACAACCGGCTTCAATCCAGCCCTCACCTACTTTGTAAACCCGGTCGGCCAAATAGCCCTCACGACTTTCCTAACTCAAGCTCTTGCGGAAAAACTTCAACCCAGGCGCAGTCTCCGTGTTATACGCCGCGCACTCCTCAAACCCGAACCGCACATAAAGCCTCAGCGCCGCAGGCATGGCATAAGGCTCGGTGTCGAGATAGATTGCCTCAAACCCCGCCCTGGCCGCACGCTGCAAAACGTGCTCGACCAGACGATCACCGATCGCAGCGCCGCGGAACAAAGGCCTCACCCAGAGCCGCTTCAACTCGCAAGCGCGCTCCGGCACGTTCGCGGCGAGCGCCCGAAAGCCCGCGCAACCCACGGCCGCGTCCCCAAGGAAAGCCAGCAATAACTCCCCACCATTTTCCGCATAGCTCTCAACGGGGCGCTCTATCTCTACCCCCAGCCGCGCCGCACAAAACCGGGCAGGCCCAGTGGAGGCGAGCACAAACTCGCCATATTCGCGCAGCAATTCCCGTGCCGCAGCGATCATCTCAGGCGGTGACGTATTTAACAGGCTCTCGATATGTAGCGTAGTATCAGGTGCGTTCATCTACCCACCGCTAAAGCAGACCTCGCAAGCAAGTGACCTAGTCTCACCCACGACACACTCAGTAAACAAATGGGACCAGCCTCTTAGTCACTCTCGAATAAGCCAGGTATTCTTCGCCGAATGCACTAATCAGCGCCGCCTCCTCAACGTGCATTCGATAGACCAGTGCAGAAAAAGGCAGCACCATCATAATGGCCAGGCAATACCAGTTGCGCGTAGCGAGGCCAATCGCCAGAAAAATAATCATCATCGCCATATAGGAAGGGTGGCGCACAAACCGGAAGAGGCCGGTCTTGTGGACGCACTGATCGTCATGGACGGCGACATTTACACTGAATGCCCGGCCCAGCGTAATCACTGCCGTCCACCTCAACGCCAGTCCAGTGGCGAGCAGTGTCACAGCCACAATCCCGAGCCCATGCGCCCCGGCCAACATGTTGTGCGGCATCTTCCCGTCGATCCAACCAGATGCGGTGATCGATCCCGCGATCACGACCCAAAGCAGAAGCATCGAGCCGCGATCGCTGAGCTTCCCCCTGCCGCCGCGGGTATAAGTGACAAGCACAATAAGGACCTCTGACAGAAACCAGCTGTAGTAGAGCACTCGCCAGATCAACTGCAGGGTCATCCGAAACTCCTCTTCATCCTCGGCCGCATAAGTCCCAGCGACAAGCAAGGCGTGAATAAGATATTACGCAAGGTGCAGCCCGCCTGTTTCCCACGACGGACCGACGTCTGCAATAAGCCTGCGTCGTCGCGGCTGGCGACTTATGACTGTAGCTGCGGCCTAAGCCACTCCAGACGTGTAGCGCTTTCCGAGCTAACAGCCCTGCGCCATGCTCTAATACCTCATGCATTTAGCCGGAGCATGGGTACTCCTCATCTTCATCGTCGCCGCCATGGCGGTGATGCTCTTTCTGCTGCATCGCACCCCGCTTGGCTCCGTAATTCGCACCAACATCCAGGACCGGCCCCGCCGCCGGATGTTCCTCGCATCCGTAAGCTTCTTCGTCACCTTCCTCGGCGTGCGCCTGCTGGTCTTCTCAATCACCCACCACATTGGCCCCTTCGGCTATGTCACCATGGGCGGCCGCCACATCCATCATTTGGTTTGGGGCATCTTGATTCTCCTGCTCATAGGCTATGGCTGGCTTGCCGAAGTGGGCAGCACCGACACCCCGCGCGGCATCTTCCTGGCCCGGGCCATGGCCTTGCTCTATGGAGTGGGCGCAGCACTCACACTTGACGAATTCGCCCTCTGGCTTAACCTCAGCGCCGACGCGTACTGGTCGCGACAGGGCCGCGAAAGCATAGACGCCATCGTCCTCTTCGGCGCGCTGCTTGCCATCGGCGCATGGGGCGCCCCCGTAATAACTGCTTTAGGCCGCCTCCGAAAGTAGCGCAGTTCGAAAACCAGAATAGACGCAGAAAGAGTTAGCACTTCGTCTGGGAACTCAAGGCCATATGCGGTTTGAATGAACCGCAACTCGGCCGCGATTGAATCTTCTCCCTGTGAAGTCCGAAATGACTTATCGCTAGCCCTCAGTCCCGTGTGTAGAGCCAGGCCCACGCAATCAGCGGCAACTGCAAAGGCACTCGCAACCACTGCGCCCATGTCTGGCCGAATATCCCCGGCAGAGGCAGATGCACCATGGCCATGTAAATGTTGGCCGGAGAAACGGCAACCAGCAGCGCGATCAGCCCCCACGCCGCTGCCTTGCGAAAGGGCCTCAGCAACAAACCCAGGCCGCCGGCAATTTCCGCAGCCCCACTGATCCAGACTAATGCCAATGGATAAGGCAGCAACGGCGGCATGATACGAAGATAAGTTGCGGGGATAATGAAATGCAGCGTCCCTGCACTTACAAACAGCGCTGCAAAAATCCACCGTCCCGCTTTGCGTCCTGCGCTGTCCTGCACTTCCACAGTGGGACCCGCAAAGTACCGCGGAGGCGAACGAAATGGCGACCGGAGCGGAGTAGAGTGGCTGCTTGAGACGCTCCGTGAAATGACGTCAGCCATCCGCTACTTTCTGCCCTTGGCCGCTTTTTTAGCAAGCTGACCAATCGTTGATCCGTCAAGCTCCTCTTCGAGCGCGGTCCTGGCTTCCGCAAAAACTCTTTCGAGGCTGGTACCAAGCTTTCCATCCTGAGCGGGGGACACCTTGAAGAGCGGCGCCGGTTCAAGCGCACGATAGACCTGGCCGAGCCCTATTGCCTTCGCAGGCTTGCCAAGCTTTGAACCGCCATTCGGTCCCTTCTGACTCGCGATCAGACCAGCCTGCCGCAATCGCGCCAGCACCCGCCGAATCACGACCGGGTTGCTGTTCAGTCTCTCGGCGATCTCATCCGAGGTAAGCAGCCCGGACGGCTCCAGGGCAAGAATCACGAGCGTATGCACTCCGGTAGCAAATCGGGTATTCACGGCCATGCGCCAAGTTATCACGGCGCGCGCACAACTCGAATGCAAAGTATTCGCAATAACAGGCTTTTCCACGGATATCTAAAAGCCGCACCAAGGCACGCTCGGCCATGCCCGTGTTGAGGCGCGCCATTTGTGCTGACACTCGACTATTCTCAAAGCCTAAGTGGAG
>DASWUZ010000383.1:0-9681 GCA_036401395.1 Acidisarcina sp.
CATGCGCGCGAAGACCTGCTGCTCGAGCATTATAGCTGGGTAGATGAAGGCAACGGCCATCAGCCCGGCGCCAAGGTGCGCATACCCATCGAGCGGGCGATGCAGCTGATCGCGCAACGTGGTTTGCCGGTTGCGCCTGCGGCGACTAACAAAGCTCCCCTGATGACCGGGGATATTGAACCAATGGTCCAGATGCCACTCACGAATGGATTCACCCGCACGGGGTACGAGCAGGAGCAAGAGAGCGCTTCGAAGACGGCAGGCGATCAGGACGCGTCAGGCCCGAAGGCAACGGCAAATACCCAGAAGTCAGGAACCAATCCGTAGAGAAGTATCGCAACAGTGGAATGCCCGCAGTTTTGCAGGCAGGATGGGAAGCAGAAAACGCAATGCAATTGAGCCCCAAAACGCGGAGTAGCAGTCATGGCGCTTTCAAGAGGGCCGCACTGGCCGGCTTGATGCTGGTCATGTCTGCTGCGGCCGGACGGGCCCAGGTTTCTTCCTATGGCGACAAGCAGATGGGCGACGTGCCGGACCAGCAGCCGCAACTCCTGAGCAAAGTCACCATCAGCCAAAATCTGAACAAACAGATCCCGCTCGATGGCCAGTTCGTCGACGAGACAGGAAAGTCCGTCCGCCTGGGCGACTATTTCAGCGGCAAGCGGCCCGTCATCCTCACCCTGGTTTATTACCAATGCAAGGTACTCTGCCCTGAAGAAATGAACGGCCTCACCGGCGCGCTCGAAATGGTAGATCTCAAGCCCGGGAAAGATTTCGAAATCGTGACCGTCAGCATCGACCCGACCGACACTCCAGTTGGAGCGGCGAGTGAGAAGAAGACATACCTCAAGCGCTATGGACATCCGGAGACAGCTGACGGATGGCATTACCTGACCGGCCAGCAACCGGCGATTAACGCGTTAGCCAAAGCGATGGGCATCGGCTACGTGCGCGTACCCGGCCCTGACGGCCGACTCGCCCAGTTTGCTCACGCCAGCTCGATCCAGATACTAACTCCCGAGGGCAAACTCGCGCAGTACTACCTTGGAGTGGAGTATTCGCCCAAAGACCTCCGCCTCGGTCTGGTCGAAGCATCGCACAACCAGATCGGCAGCGTAGTCGACAACATTCTGACCTACTGCTATCACTATGACCCGCTGTTGAACAAGCACAGCCTGGTGGTAGCAAGAATTGTCCAGTTAGGCGGCGTCATTACCGTGCTCAGCCTGGGCAGCTATATGACCATCATGTTCCGGCGCGACATCAGACAAGGTGAGACTCTGAGCGAAATCAGGGGCGGTAGCGGCGGAACACGTAAAGCGGATAAAGGGTAAACGCGGATAAAGGGAACGATGCATATCATCAGTCCAGTACTGTGGCAATTTCTGGTCAAGTGGCTCGCGGCTTCGGCGCTCTTTCCGCCGGAGGCGTCAGGCATTGCTCCCCAGGCAGACTTGCTCTATTTCTTCTTGATTCTTATCTCTCTGGTTGGTTTCGCGCTTGTGACCCTGCTGGTAGTAGGCTTCTCAATCCTCTACCGGAAGGAGCGGCATCCGGAGGCGGTCCAGATCGAGGGGTCCACGCTGCTCGAAGCGACGTGGACGATTATCCCGCTGGCGCTCTTCATGATCTGCTTCGTGTGGGGGGCGCTGCTCTACTTCCGCATCTACGATCCACCGACCAACGCGATGAACATCTACATCGTCGGCAAGCAGTGGATGTGGAAGGCAGAGCATCCCGGCGGCCAGCATGAAATCAATGCCCTGCATGTGCCGAGCGGCCGCAACGTTCAGTTGACGATGATTTCGCAGGATGTCTTTCACAGCTATTCGATCCCGGCCTTCCGGGTGAAGCGCGAAGTGATTCCCGGCCGCTACACGACCGTGTGGTTTCAGGCGACGGAGCCGGGTACGTACCACCTCTTCTGCACTCAATATTGCGGCACCCTGCACTCAGGCATGATCGGCGAGGTCACCGTGATGAAGCCGGAAGATTACCAGGCCTGGGTCGCCGGCAGTACGAGCGGCATGTCACTGGCGCAGAATGGAGAACGCGTCTTCGCCAGCCTGGGCTGCAACGCCTGTCACTCCGGCGCCCCCGACGCACGTGGGCCAAATCTCGCCAATGTTTACCGGACGAAGCTGCAACTGGCGTCCGGCGGCACGGTCGTTGCGGACGATGCCTTTCTACGCGACACTATTCTTAACCCATCGATGCACGTAACGGCGGGCTACGCTCCGATCATGCCCACTTATCAGGGGCAGATCAGCGAAGAGGGCCTGATCGACCTGGTCGAGTACATCAAGAACCTTAACTCGAACTACCGGATTCAGCAGACCCTGAACACCAACCAGGTATCGCCTGCGCAGTCGGGCACATCGGCAGCCACAATGCCGGGGACGGTGAAACCATGAGCACCAGTACCATTCTCCAGCTACCACCGCAGGACACGGCAACGCTGCCGAAGCGGACCTACCTGAATAACGAATACGGCCTGAAGAGCTGGCTCTTGACGGGCGACCACAAGCGCATCGCGATCCTCTATCTCATATCGATTACGTTTTTCTTCTTCATCGGGGGCGCGTTCGCAGGTGTGATTCGCCTCGAGTTGCTCACTCCACAGCCCGACCTGGTCTCCTCCGATACTTACAACAAGATGTTCACGATGCACGGCATCATCATGATCTTCCTGTTCCTGGTGCCCTCAGTGCCTGCGACTATAGGAAACTTCCTGATCCCGATCATGGTCGGCGCGCGCGACCTCGCGTTTCCAAAGATCAACCTGCTGAGCTGGTACCTCTATGTTGTTGGCGGCATCTTCACGCTGGCTGCGCTCATCCTGGGCGGCGTCGATACCGGCTGGACATTCACCACGCCCCTCAGCACGCATTATCTGAATACCCATGTGGTGACCGCGGCGGTGGGGATTTTTGTTGCTGGGTTCAGCTCGATCTTCACCGGCCTGAATTTTATCATCACCATCCACCGCATGCGCGCACCGGGCATGACATGGTTCCGCCTGCCGCTCTTCTGCTGGTCGCACTATGCCGCTTCGCTGCTGATGGTGCTCGGGACCCCCGTACTCGCCATCGCGCTGGTGCTTGTCGCACTCGAACGCACCATCGGAATCGGAGTCTTCGATCCGGCCAAGGGCGGCGATCCGCTGCTCTTCCAGCACCTTTTCTGGTTCTACTCGCACCCTGCGGTTTACATCATGATCCTGCCGGGCATGGGGGTAATCTCCGAGGTCATCAGCACCTTCTCGCGGAAGCGTGTCTTCGGCTACACAGCGGTTGCGTTCTCTTCAGTAGCGATTGCCGTCTTCGGATTCTTCGTCTGGGAACACCACATGTTCATCATGGGAGTGTCGAACTACTCGGCGCTGGTGTTCTCGCTTTTGACCATGCTCGTCGCGGTGCCCTCCGCGATCAAGATCTTCAACTGGTCGGCGACTTTGTATAAAGGCTCCATCACCTTTGAAACTCCGATGCTTTATGCGTTCGGCTTTCTCGGGCTGTTTACCATCGGCGGCATGACCGGAGTCTTCCTGGGAGCGATGGGCATGGACATCCACCTTACGGAGACCTACTTCATCGTCGCCCACTTCCATTTCGTCATGGTCGGCGGCATGTTGATGGCATTCCTGTCCGGCGTGCACTTCTGGTGGCCAAAGATGACGGGCCGCATGTACCCCGAGGCGCTGTCGAAGCTGGCCGCTTTGACTACGTTCATCGGGTTTATCCTTACGTTTTTCCCGCAATTTATTCTTGGCTATCTTGGAATGCCTCGGCGCTATCATTCTTATCCGCCGGAGTTCCAGGTCCTCAACGTTCTCTCGACCGCCGGAGCTACGGTGCTCGGCATCGGCTACCTGTTGCCGATGCTTTATCTCACCTGGTCGCTGAAGTATGGCGCGATTGCGGGACCGAATCCATGGCAGGCAACCGGACTTGAGTGGCAGATACAGTCGCCCCCGCTGACCGAGAACTTTACCGAGATTCCGATCATGGATCACGAAGCTTACGACTACGAATGGCTGGCGAACAAGACCAAACACGAGGTAACCACCGTTGGATAGCCACGCAATCGCAGTTACGCCGGGAGATCACCTCGACCATGGCGAGCACGCCGTCAGCCACGAACATCCGGCCTACCTGCGCCACCACTTCGAGTCGGTAGAGCAGCAGCGTGAGGCTTCGGCATTCGGCATGTGGCTCTTCCTGCTGACGGAAATCATGTTCTTCGGCGGCATGTTTGCTGCCTATCTGATCTACCGGAATTGGTATTACCCCGCGTTCGTCGCCGGCAGCAATACCCTTTCGATCACACTAGGCACAATCAACACCGCAGTGCTCATCGGCTCAAGCTTCACGATGGCCATGGGCGTGTGGTGCTCCGAGGTCCGCAAGAAATCAGGCCTGGTTCTCTGCCTCTCCCTGACCATCTTGTTAGGTCTGGTCTTCCTCGGCATCAAGTACGTCGAATACAAGGAGAAGTTTGAGCTTCATCACGTTCCGGGCGCAAATTTCAGCATCGAGAAATTTGTGCACCCTGAAGACCCGAAGACCCCGGCACTCGCGGCCGACATGGCAGCAAAAACGCAAGTCTATTTTTCGCTCTACTTCGCGATGACCGGGATGCACGCACTGCACATGATTATCGGCATCTCCATGCTGTGCTACTTCGTGATCCGCGCGCGGCAAGGTGCCTATACTAACGGGTACGTGCAGCCCATTGAATACTTCGGACTCTACTGGCACTTCGTCGACATTGTGTGGATCTTCCTCTTCCCGCTGCTGTATCTCATCAACCGGCATCCGAAGTGAAATTTAGGTAAACGACATGGTTCTCGATAAGGGCAGCAACACACTCCAGGAGAAGGTAGATACAGGTGAGCACGATGCGGCGCACGCAGAGCCGCACATCGTGCCGCCAATCCTCTACATCAAGATTTTCTCGGCCTTGCTGGTCGGCACCGGGCTTACGGTCGGCGCGGCGTTCGTTGACCTCGGCGCCTTCAACCCTGTGATCGCTATCCTTATCGCCTGCATCAAGGCAGTCCTCGTCGTTCTCTTCTTTATGCACGTCTTTTACAGCTCGCGCCTGATGAAGCTGACCGTCGCCGCCGGATTCTTTACTTTCCTCGTGCTGATCACCATGACCCTCACCGATTACCTGAGTCGCGCCTGGGGCCTTTGGTAGCTGAGCACGTCCCGCTTTGACTCATATCCGAGACATCTGCTGAAGGCGCTCTGTTCTAATCGGAGGCAGCGCCATGCAGACTACCATTCTTGAAAACTTGGAGCGGCTGGAAGACCAGATCAGCGGCGCGTGCAAACGTGCCGGACGCCCGCGCGGCGACGTGCAGTTGATGGCGGTTTCAAAACTGCATCCTGCGGATGCGTTGCGGGAGGCAGTCGCCGCTGGCGTGATGCTGTTCGGCGAAAACCGCGTGCAGGAGTGGGGACAGAAGCTACCGCTGGTCGCGGACCTTTCTATCAAAGTCCATCTCGTAGGGCATCTGCAATCGAACAAGGTCACAAAGGCCGCTGAGATTTTTGCCGGAGTCGATACGGTAGATTCGGTGCGCCTGGCGGAGAAGTTAGACGAGTCCGCTGGAAAACTTTCGCGCACTGTTCCTGTCCTCATTGAGGTGAAGTTGAGTCCGGAAGAAGCGAAGACCGGAATCGGTCCGCGCGATCTCCCGCACCTGCTGGAGCGGTTTGTTGATTTTCGTAACCTGCAGCTTCGCGGGCTGATGACCGTGCCGCCATGGTCAGAAGACCCGGAAGCGGCCCGTCCTTACTTCTCCGAGCTTCGAAAGCTCCGCGACCGGTTGACGGCCGCATACCCGGCACTCGACATTTCGGAGCTATCGATGGGGATGTCCGGCGACTTCGCGGTGGCCGTCGAGGAGGGCTCGACGTGCATTCGTATCGGCACGGCAATTTTTGGCAAGAGGCGTTCTTCCTCGCAGGTGGGCTGAAGATGGCATGGATTGCCTTCGCGACCGCGCCGCTCTAGAGTTATAGCCGGTACTGGCCTGTTCGCCGCCATCAAAGGACCCGCATGAACCTGCTCTACGCAGCCGTCCTCGGCATCATCGTGATCACGCTGCTCAGCGTCTCCCTCTTTCGGCTGCACACGGTCAAGACTAAAGCGGACTATCTGGTCGCCGGCCGCTCACTCCCAGCCTTTGTACTCGTGTTTACACTGCTGTCTTCGTGGATCGGATCGGGGTCGCTCCTTGGCGGCGCTGAGAATGCTTACCGGCATGGATTCGTCGCGCTCTGGCAGGGCGGCGGTGGATGGGCCGGACTGCTGCTGATCTATTTCATCGCACCTCGCGCGCGGAAGTTCGCGCAGTTCACCATCCCAGATCTGCTCGAAGCCCGTTACAACCAGACGGCGCGAGTGCTTGGCGTGATCGCAATTCTCTTTGCCTACACAGCCATTACGAGCTACCAACTCATCGGAGGAGGAGACATACTGCATCTCGTCTTCCCTACGCTGGTTACGCCGACCCTTGGCGCGTGGATCATCGCAGCGTTTGTAATTCTCTTCACCGCGATTGCCGGCATGTCTTCTGTCGCCTACATGGACGTAGTCATTGGACTCCTCGCGACGTTCACTATGTGTGCAGCCTTTCCAATACTGCTTCACTCCGCCGGCGGATGGGGCCATGTGACGGCCGTGGTGCCAGCCTCGCACTTCAGACCCCTTGGGGATTTTACTTTTGTGCAGGCGCTTGAATTATTTTTGCCTACCTGTCTGCTGATGCTTGGAAATCAGTCGATGTATCAGAAGTTTTTTTCAGCGAAGTCGGAGAAGGCCGCCCGCAATGCGGTGATCGGATGGATCATCGGGACGGTGGTCCTCGAAACTATTATCGTGGCTATTGCGGTAGTCGGCTCGGCGCTGTTTCCTAGTGGCGAGGTGCATGAGCATCCGCGAGAGATCATGGCCTACTCTGCTCTTCATGGAATGCCGTTGCACGGCGTGACGTTGCTCCTTGGCGCGCTGCTGGTCGGCGCGATCTTCGCGAAGATTATTTCTACCGCGAATAACTATCTGTTTTCACCGGCGACCAATCTGGTGAATGACATTTTCATCCGCTACATGGCGCCGGGGGCTTCGAATAAGCGCATTCTCATCGTGTCGCGATTGATGGTTATTTTTCTGGGCATGTGGGCGCTGTACCAGGCGCTCGGCATCACGTCGGTGCTACAGAAAACTCTTTACGCGTATACGATTTATTCTGCGGCGCTTACTCCAGTTATTCTTGCCGCGTTTTATTCGCGCCGCGCGAATTCGGCAGGGGCGGTCAGCGCGATCGCTGCCGGAACGTTCGTGACTGTTTTCTGGAATACGGCGCTCATCCACCAGCATTTGCCCAGGATGCTGGGAGACCGCGATGCGATTATCCCGGCGCTGATTGCGGCGCTACTTTGCTTGTTCTTAGTCAGTGCATTTACGGAGCCGCCGCGACGCGAACAGATCGCGCAGTTCTTTCCGGGACTAGAGAAGCCCTAAGATAACCTAAGGAGCTGTCGGGATCAGTTGACGTGGAGGAAGCGCGGTTGCCTCGCATGGGGGCACTCGACCGTTGGTGATCGAAGGAGGTCCAAAAGAGGAGATGGCTTATTTGATTGCAGCCTCGCGGAGCAGCGCGCGCACTTCAGATTGCAATCGGAGGCAGAGTGCTTGGACGTCTGCGGCCGGTACTTGCGCCTGAGCCAGACTGGCCGACCCGCCCCCGCGCAGGCCCAGATCAGCGACGGCCTGCTTTAACAGGGCTCCGCAGTTGACGTCGAGGTCACCGCTGCGGGCCATGATGAGGCTCGCCGGCTCCTCCCGGGTCGATGCTATCAGGGCCAGGGTCTGCGGGACGGCGGCGACCGATGAAGAGGCGAGGAGCTTCGCGTAGTCCGCATCGTACTCCGCCAACTGCCGCTGCACCACGCGAAGGTTGTCTTCGATATTGTCCTCAACCACGAGGCGGACTGCGTGGTATTGGGCTAGCTCGGTGCGAAGTTTGTGGCGCTCTTTGGCCGCCGCTTTGTTTTCGGCCAATACTCGGGCGATCGCGTCGGGCACACTAGTCCGCCCTATGGAGAGCAGACCGGAGGCGCGTGTGAGCAGTTCAAAGTCGGTCCGCGCGGTCGCCACGGCCCGCAAGCCTGCCACGAATTCGACGCGCAAACCCTGCTTGAAGTTTTCGACGGAACGCAGGAGCAGCCCGCCGATCTGTCCTGTTGACCGAACGTGCGTGCCTCCGCACGCGTTGAGGTCATAATCGGCGATATCGATCAGGCGCATGGCCCCCAGGCGCTCGGGCAGCTTACGCAGCCTACCTGCCGTGAGCATCTCTTCAGCCTCGGCGCGCTCCACATTGCGGACGCACATGGGCCGATCCTCGGCGATGAGCTCGTTGACCACGCGCTCTACGCCTTCGAGTTCAAGCTCAGGGGGAAAGAGGGAGCCGGAGCCGGTTGTCTCGGAGTCTTTGAGGCCGAGGCGAATGTCTATGGTGGAGGTTTCTGCGCCGAGATGGAAGGAGACGGTGTGGGCTTCGAGTTCGCGGGCGCAGACGGCTGAGAGCAGGTGCTGCGCGGAGTGCTGCTGCATGTGGTCGAGGCGGCGGGGCCAGTCAATTTCGCCGGTCACCTCAGTGGCGGCGGCGAGGGGCTTGGTGGTGGTGTGCCAGATCTCGCCGGCTTCGTCTTCTTCGACATTGATTACCGGGACTTCAAGGGTCGCGCCGCTGCGCGAAGTTGCGACTAGCTTGCCGGTGTCGAAGGGCTGGCCTCCGCTGGTGGGGTAGAATACGGTGCGGTCGAACGCGACCTGCCAGAGGGTTTCGCCGTCATTGCGGGCGAGCAGACGGATGTCGGCTACGCGGGCTTCGAAGGTCTTTAGGAAAGAGTCAGCGTAGTAGAGGCGGTCGGCCATGTGGTGATCATTCTAAATTGTGAGCGCGAAAGGTCAGGTTTGAGAGAATTGGTTGCGTTCGATTCGCCGGTATCCCACTCATCGCGATAAGTCTGCGATGAATGGGGCACCCCGGTTGGTTGGCGAAAGGAGAGACGATGACGGAAGAGACTTCGCCCACTGAACGGCAGGCGCGGAATAGGGATATTCCTCGCAATTTGCGTCAATATTTTCTGGGCTTTTTGATAAAAGGCCAACGTTGGAACGATCCTGCGGGTAGCGAAGATTTGCAGGCGCTGCAACTCGCTTTTCTGCGGGAGCAGATCGAGGCGGGTACATATATAGTTGCCGGCCCGGTCACTGATGGAGGAGATATGGTCGGAGTTGCTATCATCTCGGCTGGCTCTTTAGAAGAAGCGAAAGCAATCATCGGCGGAGATCCCGGCATTCACGCGGGACGACTTGCGGCGGACGTTCGGCCCGCGTTCTTGCCTTCGCTGAGTGGCGTAAAGGTGGAGTTTTGATTGACTGGAGCCTTACGAAGCGAATGCTTCACGTGAGCCCCACTTATCGCACAAAGCCGCGATGAATGGGGCACCCCAATTTGTGCGATGGAAGCCTAGATCGAATTCATATTTAGGAGGAACTCGGCGTTGTTGCGCGTCTTGCCCAGCTTGTCGCCCAGCAGCTCCATCGCTTCGACCGGAGAAAGCGGGTTGAGCACGCGCCGCAGCACCCAGATGCGCTGCA
>DASWUZ010000384.1:0-2068 GCA_036401395.1 Acidisarcina sp.
CCGAATCTGTGATCGAATGCAAAATGTGACAGATGCGGGCTTTGGTTCCACGGATGCCGAAATACATGGAGTCCTGTGTTTGCGCGGCTTTGCCTATCTTTAGCCAGTCTATCGTCAAAGAATTTTATAGCTCACAGCGTGTTGCATTGTCACGCAGCGAGGGTCGTCACTTACAAAAGGATGGGTGCGAAACGGTCCCCGCTAAAGGGCGCAACGTCAATTTCCGTTGCGACGCCTCGAACCAACTGGCAAATCAGTCGTGCAGTGGCTGGCGCGAGCAGGATGCCATTGCGGAAGTGCCCCGTCGCCACCCATTGGCTCGGCGATGTGAAGCCCGAATTGTCGGAGGCCGAATCCTCTGAGACACAGTCGCCGGGACCGATAATAGGCAGCCCGTCCGGCGACCAGGGACGCAGCCCAGCCCAGCTTTCGAGGATCGTTGCCGAGGCGATGGGCGGCCACAGCGCAGCCGCACTGGCGAGTAGAGCGTGGACCTTCGCCGGTTCGACCAGCTTGTCGAACCCCGCGTCCTCTACTGTTGCTCCGATGAGTATCCGCCCGTCTCCTCGGGGAACGAGGTAAATCTCCGGGGCGCGAAGGACGCAGGCAAGGGCCGCTCCATCGTCGACACGGACGGCGACCATCTGTCCCTTTCGAGGACTGATCGGCAGCGACTCCGCGCTGTCGCCGTGGCTGCCCTTCTGGCGAAAGGAATTCGGCGCAAGGCGGGCGATGTCAGAGGCCCAGGCTCCAGCGCAATTTACAAAGTTATTTGTCAGAAATTTGCCGCGACTGGTTCTGACTTCGACGCCTCGGCCGGGCAGGGAAGCGACGGCGATCACAGTAGTGTCCTCAATCACCCTGACCCCGGCCGCTTTAGCAGCGGTCGGCAGAGCAGCGCATAGGTCCCGCGGATCAAGACTCGCTTCCTCAAGAAAGCTAAACTCGCGGCCGACTGTGGCTAAATGCGGCACAACCTGTAGAGCTTGCAGCGAAGAGATTTTTCTGCCGATTAGGTGAAAAGGATCGAAGCGCTCGCCCAAGCGCGTGGCCTGCAGCGTGATACTGGTACGGAACGGTACGTCGCGCCCTGAAAGTTCTTCAACACGGCGAAGATATGCCGGATAGAGGCTCAGGCTCAGGTCAGCAAGTTCCTTTAGTGCTAATGGATTCTCGGGGTCTCCTGCGGCGAGCATTCCAGCCGCCGCCCACGAGGCATCCCTCATGCAACTCGCTCGTTCCACTACAGTTACCCGGAGCCCAGCGTCCGCCAGTTCCAGTGCGGTCGAAAGCCCGATGATGCCCGCCCCGGCCACTATGACGTCTGAATCGGCATCTACAACGACATAGTCGGTGTCCACCCGTCTATTGTAGGGCGTATGTTTTAGCCTGTTGTAGCGAGCTTTCACGGAATGGGTTTGCCGCGAGGGCATCATTGGCGGCATTCCTTGTTTCGCATCCCCCAGAGAAAGAAAGGAACACCAAATATATGACTGATCCAGAATTAGAGCCCAGAGTGCAACAGAACGCCTTCACCGGCCTCACCCTCGCCTGCATAGCGGTCGCACTGTTTGCCGCGTTGGGAGGACTCATCTGGAGCTATACGCTAAGCCAGCGCCTCAGCCATTCCGAGGCCCAACTGGCCACAGCGCAGCAGCAGAATGCCGACCTCACCGGACAGCTGCACCAGACCAACGCCAGGCTTACGGTGGCGACAGAGAGCCTCGGCCAGTCCCTTGGCCTCACCCAAAAGCAGCTTGAAACCCGAGCCCAGGAGCTGATGAAGCGTCAACAGTCCGACTCCAGGCGGCTGCAGAATGAGCAGATCGAGGCACAGAAACAGATCGGCAAGCAGATTGGGGACGTCTCCGGCGACGTCGCCTCTGTCAAGACTGACGTGGGCGGCGTGAAGACCGATGTAGCGCAGACCAAGACTGACCTGCAGGCAGCCCAGGCGCAGCTAACGAGCATGAAGGGCGACCTCGGGATGCAGAGTGGCTTGATTGCAACCAACCACGATGAGCTCGAAGCCCTGAAGCATAAAGGGGACCGGAACTACTTCGAATTC
>DASWUZ010000385.1:0-6832 GCA_036401395.1 Acidisarcina sp.
TGTAGTCGCCGCACCTTGTATTTACTGAGAGGACGACTTAGCCGAGCCACTTTGGGGCAGTGCAATGAATGTCCATTCCCAGCGAGCCGACAAGAATTCCAATTGGGGCGAGACCTGCGAGCACGAGCAGAGGAGGAGTCAATACGAGATACAAAAATAACGGAGTTTGCGGGTTATGGCATTGGGAACTGTGCGTCGAATTAGCGACACATCGGCTAGCGGGCTATAAGCCGGGGGCGGGGGCGGGTTTTCAGGTAGGGCGCTAGCTGCTGCAGGGCTGCTTCGACACTGATGCCGCAGGTGGCGCGAAGGGCGTCGACCTTGCCGTGCTCGATGAAGTGGTCGGGCCAGCCGATTCTTATCACTGGTACCTCGATTTGCAATTCGTTGAGGGCCTCGAGGATGGCGCTGCCGAAGCCCCCCATCAGCACGTGGTCTTCGAAGGTAACTATCACGGAGACTTTTTTTGCATAGCGGGCGAGCATTTCGCGGTCTAGCGGCTTGACGAAGCGGGGATTGATCACGGCTACGGAATGGCCGTTCGACTCGAGAGCTGCGGCAAGTTCCTGGGCCATGGATAGCAGCGCCCCGAGCCCCCAGATCGCTACGTCATCGCCTTCGGAGACTACTTCGGCGCGACCAATCTCCAGCGCCACGGGGTGCGCTTTCACCACCGCGGCTGGGCCATTCCCGCGCGGGTAACGAATCGCACTTGGGCCTTCGCGCAGCAGCGCCGTGTACATCATGTCGGCCAGTTCATCTTCGTTGGCCGGGACCATGTGGACGATGTTGGGAATGCCGCGCAGGTAGCTGATGTCGAAGAGGCCGTGGTGGGTCGCGCCGTCATCGCCGCTCAGCCCGCCCCGGTCCATGCAGAAAACTACAGGGAGATTCTGCAGGCAAACATCGTGCACAATCGGATCGAAAGCGCGTTGCAGAAACGTCGAATAAATCGCGCAGAACGGACGATACCCCTGCGTCGCCATCCCAGCGGCGAAGATTACGGCGTGTTCCTCGGCGATGCCTACATCGAAGTACTTCGTCGGATGCGCAGGCCGAAACAAATCAAGCGCCGTGCCGTTCGGCATGGCCGCCGTAATCGCGACTACCTTGTCATTTTCATCTGCCAGCTTTACAAGAGTCGTGGCAAAGACTTCCGAGTAAGTCGGCTGTCCCACCGGCTTGGTCTCGCCGGTTTCGGCGTCGTAGGGACCGAGGCCGTGGAATTTTTTCTGTTTGTCGAGGGCGGGCTGGAAGCCGCGTCCCTTCTGCGTAATCACGTGAAGGACTACGGGGCGGTCCTGCGTCTTGAGGAACTTGAAAGTCTCGATCAGCAGTTCAATATTGTGCCCGTCAAGGGGGCCGAAGTAAGTCAGTCCAAACTCCTCGAAGAACATCGAAGGCCAGAGCATGCCCTTGGCCGCCTCTTCCGCGCGGCGGACGAGGCCGACGGCGGTCTTGCCGCCGATTTTTTCGAGCAGCCGGGCCGCGCTGCCGTGCAGGTGGCTGACGTGCTCGTTGGTGACGATCTTATGCAGGTAGCGTGCGATGGCACCGACGTTGCGGTCGATCGACCATTCGTTATCGTTGAGTACGACGATCATGCGGCGAGTCTGGTCGGCGATATTGTTGAGCGCTTCGAAGGAAATGCCGTTGGTGAAGGCTGCGTCGCCGGCTACTGCGACCACGTTGTTTTTGCCTCCGGCCAGGTCACGCGCCACAGCCATGCCCAGCGCGGCGGAGAGCGCGGTGCCGGCGTGGCCTGCGCCGAAGGCGTCGTGCTCCGATTCGGAGCGCATCATGAAGCCGTTGAGGCCGCCCGGCTGGCGCATGGTGTCGAAGCGCTCGCGGCGGCCCGTCAGCAGCTTGTGGATGTAGGTCTGGTGGCTGACGTCGTAAACAAACTTGTCCGATGGGGTATCGAAGACGTAGTGCATGGCAAGGGTGAGTTCAACGACGCCGAGGTTGGGGCCGAGATGGCCGCCGGTTTTTGAGAGGGTCAGGATGAGGAATTCGCGAATCTCCTGGGCCAGGGTCTCCAGCTCGAGTATCGAGAGGCCTTTAATGTCAGCCGGAGAATGGATCGTGTCTAGAATCTTTCCCATGAGTCGTTGAGCTGGGCCGTTAAGCCAAAGCTATCGAGGCCGCACCGTCCCTTGCATACCGATGCTTTACTAACAAAAAAAGACCCCAACCTGGGGTACTGTAGTGCCGTCGAACCAACCGGGCCTAACCACTTTCAGTATACCCATCGCAACCTGCCCCGGGAGGTGCTCCCGCCTGTTCGGTTTTCATAGGATTATCGCCATTACTCTCTGCCTTTTGCGTCTCCCGTGTGGGGTTACGCTCGAACCACTGGGGTGTTAATATTGCCCCACTTCACGCCGAGGCCCAACAGCAAATGAATTCGCGCCACGCATCCAAAGGCATTGCAATCGCAGCTTTTACCGTAGTACTTGCCGCAGCCGTCGCGCCCCGCTACTGTCAAGCACAACTCGACCCCACGCCGAAGCCGGCTTCGTCTGCTGCGGCACTATCTGACCCCTCGCTTCCGCCGGGCACGCTGTTCCTTTTCGGCCTGGAGGCCAAGTTTGCCAAAGAGACGGCGGAGCGCGGAGGGGCGGCGTTCGGCTCCTATTTCGCCGACGATGCGGTCACCCTCAACGACGGCGAGGCTGCGGTCAAGGGGCGGGAGGCGATCGCACGAAACGCGACCTGGTTGCCTGCCGATATGCAGCTTTCCTGGACGCCGGCAGGAGGCCAGATGGGCCCCAGCGGAGACATGGGTTTTACCTGGGGACACTGGGAGGCGCGCTCCAAAGACAAGGCAGGCAAGGCGGTCGTGGAGAAAGGCCGCTACATGACGGTGTGGAAGAAGCAGTCGGACGGTAGTTGGAAGGTTGAGATGGACGCGAGCAACCGGGAGCCTGCTACTTCGGATGACTGCTGCAGGGTTCGTTGACTAATGCGGTCATTCTGACCCCAGGGGTCCAGACCTCCAAACTGGGTAGAGTCTCAGTTTGAATTGCTTCGCCCAGCGGACTCTCGTCTCATCGGTGAGAGTGCCAGCAAGCCTATCCCGATGACAGCGGTTATTACAACATCCTTAAAGTCTCGATGAACACCGCGATTCCACGCTTGCACGGTTTCGATGGTCATTACAGCTGAGTGCGCCAGGTTCCACCATGCGGTGAAGGCGATCAGCGAGCGATGCGCGCTCGGATTTCTGGCCGCAAGCAGCAGAAATGGACCGAGAGCTATAAAGAAACTAAGAAACATTGGCTCTGTCTCATTGTGCATTTCCAGAAGCCAGTTCGCGTGCCGTAAATCGCCGTAGAGCGGATAGATCAGGCCGATGAACAGTAGTCCCAGTACGACCAACACGATTTTCAACATGCGTTCGCGTATCACGATGGCCTCTGATGGAGTCGGAAAATCTCTTGCAGGCTTATGATACTGGAGCCTTAGCATCTACTGATGTGCGAGACCCTTGCAATCTTTTCGACCTCACCGGTAGCGATATTCAGATCAACCTTGCGAGCGGGCAGGCCGCGCGATGGTTGGGGTATGAATCGAGTTTTCGCTTCCAAGGGAGGCGTGACGCAAAGAGGTGCGGATTTCCGAAGTCAGACACTACCCCTAGCTGCGACGCTGGCCTTGGACTGAGGCGATACGGTAGTCTTGTCTTTGGAACCTTGCATGAAAATTGCCAGCCATATTCTTTCCCTTGTTTTTCTGTCCGCTGCCTTTCCAGTTGCTCTATCAGCCCAACAATCCGCACCTCCGGCAGCAGCACCGGCAACGACAGCCGACCTGCCGGATGCTCCGGTCAGCGTTTCGCCGGTGCTGCAACCGACCGGGCCGACGGCGGTGCTGGACACCAGCATGGGGCGGATTACCTGCAAACTTTTTGCGAAGGAAGCGCCGGAGGCTGTCGCCAACTTCGTCGGGCTGGCTGAAGGCACCAAAGACTGGACTGACCCGGTGAGCCACGCGAAAATGCACCGCAAGCCTTTGTACAACGGGACCACATTCCATAGGGTCATTCCCGAGTTCATGATTCAGGGCGGCGATCCGCTTGCTACCGGCGAGGGCGATCCGGGTTACTCGTTTGCAGATGAATTCAATCCCAACTTGAACTTTGACGTCCCGGGTCGAATGGCGATGGCCAACTCGGGCCCTAACACGAATGGATCACAATTCTTTATTACTGAGGCGGCGGTGGCCGAGCTGAATCAGAAATACACTCTCTTTGGGCAGTGCGACGATGCCGGCATCGCGGTGGTCAAGGCCATCGCCCGCGTCCCACGTGATACGCAGGATAAGCCGCTCTCCCCCGTTACTCTGACCAGGGTCACCATCGTGCGCGATGGCCAGCCCATTCCGCCCGCACCTGCACCGCGCCCAACGGCTGTCGCGGCTCCGTCCACCTCGCAGCCGTAAATCACCTGGTCACGCAAATCAACCAACGAAAACCAAAGCAAGAAGGAGCATTTCATGGCACTCGCAGCAGGAACTTATGCCGTTTTCAACACTACCGAAGGCAAGATCGTCGCTCGCCTTTTTGAGAACGAAGCGCCGAAGACGGTCGCCAACTTCATCGAACTCGCCGAGGGCAAGCGCGAATGGACCCACCCCGTCAAAGGCACCAAGGGCAAGGAAAAACTCTACGACGGAACAGTGTTCCATCGGGTGATCCCCAACTTCATGATCCAGGGCGGGGACCCTCGCGGCGATGGTCGCGGCGGGCCGGGTTACCAGTTTGAAGATGAGACCAAGGGTTCGCCACACAAGTTTGTTGCGCCCGGCAAGCTGGCAATGGCGAATGCCGGGCCCAATACAAATGGCTCGCAGTTTTTCATCACCACCGCTAATACGGATTGGCTCACCGGAAAGCACACTATTTTTGGCGAGGTGGTCGAGGGTTACGAGATCGCTGAAAAGATTTCCAAGGTGGCGCGGAATGGACAGGACAAACCACACAAACCCGTAGTGCTTGAGAGCGTCGTCATCGAGCGCGTCGAATAACGCCCGCTTCTCAAACGCATGACTAGCAAAAGCGGCATGAAAAGCGAAAGGGCGGAGGCTCTTGCGAGATCCCGCCCTTTGCTATCCGATTTTCGAAGATCCGTTTCGGCGCGGACCACAACAATGTTCGCCGGGCTTGTTACCGAGCCGCAAGCGAAGCCTGCGTCCCCTCACTCCCCCGTCTTCACTCTCGTTGTAAGAGTTTTCTTAGGCCGCTCAGGAGAACGTTGCCGCTGCCCCTGAAGGCTGCCGTCCTATTTCTTCTTGGAAGATTGCTCCTCCGTTACTCAGAACAATAGCACCGTCTTTCAGACAAAGTCTGCCCTAAGGATGCAGCACTTTTTGTGGAAATACCGGCGTTAATGTGGATATTCGGACTCATAACTCCCAACATGTAATTCAGCGCCTCGGATGTTAAAATCAAGTGCCTCGTTTGTAATCGAGGTAAGCCGTGCCAAAATGCTGTTCGAGCACCTTCGCTTCGAGGTGGGCACGATAGATTTGCATTGGAATAACCGGGAGAAAGACCGGCCAGATCGAAGGCATGTTCGCCCACAGGGCCAGCCCCATGATCGCCGGACTACCAAACACGTAAATCGGATTGCGGATGCGCGAATAAATGCCGGTGGTGACCAGCGTTGTAGCTCTGGCCCGAACGCTGAACGCGCGGCCTAGCTGAACTCGCGCGATACCAAGCAAAACGCAGCATGGAATTGCGACAGCAAGTCCGGCGATTCTTTGGGCGCTCCAGGGCGGGCCCCAGAAATGAACGACGGCGGATACCACGGCCACCGTCACGATCGCCAGCGTGATGTAGTTAAATTTCACTGCGTCACAAGAACTGCGGCTATGTAGATCACGGACTCCTTACTGAAACGTTGGGTTTGACGCAGGCATAACCGCAGATCCTTCACTACGTTCAGGATGACCGCGTTTTGTTTAGCAAACTTCCGACTCAGTACTCTAAACGCCGATGACCGCGCAGAGTTCTCTTACCGCATCGGCGCTCTTTTTCAGACCCGCAGCTTCTTCGTCAGTCAGCTTGATTTCTATGATTTGCTCCAGGCCGCGCGCGCCGAGCTTGCACGGTACGCCGATGTAGTAGCCCTCGATGCCGTATTCGCCTTGCAGAAACGCAGCACAGGGCAGGATCTTTTTCTTGTCTTTGAGGATCGCCTCTACCATCTCTACTGCGGCCGCCGAAGGAGCGTAGTAAGCGCTGCCGGTCTTGAGGTGTTTCACGATCTCGGCGCCGCCGTCACGGGTGC
Source organism: Acidisarcina sp. (assembly GCA_036401395.1). GTDB lineage: Bacteria > Acidobacteriota > Terriglobia > Terriglobales > Acidobacteriaceae > DASWUZ01. The sequence goes on from DASWUZ010000385.1 coordinate 6,297, forward strand.
GCTGCACGAGGCGTGCGATGGTCTCCGCATCCATCAGGTCGGTGATGGGGATACCGGCTACCGTCGAGTAGCGCGGCAGCGGCACCATCGTGTCGCCGTGTCCCCCGAGTACAAACGCGGTCACGTTTTCGACGGAGACTTTCAGTTCCTCGGCGATGAAGGTGCGGAAGCGGGCGGAATCGAGCACGCCGGCCATGCCGATGACGCGTTCGCGATTGAATTTGGCCTGGCGGTAGGCGGTCTGGGCCATGGCGTCGAGCGGGTTCGAGACGATGATTAGGATCGACTCGGGTGAGTGCGCTACTACTTTGCCGACCACGTCGGACATGATCTTGAAGTTGGTATTGAGCAGATCGTCGCGGCTCATGCCGGGCTTGCGCGGGATGCCTGCTGTAATGACGACGATGTCGGAGTTGGCGGTGTCGGCATAGTCGTTCGAGCCGATGACGTGACTATCGGTGCCCTCGATGGGCATCGCTTCGAGCAGGTCGAGCGCCTTGCCCTGGGGAATACCTTCGGCGATGTCGATCAGGACT
>DASWUZ010000386.1:0-7642 GCA_036401395.1 Acidisarcina sp.
ACTTCCTTGGGGCCGGTCCAGCCCTTGGGGCTGCGAAGGATGAGCATGGGCCAGCGTGGGCGCTCAGTGTCGCCGCCTTCACGGGCGGCTTTCTGAATCGCCAGGATGCGGTCAACGATGGTGTCGAGGACCGCAGCCATGCCTGCATGCATGGTCATGGGATCGTCTCCGGTCAATGTGAATGGCTCGTACCCGTAGCCTCGGAAGAGTTCGAGCAACTCCTCTTCGGGAATGCGCGCCAGCACGGTGGGGTTGGCGATCTTGTAGCCGTTGAGGTGCAGAATCGGCAGCACGGCGCCGTCCCGAGCAGCGTCTATAAATTTGTTCGAGTGCCAGCTGGTCGCGAGCGGGCCCGTCTCAGCCTCGCCATCCCCGACCACCGCGGCGACGATGAGGTCGGGGTTATCAAAAGCCGCTCCGTAGGCGTGCACGAGCGCGTAGCCGAGCTCCCCGCCCTCGTGGATCGAGCCCGGGGTCTCCGGCGCAACGTGGCTCGGTATTCCATAAGGCCACGAAAACTGCCGGAACAGGCGCTTCATGCCGTCGCGGTTTTGCTCGATGGCTGGGTAAATTTCACTGTAGGAACCTTCAAGGTAAGTATTCGCCACCAGTCCCGGGCCGCCGTGCCCCGGTCCGATAATGTACATCATGTTCAAGTCGCGCTCGACGATCAGGCGGTTCAGGTGAACATAGATAAAATTCAGCCCTGTAGTCGTACCCCAGTGGCCCAGCAGGCGCGGCTTGACGTGGTCGAGGGTCAGCGGCTCTTCGACTAGAGGATTATCTTTCAGGTAAATCTGGCCGACGGTGAGATAGTTGGCGGCCCGCCAATAGGAGTCCATCTTGGTTAAAAGTTCATGGCTGACTTCGCTCATTGAGGTTCTCCTGTGACGGCGATAGGTATAGGGGTCTGGTTCGAGTTTAAGCTTTGATTCAGCGGCGAAACTTGGTGTGCTTCGCACTTTACACCTGCCGAGCACATTTCTAATGAACGCCGTTTAGCTTGACGGCGGGGTTAGGACTACGGCTCACATGCAGATGACGAGGAATGCGTATCCTGCATCTAATCGCGGGAGTTAAATACAGGCACTAAGAAGGCGGATATGAAACCAGGAAATGGATCGACAATTTTGAGTCTCGGAGTTCTGGCTACGGCGATGATCTTCAGTGCAGCTTCATTGAATGCACAATCCGATAGCGGCGCCAAGCAGGACATGAAGAACGCTGGCCACGAGACCAAGGATGCAGCTAAGGACACGGGCCGGGGCATCAAACACGGCACGAAGAAGGCGTACCACGGCACCAAGAAGGGTACTAAGAAGGCGTACCATGCGACCGGTCACGGTCTCAAGAAGGTCGGCAACAAAATGGATGGCAAGCCTGATTCGCAGTAGGTAAAGTTGGACAACGATTGTCTGGTTCCGACCAAGGGGCGCGCTTCGAAGCAATTGAAGCGCGCCTTTGCACGTTGTTCACCGCTCCTCTGAAGTTTCAGCGGATATGATCTTTCCGCCTGCTCTGCCGATAAGTCGATAGAGATTAAGGTGCGGAGTGATGCCCGGTCAAATATTTTCGCGGCTCAGCGGCAGCAGTGCTGGGCTGAGTCCTGAAGCTGCACTGCTCAGTGGCGAGTCTTCGCCTGGTACGCCAGCGCGTAATGGTTCTACCCCTCAGCACGCCGGCACCGAGAACGTTAAGAGCGAGCCAGCCAACGGCCACGCGGGCGGCATTGATTCTGACCAAAAAGAAAGTTACGAAGGTGGCGCCAATACCGCTATGGGGCCGCAGCAGACAAGGCCACCTTCTCCGGCAGGATCGAATCTGGAAAGAGAGCCGCAGACGATACGTCAGCACCCGGAGGCCGCAGTACCTGGTGCTTCTTTCCATGGAATGGGCGGCCGCAGCCCCGCGATGCGGAGGTTCTTCAGCCAGATCCAGATCACCGCTCCTTATTTGCGGATAGCCACGCTGGAGGGCGAGGACGGCACAGGAAAGACACTGGCGGCGCGGACCCTGCACGGCATAGGGCCATTTGAGAAGGGACCATTCGTCCCATGTCTTTCGACTGTTTTTCTCGACCCGCAATTCAGTGGCCTGGCGCTGCCCTGGTCTCCCGCGATCATCGCGCAAGCGCGTGGGGGCATGTTGTTCCTTGATCGGGTAGACCTGCTGGACGCCTTGCAACAGGCTCGGCTCTTTCAATTTCTGCTGTGGTTTGACGACCAGCAGGAGCGCTCATCAAACAGCAGTGATACGCCGCGTCAGACGGTCGTATCGTCCACGACTTCGCTGCGTAGAATGGGGGCAGCCGACGCTCTTCACGGCGACTTGTGTTCAAGGCTGACGGCCATCCGGTTCGTGCTGCCGCCACTGCGAGAGCGCCGTGAGGACATCCCTCTGCTGGCCCATTTGTTCGCTGTCCGTTTCTCCCAGACGTATCGCAAGCCAATCCGGGGGCTCGCTCCGGAAGCGCTTCCCCTTCTGGTGCGCCACGCCTGGCCTGGAAACGTCAGAGAACTTGAAAGCGTAATCACCTCTGCCGCGCTCCAGACGGAGAGTCAGTGGATTCGCTCCATCGACCTGCCGATTCTTCCCAGTCCGGCGAGCGCCGAGGCTAAGCAGCCCGAAAATGAATTTAACCTCGACCGCGTCATCCTCAGGCATGTCGAGCGCACTCTCGAACGCACTCGCGGCAATAAAGTGCGTGCCGCTTCGATGCTTGGTATCAGCCGCTCTACCCTCTACCGCATCCTCGGGTCAAACTAGGCTCACCATAGGTCGTTAATAGTCCATCCGCCACCCGTCCGCCGCCCATCCATCGTCTCGCTTATTTTAGAAAACGACGCCGTGCCAGGGCCCGCTCAGGCAGCATCTATAAAGGCTGCTATGCCGCTCGCGTCTAAACATGGGCGGAGGGTGCCCGCACGGAGCGAGCTCAAGTGGAATCAAATTCCTTACGAAACAAAAGCAACGCGTTGAGCCGGCGTCGGATCGCACGCGCAGCGTGGTTGGCAGTTTTTGCCTTCGTGCCTTCGGGTAATGCGATGCTGTTCGGTCAGACGGCAAGCGGCGTGCCGGCAGCAACAGGATCATGCACTCTAATTGTTCACGTGACGGGGGTCCGCAATCAGAAGGGCGTAATAGGTGGCGCGCTTTTTACTTCGAGTGACGGCTGGCCGGAAGATGAGTCGAAGGCCTTCGCCCACGGCCCCTTTCCTATTACGGGAAAGACAGCCACTCTGACTTTCAAGCATCTTCCGCCAAGGCGCTACGGTGTCGTCGTGTTGCATGATGAGAACTCGAACAAGAAGCTGGACCGCAACTTCCTGGGTATCCCCAAGGAAGGCTTTGGGTTTGCGAATAATCCACGGGTGCTGCTGAGTGCGCCCTCGATCGACAAGGCGTGGGTTGATGTGAGCTGTCCGGCAACGGAGACGACCATCGCCCTCATTTACAAATAGATCAACCGAAGTGAATCGAGGGAAGCGAAATCGACACGAAGCGGACTAGAAGCGTAAATTCCCGAAGCAGCTCAGACCTGCTTCCGCAACTTGAGACTTGAACTGGGGTTCAAAAAAGGTGCGGGCGGCTCACTGTGTCTGCAATTTGAGCGTCCAATATTGGATAAGGTGTCGTCTATGACTCGATTCTCGATCATCGCTCTCCTGGGCAGTTTCGCCCTGAGTTCCTCAGTTGCCCTCGCGCAGCAAGCCGCCCTTGATCCGCCACCCCCGGTGGTGCAATCCCAGCAGGATTGGGCGCCTCGGGGCATCGAGAGTCTCGGGCAAAATGCTACGACCCGGGAAGACTTCACCCTCAGCCGCCAAATGCTCCAGTTTGCGCAGAAATTTCTCGACTCATCCGACGAAGAGACCCGGCGCGTCGTGGCGGGGCTGAACGGCGTCACGGTCCACAGCTATCACTTTCGCGAGCCTGGTATTTACGACCCTGCTGCACTCGAGGCCGTGAGAGATCAATACCGCGCCGCTGGATGGAAGCATATGGTTAGCAAGCACGGAGGCGTAGAGGACCACGCCGGCGTCACCGACTTGTGGATCAAGTTCAACAATGCCCAGATCACCAATCTTGCCGTCCTGCTGGCGGGTCCGCGCGACCTCAATTTTGTGGCGTTTTCAGGCGTCGTCCGACCGCTCGACCTGCTCCACCTCAGCGGACACTTCGGTATTCCCCGATTCGATACCGGAGCATTCGAACCGGCACCCGACAGCCGCCCGTGACTTCGCAGCTACTGCCCCGATGAATGCGTGACTGCTAAGCAGGCTTCATTAGGACTAGAATTATAGGTGGCATGAGTACAAGTCAACTTGAACCCCTTCAGTCGCAAACCCCTGTCCTGGCCTCGGAACGTGAACGAATCTTTGATGCCTTTCGCCGGTGGGGGCACCTTCAGGCAGACCTCGATCCACTAGGCCAATACCTACAGCCATTGGCCGTAGAAGAGCTTGATGAACTGGGCAGCGAGAGCTCCGGTGACATCGTCAGCGAAGCGCGCGCCATCTATTGCGGCGCCATTGGCGCTGAGTTCATGCACATCGCCGATCCCCGCAAGCGTCGTTGGATTCAGGCCCGCCTTGAAGGCGAAGCTCCGCTGCCCAATCAGGAAAATATCCTCGATTTGTTGACGCGGGCGGACTTGTTCGAGCAGGTCATCCAGTCGCGCTACATGGGCACCAAACGCTTCTCGCTCGAAGGCGTTACATCGCTGATTCCCTTTCTTGAGAAGTGTCTGCAGGTTGCGGCGGTGCGTGGCGCAGAGAAGGCCGTGATCGCGATGAGTCACCGTGGGCGGCTCAACGTCATGGTGAACACCATTGGGAAGTTTGCCGCCGACATTTTCTCAAAATTTGAAGATGTAGACCCCCGCAGCATCCTCGGAGGTGGCGACGTTAAGTATCACGTCGGCGCGACCGGCGAGTTTGTAAGTCTCCACGGCAAGAGGATTAATCTTCACCTGGTATCGAATCCTAGTCATCTTGAGGCTGTCGATCCCGTGGCGATGGGACGCGCACGCGCCAAGCAGACCCCCTATGGCGAGGTGGGCCGGGACCGCGTATTGCCGCTTACGATTCACGGCGACGCGGCGTTCGCGGGGCAGGGCATATGGGCCGAAACGCTGAACCTCGGCGGCGTTGACGGATATTCCGTTGGCGGCGGCATTCACGTCATCGTGAATAACCTCATCGGATTTACTGCCGATCCGGAAGAGGAAAATTCATCGCGGTTCTGCTCGGACATCGCGAAGCGGCTGGCCATTCCGATCTTCCATGTGAATTCTGAAGACCCCGAAGCGGTAGTGCGCATTGCAGAGCTTGCGACGGAGTATCGGTACACCTTCCACACCGACGTAGTGATCGATCTGGTGGGGTATCGCCGCCACGGCCATAGCGAAGTGGATGACCCGACGGTGACGCAGCCCCTGCGCTACGCCAAGATCAAGAAGCATCCCGCGCTGTATGAGATCTACGCAAAACGAATCGGTGCTGACCCATCGACAGACGTGAAGGAACTGCAGGCTGATTTTGCCGAGGCGCAAAAAAAAGCCACCGGCATGACGAAGATGCCGCTCATTGCCGAGCTCCCGGACTATTGGGACGACTATGTGGGCGGCCGGTGGAAGCCTGAATTAGAAGTGGAGACGGCCTTGACTGCCCAGGAGATCGGCGCAATCTGCGATGGGCTGACGCGGTATCCCGAGTCGTTTCACATTCACCCGAAGATTAAAAAGCTCCTGGAGCAGCGCGCGGAGATGGGTCGCGGGGAGCGGCCCTTCGACTATGGGATGGCCGAAGCTGTCGCGATGGGTTCGCTTTTACGAGCCGGCATCAGAGTTAGGCTCAGTGGGCAGGACAGTGAGCGCGGCACGTTCAATCAACGCCACAGCGTCCTCATCGACATTGAAAACGAGCAGAAGTTTGTCCCGCTACTAAGCCTCGCAACTGCGCCGGCGCGGTTCGAGGTTTATAACTCGATTTTGTCTGAGGCCGGCGTACTTGGCTTCGAGTACGGTTTCAGCCGCGATTATCCCGAGGCGCTGGTAATGTGGGAGGCGCAGTTCGGCGACTTTGCAAACGGCGCACAGGTGATCATCGACCAGTTCATCGCTGCCGGGGAAGATAAGTGGGGTCTGCTGAGTGGCCTCGTGCTGCTATTGCCACATGGGTATGAGGGCCAGGGGCCGGAGCATTCGAGCGCGCGCATCGAGCGGTACCTGCAACTAGCCGCGCATGACAATATTCAGGTCTGTCAGCCTTCTACTGCTGCGCAGTACTTTCATCTACTCCGGCGGCAAGTGTTGCGTAAGTGGCGCAAACCGCTGATCGTGTTTACGCCGAAGAGCATGTTGCGCCATCCCGATGCTTCTTCGCCGCTTGCGGATTTGACCGGCGGGCAATTTTTCACCGTGCTGCCCGAGACGGGGATGCAGAGCGCGCATCGGCTGCTGCTTTGCACAGGAAAGATCGGGAACGAGCTCCGCATCGAGCGCAGCAAGCGTCCCGAATCGACCACCGGGATTATTTTCCTGGAGCAGCTTTACCCCTGGCCTGAGGCAGAGTTGAGCGCGGCTCTCGACGCGCATCCCGAGGCCCACGAGATAGTTTGGGTGCAGGAAGAGCCAGCAAACATGGGCGCGCTATCCTTCGTAATGCCGCGCCTGCGGCGTATCGCCCGCGGCCGGCCGGTGGTCAGCGTCAAGCGCTCCGCCGCCGCCAGCCCCGCCACCGGCTCGGGCAAAGCCCACGCCATGGAGCAGAAGACTCTGATCGAGCTGGCGCTGGGCTAGTTGCTGAGCTCATACGCATGTCGGTGATGGGCTCAGTAGGATCAAGCTAATTCTTTACATTCATTGCGTCGGAATCTACGGCCTTCTTACCTGTAACACCTTCGAGACCGGCCAGAATACCCCGATATTCGTTCTTATCGCATTGCATAACGAAGCCCCCCTTCTTGTCCCCGTCGACCCAAGTGACACCCACGAAGTGTTTCTTGGATTTGGAGAAAAGCATCAAGGCCCCGATACCCAGGCTTATAACAGCCAGCCCTATTGCAGTTCCGACTCGACGATGGACGTCCTGACCATAAGAAATCTCAGTAATGGATGACGCTGGAAGAGTTAGCAAGTCTTCTTTGTCGCCCATGACCCGTATCTGGTTCGGTTCAATAAAGAGTCTTATACTCGTACCAGTCTTTAAAGCGGGAAGCGACCCGCCATCGTACGCGACTCTGTAACCGCCCTCTGAGGCGATCGAGGTAGCAGGAATCAAGAGGCACAGGAATACTGCAAGGATAGTTTTCATCTTTCCTTTCATAGCTGCGGCTTTGAGGGGGTATACGGCTCCCCGGAGTGGCCCAGGTCCAGCCGTCAAGTGGCGCACACATGTGCTACGGACGCGCGGCATTCAAGATGCGGCTGCACGTTGCTAGCTTTCGCTAAGATGGAACGGGATTAAACGTCTCAGGAAGGTAGCGCAATCCTAACACCAATGAGGAATTAGTCGCACTGAGAAATATAGCCCCTACTTATTAGGAGTAAGTAAGGCTATCTCGAGCCATCTATCCATACGTATCCTACTGATGCGGCCGGGGGGCAGGGGCTGGTGGGGTAACGGCACGGCCGGGTGCC
>DASWUZ010000387.1:0-3194 GCA_036401395.1 Acidisarcina sp.
GAGTTATCCGCCGTGCCGTCCAAATCGTAATAAATCGGCCACTGCGCATGAATCGGAGCATCAATAATGTAGGCCGGGTTATTGGCATTCGAGCTAGTCAGGTCCTCAACAAGCGGCGTCCCGCGCGAAGGCCGCGCTGGCGAGCCACCCGCGCCCTCGAAATAAATCACTGCCGAATCACTGTGCCCCGCGCCATCCGAAATACTCACGTCATTCCTGCCCGTATGCAGTGGCACGGGCCAGTAAAACACGTTGTCGATTTCCTGCGGCGAAGGGTCCTTGGCCGGCAGAGTACGCGCGAGATAAGGGCCGCCGGGCTGGAAGTATTTACCGTTTTCCAGCGTCGATACGACCGCCCCGTTTAGCGTCAGCGTGAGCTTTTTGGCATTGCTATAAACCTTGATGCCATTATCCACAGCTCCTCGCCGCAGAAAATAGCGCTTCGAGGTAATGTGCACCGTGGGCTCCCCAGGCCTCAGGAAGCTGCGGTACAAGTAATACACATCCTTCTTATCTCCCGCATAAGTAAGCAGCCCCTTGGAGTTGATCCCGATAGGTCCCTTGTACTTGGTGTCGCTGAAATCACGCAGAGTCCACCAGGTAAACATCGCAATATCTTCATTCGCAGGGTTAAGGGCCTTGGAAATATCGTTCTCGGCGACTAGTTGTTGATACTCTTCAGGTTCGAATTTATTTACCACGTAGTCAGCCTGGTTATAGTCCGTGTGAGTGGTGACTACCCCGCCGCCCCCGACTTCGGTAATAAATCCATGCGGGGTGTAGTCTCGAAAGCCCAACTTCCCGTACCAGCCCGGATAAGTATTAATTCCCCGCAGATCGCAGTTGTTGCAGCGCATGTTGGCCACCACAACCGGTCGCGAAGGATCAAGCGCGCGCACCAGCGGTACCGCAGCCTCGGCCGTTTCGCCGCGAGACTCATTTCCCACCGACCACAGCGGAATCGAAGGATGGTTGTAGTTCTGCTTCACCATCTCGGTCGTGATCTGTTCGCCGGCCGGCCCCCACTTCTCATCATTGCTGTGGCCGTTCTCCGCCCAGCAAAATATTCCGCGCTCATCGCATAAGTCGTACTCAAGTTGGGCGTGCGGATAGTGTGGGAGGCGCATGAAGTTCACGCCAAGGTCCTGCATCGTGTCAAAGCTGGACCGTATGTCGTCGTCCGAAACTGCGTTGCCTTTGGGCTCTAACTCTTGATGCACGTCCGCGCCAAAAAACTTAGTGCGCTTGCCGTTGACTACGATTTTGTTGCCCGGAAAGTCAAAGTCAACGGTCCGAAAACCAGTTGGCTGCGTTACCACATCGACGACCTTGCCGCCGCGCAGCAACTCCACCCGCACATGGTAAACATAGGGGTGCCCCGGCTCCCACAGCCACGGATGATCGACTGTGCCGGCCAGCGTCACCGCGGTCCGCGCGCCTGATTTCACCTCCGCTGGTCCATTCAAGACCTTGACTACCTTCCCTGCCGGATCTAATACCGAGGCGCGAACGCGCACGGAACCAGAAGCGTTTTCACTCCCATGTGCTGATGCTGGAGAGTCATCTCGCAGTAAGACTTCGACCGAGATCCTGGCCGACTCGGCAGTCACATTCGAAGGTGTAATGTAAACGCCCGGCGAGGCGAAGTCCGTGGGATCGATGTGCAGGGAATCTGTAGCGAGTAGCCAGACCTTGCGATTGATGCCGCCCCATAACTTATATAGTCGCGTTCGGTTGGGAAAGAGGTCTTGTATCTCCGAAACGCGATTGTCGACGCGAACCGCGATTTCATTGCCACCACCGGGATGCAACGCACTTGTAGCGTCGAAAATAAAGCGGGTATAAGCACCGCGATGCTGACCCATGTGATGCCCGTTCACATAGACATCGGCGATAGAGGTTACGCCCTCAAAGACCAGAAAGAGCCGCTTAGTTGCCAGGCCTGGCGGTACGACAACCACACGGCGGTACCAGCCCTGCTGCAGTCTGTCGTAGTCCAGTCGGGAATTAAATACGTGAGGCACCGAGACCGGCGACCATGCCGCGGCCGCGAAGGCAGGCGTGCCGCTTTCAGGAAGCGTCTCGGCAGCAGAGGCTCCAACGAATGTCCAACCGCCGCCTGTCAATGGAATCTGCTGCCGGATATCCGCGCCTACCACAGGCCCAACTGCAAACGCCGGGACCGTGGTGGTCGCAAATACCAAAAACAGGGGCGCGGCCCATAGTGCTCGAAGTCTCAAGGTGATATGCCTCTCAGACATTGCTGGCAGGATGCAGGGACGCACCACACGTCAGCAATGTTTCATCAAGGCAAGAACCTATAAGATCAGCTGCGGCCAGTCAACCGGGCAATGAAGCCTAAGCTGCAAAGATTCCGAACGTAGCGTTCCGCCGCCTACCTGGCCGCGGCGAGATCAAGGTTCAGCCGCAACACATTTACGCGCGGCTCTCCAAACAGCCCCAGCTGCCTTTGCTGAATGTGGCTATTCACCAGCGCCCGAACCGAGTCCTCGCTCATGTGCCTCTCGCGCGCAACGCGAGGTACCTGGTAGAGCGCCGCAGCGGGGGTAATGTCCGGATCTAGTCCCGAGGCTGAGGTAGTCATCAGATCGATGGGCACTGGCACGGCAGACTTCTCCGCGGCCACCGACTGCGTGACGCGATCGACCAGTGCCTTGCTGGTCGGGCCCAGGTTAGATCCCGACGAGGACGAAGCATCGTAGCCGGTCCCGGCAGCAGACGGGCGGCTGTGAAAATTCCCCGGCCCGGTAAAGGGCTGCCCGATGATACGGGAGCCGATCACCTGCCCGTTCGAAGTAATAAGTTGCCCGTTCGCCTTGTCTTTGAAGAAGGTCTGCGCGATACCAGTCATCAGCAAGGGGTAGCCGAGACCGAGGACGATCGTAGTTACGACGGCATAAAGAACTGAGGTAATTAAAGTCCGTTTCATGTCCTTGCTCCTATGCAAGACCAACAGCGGTAATGATGAGGTCGATGATTTTGATACCAATGAACGGCACGATGACGCCGCCAAGCCCGTAGACAAGCAGATTCCGCTTCAACAACGACTCGGCGGACATTGCCCTGTAGCCCACGCCTCGCAGTGCCAGCGGGATCAGCGCGATGATGATGAGCGCGTTGAAGATCACGGCCGAAAGAATGGCCGACTGCGGCGTCTTCAGGTGCATAACATT
>DASWUZ010000388.1:0-8483 GCA_036401395.1 Acidisarcina sp.
GGCCGGCGGTCGGGCAGATAGGCCGGTTAAACAGGGCCGGGGGTCGTTGCAGGTTCGCTTGTGCCGTCGACATCGCCGCTGGGTGCGGCAGAATTTTGTGGAACGGAATGTTCGGCGGCCTCTCCGCTCTCGGCTGCGACTTTTTTGAGTGAGACGTGCTCAAACCTTGCCCAGATCAGGCCCACGGGGATAATCGACATAAAGGAGACCACCAGCAGCATTGCACCCGCGCCAAGGGCCGGTTCAGGGGCCACTCCGAAGATGGTGTGCATGGTGCCGGCGGTGATGCCGATCGAAGTAAACCACCCAATGACCGGCAACTGGACGATGGAAGCGCCGAGGCTGGCAGCCATCAGGACAAGGCACCGGGCGAAGGTCATTCCTGCCAGTTCGGGTGAAGCGGTGAAGGCGTGGACCGTCTCAAGGTAGGCGCTGGTGATGAGGCCCCACATGAGGAGGGAAATTCCGAACGCGAGTGCAAAGTCGCCGAAGGAAGAAAGGGTGTTGAGGCCATCGCGGAAGGCGCGAATTTTGCTGCCGACACTCGCGCCCACTTTCGGAGATAGGGTGCCGAGGCCGCGTTCGGCGACCAGGGCGATGCCATTGCCGGAGAAGCGTACGACTCCTGCGAAGATTGCCAGGGCGACGCTGGCCAGGAGGCCGCCGAAGGCTGTGCGGGCCAGAAGTTCATGGTGGGGCAGGGTGGCCCGCTCTGGGGAAAGCAGCAGCACGGTCGAGAAAATAAGCGCCATCGAGCCCAGGTCGAACATGCGTTCGACTGTATAAACGGCGATCTGGGAACCGATGGGGAGGTTGACGCGCCGGGCAACAAGGTAGGGGCGCACCAGGTCGGCGAGCCTTCCAAAAAGGGCCACGCCAGTGAATCCGATGACCTGGGAGCCAAGCAGCGACAGGGGCGAGACGCGCTTTACCGGTTTGAGGAAGACCGCCCAGCGCGTGGCGCGGAGCACGTAGGCTGCGTAGATCAGGCCGATGCCGATGGCGAACTTGATCCAGTTCGCCTGGCGAAGCTGTTGGGCGAAGACGCTCCAGTTGAATTGGATTTTCTGGCGTGCGTAGATTACCAGCGCTATGAGGGCGAGGGTGACAACGACCCAGAGGACCAGTTTCGTATGCGACTTCTTAGCGGCGGGGGTAGTTCGAGGGGGCGCGCTGGTAGGCAAGGTTGGGCGTCCGATCCTGATGCTGAAGGTAGGTTAGTGAGCCGCGATGGAGGCTGGGGTCTTTTGCAAGCCGAGCGAAGCGAGGGTCGCAGGCCCGTTGTGGACAGGCAACGCGGGGCGGCGTGCGTTGAATTCGCGAATGATGCGAGCGACGTAGGCGCGGGTTTCGCGGTATGGCGGCACCCCGTGCCAACGGGCTACCGCAGCCGGGCCGGCATTGTAGGCGGCGAGCGCGAGCGCCAGGTTGTCGCGATATTGCACGAGCAGCGCATTGAGGTAGTCGGCCCCGCCGCGGATATTTTCTTCGGGGCGGAAGCTGTCCGTGACGCCGAGTTGTGCGGCGGTTCCGGGCATGAGCTGCATGAGTCCCCGTGCTCCGGCGCGACTTACGGCGCGGGCGTTCCCGCCACTCTCGGCGTGGACTAAGCTCGCGAGCAGGTCGGCATCTATATTGTGCTGGACGCCGGCCTTGGCCAGCATCTGGCGGAGTTCTGTTGCGGTTAGAGGAGTTGCTGGCTTGTTTAGCGGCGCGGCAAGGCCCGTAACTGCCAGTGCTGGCAGCGCAGCGCCCGTTGGTGCCGGCAGAACCGGCCCGGGCTGAATGGCGGCGATCTCCGACCTGCCAAACTCCACGAAGTTGTTGCTGCCCGGCGAGGTGTAGAGCCGGACGCGGTCGCCCAGGCTTTCGCGATGGTCGCAGATTACGTCGAAGCCATTTTTGAGAGTGACAAGTTCTGAAGCGCCTGCTTTAACAGGGCCGGCAAAGGTAATGGCGACTGTAATTGCGATCGCGGGCAGCCGACCCAAGAGGATGCTGATGCAGGACGGGGGCGTAGTTCTCATGCTGTTGTCCCGCTCTGCTGGGCCGGCAGGGTAGCCGCAGTCAGGCCCGAGGCAGAGTCGTTGGCTTCAACCGCCCTCTTGCGGACGGCGCCGTTCAGGGGAAGTACATGTTCGGGTGGGCGGGCAATTTCGGGGAAGCGATGAGTTGTGCGTTCGGCGGACCTTTCCGCCTTGGCTACCGCGAGCAGCGCGCCGGAGATGGCGTGGGCTACTCCCTCTTCGTCGTTGGATCGGGTGACTCGCCAGCCCTTTTCCTTGGCCATGACCAGTAGTTCGCGAGGGGCGTTCCCCATCATCACAGGCTGGCCAGCGAATTCAAGCATCGTTAAGTCATTGTAGTTGTCGCCGATAGCCAGGATTTCTTCGCGCGGGATGTTTTTAAGGGTGGCCAGACGCTCAAGCGCCGTCCCTTTCGAAACGCCGGGAGGAAGCACGTCGAGGATTGCGAGGTTGCGTGAGGCGTATTCGGTGCGGTGGGTCTCAATTTTGCCCGAGAAGTCGCTCTCGGCGAGGAGAGCCTCGGCCAGGCGCATTTCAAGAATAGACCCGCAGACCATGGCCTGGACCGGTGCTTCGCCGCTGTCAAAGGCGCGTTCAAGTGGAGCGATTTCCCGGATGTAAGCGCGGTTGGAGGTGACCCATGAAGCTATGCGTTCATCCACTGGGTTGAGCGACTCAAGGACCAGTTGGCCTGGGCCTTCTTTATCGAAGGTGAAGACGGTGGTCTGGCCGAAGTGGCGAAGGCGTCCGCAGAGGGCGCGGGCGGTGTCGAGCGGCAACAGCCAGCGGTCTATGGACTGGCCGGCAAAGGTACGGGTCACCGTGCCGTTCGATGAGATCATGACCGTCTCGGGGCGCAGGCCGATCTGGCCCATTAACGGCATGGCGTAGGCCTGACGGCGTCCGGTGGCGACGACGATCTGCAATCCGCAGGCCTCGGCGCGGCGCAGCGCTTCACAACTGCGAGGGCCTATCCATGCGCCGGAAGACGGCATGAGCGTGCCGTCGATGTCGACGACGATCATCTTGACCGTTGGCCGGGCGTGGGCGTTCACGTCTTCAAGTGTACCGCTCTCGGATTGGAGGAGGAATATGACCGCATGAACGTTAGGGAGGTTACCAGTCCACAGCGTGACGGGAAGGCGCGCGATGCTGCATCTCATATCGCGTAACTAAATCCGCAGTGTGGAGAGTCTCGTGGACAAGTTCGCAATATGGGCACAACTGGAAGCCAAGCCGGGCAAAGAGGCGGAAGTGGAGGCCTTTCTCGCTTCGGCGCAGCCGCTGGCGGTGGCGGAGCCGGGAACGACGACGTGGTATGCGTTGAAGATCGGGCCGGGAAAGTACGGGATATTCGACACCTTTGCGGACGAGGCCGGGCGTCAGGCACATATCAATGGAGAGATTGCAAAGGCGTTGTTCGCCCATGCTGAGGAATTGTTTTCAAAGCCGCCCGAGATTGACCGCCCTACTATATTGGCTGCTAAGGTGCCTGGGGTTTAAGTTTCACCAGGCGGAGGGATGGATGAAAGAGTTTCAGTGCGCCCGGTGTCACACCATCGTTCACGCCGCTAGTTCGCCTCAGGTGTGCCCGACCTGCGGCGGCACGCAGTTTGTGATATTGGAGCGTGACCACCGGGGCGCTGTGTTGCCGCCTCGGTCGCCGGTGGGTGGCATTATTACTCCACAGTAAGCGGGAGGACACGCAGAATCCAGGACCGCGCAGAATCGAAGCCGTGTTGGTGACGGTCACTGGCTCGCGCCGATAGATCTTTGACGGCCCCAACGTGTATGGGGGCGGGCCCGGGTTAGCGCGGAGCTACCACGGCGTGATTTGGGCCTGCAGCCTTTGACATGTGCAAGGCCTCGTCGGCACGGCGCAGCAGGTCTTCGGGATAAGGCGAGTCCATGCGGGGATCAAAGGCTGCCACGCCAAGGCTTGACGTGACGCGCAGGGGCGGCGACTCTTCGATGAGGCAAGGCTTGAGGCCGATGGTGTCGAGAACGCCGACGATACGCTGTGGCGCGGACTCGGGATTCCAGCCGGGCAGCACAATCAGGAAGTCGTTATCGCGATAATGCCCGACAGAGTCGTAGGCCCGCATGACGCTGACCAGCCGCTCCGCCACTTGCTGGATGACGCATTCGGTAAATGGGGACCCGCGGAGCTCCTGAAGGGCCTTAAGGTCGTCCAGTTCAGCGACGATAATTCCCAGCGACGAGTTTTCGCGTACTGCGCGAAGCATTTCTCGCACCAGAATTTCCATGATGGCGGTGCGGTTCCAGGCCATGGTGAGGCTGTCGCGGGCGGGGAGCTTGCGCAACGTTGACAGCACTGACTTTTCTTCTTCCAGCTCGGCGGCAGCGTCCATCAGGCGCTGCTCCAATACCGCTTTTTCACGAGAGAGCCTGCGGAAGCGGAAGTAGGAGTATGTCCACAGTAGGAGGCCAAATAACGCGGCTTTCCCGAGGGCGCTTTCCCAGTGAATGGGATGGGCAGGCGCGGGCGATGTGGCCTGGGCTGTGGCTGCCCCGGGGAGCAGAAAGACTCCAGGGACCAGAAAAAGAGACGCACTCAGCAGCAAATACTGCCGGCGAAACAGGCCGCAAACACGCATAGATATCGCGTTTATCGGAGCATGCGGGCAGAAACTTCAGCAGCTTGAGCCGGGATATTGCAAAGGTTCCAGCATCGCCTCAAATTCTCGGAGTTTCCGGCTCTCTCCGCGAATCTGTGAGCTCACAAGTCCGTGACAGCACGCATCCTGCGCCACGTGACGATTAGGCCCCTGCCGAAAGTGTCGTCGTATACTGGAAATATGTCGATCGTGCGCAACATTGCCGGCGTAGTCAAAGGCATGAGCATCACCTTTGGGGAGATGCTACAGCCGACGGAGGTAGAGAACTACCCCGACGGCCCCGGCCCGACTCGCGGAGCGATGCTGCAGGAGCGCTTCCGCGGCGCGCACGTGCTGCAGCGCGACGAGAACGGCCTGGAAAAATGCGTTGCGTGCTTCCTCTGCGCGGCAGCCTGCCCCTCGAACTGCATTTATATCGAAGCGGCGGAAAACACCGCCGAAAAACGCATCTCGAGCGCCGAGCGCTACGCCGAGGTCTACAACATCGACTACAACCGCTGCATTTTCTGCGGATATTGTGTCGAGGCCTGCCCCACCGACGCGATCACCCACGGCCACGGATTTGAGCTCGCAAGCCTGAATGCCACGAGCCTCATCATGCGCAAAGAAGACATGCTCACGCCAGCCGTCGGCATGCCCGGCGCACTGGCGGCGCACTCCGACTCTGTGAAGTGATTTCGCGCTTCCCGCGAAACACTGGACGATCTCCACAACTAGAATGAACTGGGCCTGAGCGCCAGACTTACCGTGGCGTCCCGGTGCTCGCAACCCGAACTGAGGCTGCATGTCTGAATTCTTGAAACTGCTAAATGAGCGGGTCATTGTCTACGACGGAGCGATGGGCACCAGCATCCAGGCCCACGCACCCACCGTTGACGACTACTGGGGCAAAGAGGGCTGCAATGAACTCCTCGTCCTAAGCCGCCCCGACATCATCCGCGACATCCACGCCAGCTATCTCGCGGTCGGCGCCGACGTCATCGAGACCGACAGCTTCGGCTCCAGCCGCATCGTGCTCGACGAATATCAGATCGGCGATCAGACCCGCGAACTCAACATCGCCGCAGCCCGCCTTGCGAAAGACGTGGCCCAGCAGTACTCGACGAAAGACAAGCCCCGCTTCGTCGCCGGCTCCATCGGCCCGACCACCAAGCTGCCCTCCCTCGGCCACATCGGATACGACGCCATGGCGCTCACCTACCGCGAGCAGATCGAAGCCCTCATTGAGGGCGGCGTCGACATCCTCCTCATCGAAACCTCGCAGGACCTGCTGCAAGCAAAGATCGCCTTGGCCGCCTGTGAAGACGCGATGCAGACCATGGGCCGTCGCCTTCCCGTACAGATGCAGGTCACCCTCGAGGCCACGGGCACGATGCTGCTCGGCTCCGAAATAGGCGCGGCCCTAGCCGTCCTCGAATGCTTCTTCCCCGACATCGTCGGCCTCAACTGCGCCACCGGCCCGACCGAGATGAACGACGCCGTCCGCTTTCTCTGCCAGAACGCGACGCGGCCGATCAGCGTACTACCCAATGCCGGCCTGCCGCAAAATGTAGGCGGCCGCGCCGTTTACGCGCTCACCCCGGCCGAGCTCGCCGCCTGGCATCGCCGCTTCGTAACCGAGTATGGAGTGCAGGTCGTAGGCGGCTGTTGCGGCACCACGCCCGAGCATATTCGCGCCGTGGTCGAAGCCGTAAAAGACGCGGTCCCCGCAACCCGCAACGTCAAACCGCAAAGCGTCGCCGCCAGCGCATTCACGGTCGTGCCTCTCGAAGTGGACGGCCAGCCCGTCATCGTCGCCGAAGAGATGAACACGACCACACGCGTCGAGCACTTCAAGACCATGGTCCGCGAGGGCGACTACGACGGGATCCTCACCCTCTCCAAGCGCCTCGGCGCAGAGGGTTCGCAGATGCTCGACATCTGCACCGCCATCGTCGGCGAAGAGGAAAAAGCCTACATGAACGCGGTGCTCGAGAAGATCGCGACCCGCGTGCAGTCGCCGATTCTCGTCGACTCAACCGAGGCCGACGTCATCGAAGAGGCCCTCAAGCGCATCCCCGGCAAGCCCCTCATCAACTCCATCAACCTGGAAGACGGCGAGAAGCGCACCTCAAAAGTTCTTCCCATGGCGCGCCGTTACGGGGCCGCCGTCATCGCGCTGACCATCGATGAAGAGGGCATGGCGCTTACCGCCGACCGCAAAGTCGCTGTCGCAAAACGCATCTACGAGCTAGCTACTAAGAAGTACGGACTTCGCGGCCAGGACATCATTTTTGACGCACTCACCCTGCCGATCTCAACCGGTCAGGAAGACTATCGCTCCGCCGGAATGGAGACCCTCGAAGCCGTCCGTCGCATCAAGCAGGAGTTGCCAGAAGCCAAGACTATCCTCGGCGTAAGCAACATCTCATTCGGCCTCAACGCCTACGCGCGCCGCGTGCTTAACAGCGTCTTCCTCAAGGAAGCTGTCGATCGTGGACTTGACGCCGCCATCGTGAACTACTCCAAAATTTACCCGCTCTACAAAATCCCCGACATCGAAGTCGATCTGGCGCGCAAGCTGATCTTCCGCACTGTCGACTCCGAGCAAGACCCGCTGCAACTTTACATGCAGTACTTCACCGGCCTACAGCGCGGTGCCGGCGTGCAGGAAGAAGAAATCTTCGTCGAGGCCCTCACCGACGAAGACAAACTTAAGCAACTCATCATTCGCGGCGAGCGCACCATTGGTCTCGGCGCAGACAAGCGTGCCCTTGAGCAGATCATCGAGTCCGCATTGCAGCGCTACACACCTCTGGAGCTCATCAACACCGTCCTCCTGGACGGCATGAAGACAGTCGGCGAGCTCTTCGGCGCGCGCAAGATGCAGCTTCCGTCCGTCCTCGATTCCGCATCGGTGATGAAGGCGTCCGTCGCGTACCTAGAGCCAAAGATGGAGCGCCTCGAAGGCACCCAGAAAGCCACCATCGTCCTCGCGACCGTGAAGGGCGACGTCCATGACATCGGAAAAAACCTCGTCGACATCATCCTCTCCAACAATGGCTATAAGGTCGTGAATCTGGGCATCAAGCAGCCGTCCGACTCCATCATCAAGGCCGCGCAGGAACACAAAGCCGATGCGATCGGCCTCAGTGGCCTGCTCGTAAAATCAACCCTCGAAATGAAGTACGTCATCCAGGACCTCGAACGCATGGAGCTTGCTTATCCTGTGATATGCGGCGGCGCGGCCCTCACCCGCAAGTACGTCGAAGACGACCTCCGCAAGGAATACTCGTCCTCCGTCTTCTACGCCGAAGACGCCTTCGCTGGCCTCCACGTTATGAGCGATCTCGCCGCCGGTGATGGCGACGCCCGCGAAAAACGCCTCACCGAAGGCCGCACCGTGAAGGTCTACGCCAAAGGGGTCACCAATGAGCCCGCTCCCGTGCTGGGAGCCACCAGCACCACGCGCTCCGCGATCGTCCAGGACGTAGCTGAGATTCCTGCCGTCCCCTTCTTCGGCCCCCGGGTCAAGAAGGACTTCAACCTCGACGAAGTCTTCAGCTACATCAATGAGACGGCACTATTCAAGAATCAGTGGCAACTGAAGACCGCCTCTGCGACCGACTACGTGCGGCTAGTCGAAGAAAAATATCGCCCGGTCCTCAACCAGTTAAAAGAGGAAATCAAAGCGAAAAACTGGTTCGAGCCGAAGACCGTCTATGGCTTTTACCCCTGCCAGAGCGACGGCAACGACCTGGTCGTCTACGAGCCTGACAATAAGTCACAGGAACGGTTACGTATTACCTTCCCCCGCCAGCGCGAAGGTCGCCTACTC
>DASWUZ010000389.1:0-1987 GCA_036401395.1 Acidisarcina sp.
CCATTCACGATCAGGTTGGGAATGCGAGTCGGAAGTACGGAGGGTTCGAAGGTTGACTCGTCGTAGTTGGGGACGAAGTCGACCGTCTCCATATCGATGTCGGCCAACATCTCGCCGGCGATGCGGGTCATGCGGCACTCGGTATAGCGCATCGCTGCAGGCGAGTCGCCGTCGACCGAACCGAAATTTCCCTGGCCATCGACCATCGGATAACGCAGGCTGAAGGGCTGCGCGAGGCGGACCATGGTCTCGTAGATCGCCGAGTCGCCGTGCGGGTGATACACGCCCATGGCCTGGCCGACGACCTTGGCGCACTTCGTATATTTCTTGTTGTACTGCAGGCCCATCTCGTGCAGCGTGTAAAGAATGCGGCGATGCACCGGCTTGAACCCGTCGCGCACGTCGGGCAGCGCGCGCCCGATGATCACCGACATGGAGTAGGCGAGATACGACCGCTTCATCTCCTCTTCAATATTGATGGGGAGAACGCTGGAGGCACCTGGCCCGCCGCCTGGACTGGTGGGGCCGCCGCCACCCGGCCCACCCAATCCACCGGGAGGAATACCGCTGCCATTGCTATTGGGAATATCGTCGCCGAGCGGAAAGAGAGGGTTCTGTTCGTCTGCCATAAATTAGTTCGGCTTCCACGATAATACGGTTCAGAGCACCTGTGCTGAAGAAAATGAAGACTGTCTTCAAGTCGATTCAGCACGACATAAAGTCGTGCTTTGCCTACCGCCTGTTTGCCGGGTAATGAGCCTAACTCTATGATACGCAATTAGTTAGCCGTGAGCAAGCCTCTTAGTGCCTCATAAGTTCAATGGCCAGAACAACTTGCAGCAAGCTTTTGCGCCCATGTAAGCGACGAAAATTTATCTGACAACCTTTGGAACTCCAGTTAGAATCGCGGTGCTAAATACTAATGTTTCAACGAGGTTGCTCATGTCTGAAATTGATGCTGGAACGCCAACCGATGTAGCACTTGCCACCGAGCCGCTCTCCCAGGGCCAGCGCGTGATTTACACCTTTACCGCGCCCTCAAGGACTTTCACCGATATCATCCGGGACCGCAGTTGGTGGCTCCCATTCCTGTTGACCCTGATTGTGAGCTATGTATTCATCTTCGCGATGGTTCAGAAGGTCGGCTGGGAAAAACTGACCGCCAGCGGCATGAAGCAGAACGCCGCGCAGGCCGAGCGTGTCAATAACATGCCTGCGGACCAGAAAGCAGTCGCCATGAGGCAGGCGATGATGTTTACCAAGGGAATTACCCTCGGCTATCCCGTGGTGGCATTGCTGATGGTCGCAATCATCTCGCTGGGCCTTTGGGGGACCATCAATTTCATCTTCGGAGGGAAAGCTACGTATGGGGAGATCTTTGCCGTCTGGATGTATGCCAGTCTGCCGCTGATGGTGAAAGGGTTGCTGGGCGCAGCTTCGCTCTTCGCAGGGCTGGATTCCGAAGCGTTCAATATTCAAAATCCGGTCGGAACGAATATCGGCTATTATCTGCCGCCGGATTCAGCTAAATGGCTGCTCTCGCTCGGCAGTTGGTTCGACGTAATTACGATTTGGCATCTCGTGCTCGGGTCCATCGGCATCGCCATTGTCGCCCGTGTTAAAAGGTCATCCGGTTACATGGCCGTCTTCGGGTGGTGGCTTTTGATCATGGTGATCAGTGTTGGGATTGCTGCGGCCACCAGCTAGGTCTTCCCATTTCTGTAAAGTCCGCAACAAAGCAGGCCCGGCAATTGCCGGGCCTCTTGTTTGAAATCCGGAGCGCCTACTCAGCCCAGCGCCGAAAAATCAGCGACCCATTCGTCCCGCCAAACCCAAACGAATTGGACAACGCGACATCTACGCTCGCGGCCTGAGGCTTGTTCGGCACATAGTTCAAATCGCAAGCGGGGTCAGGATCGTAAAGATTTGTAGTCGGAGGCACAGTCTGGTTCAGCAGCGCCTGAATCACGATGCCCGCCTCAAGCCC
>DASWUZ010000390.1:0-10444 GCA_036401395.1 Acidisarcina sp.
GGCGGATCTGCGCCAGTTGGCCCCGCTCGATGTCGAGCACCGCCGAGCCGCTCTTCATCGCGTCGTCTTTATAGTTGATTACCCCCAGCGGTCCGCCGTGCGCGAGCGAAGCGTTGTAATAGAACGCCGCAAACTTCGTGATGTAAGGGCGTACGTAGGGCTGCCCGATCCACCAGTCGAAGTACATGATGTCGGGGTGATATTTCTCCACGATCTCCGACGAGCGTGCGAGCCAGTCGTTCAGGTAAGCCGGGCTGGCATAGGTGTAGTCGCGCAGCAGCGGGTCGGGATCGTGCTGTAGGTGGGTATGAGCAGGCCCATAAAACGCGGCATATTTTGGGTCGTTGACGTCGGAGTCCTCGAGTCGTCCATGCTCAAGGAACCAGTCATGCTCTACGCGGTGTGAGGAGGCTCCCAGGCGCAGGCCCTCGGCGCGTACGGCCTTGGCGAGGTCGCCCGCCAGGTCACGATGTGGCCCCATCTTGGCCGCGGTCCAGTCCGACAATCCGCTGTCGTACATCGCAAATCCATCGTGATGCTCAAAGACCGGTACGACGTATTTCGCGCCTGCGTCTTTGAAGAGCCGCGCCCAGACCTGCGGATCGTAATGCTCCGCCTTGAACATAGGGATGAAGTCCTTGTATCCGAACTTGTCCAGGGGCCCATAAGTCGCGACGTGGTGTTTATTCTCCCGCGAGCCAACGGTATACATTTCGCGCGGATACCATTCGCTGCCGAAGGCCGGTACGGAATACAGGCCCCAATGAATGAAAATGCCGAACTTCGCGTCCTTGTACCACTCCGGCGGCTGGTATTTGTCGAGGTTAGCCCAGTCCGCGCGGTAGGGCCCATCGTTGGCCTGGCGGTCGACTTCGCTGAGTATTGCGTTACGAGCGCCGTCGTACTTGCTGTTCCCATCCGACCACTGCTTGTCGATCATGGCGGCGTCAGCATTGGGTGTAGGCGAGGTCGGCGACTGTGCGAGGAGCGGCAAGGTCGAGATCAGGAGGGCGGCCGGTAACAGGAATGAGCAGGCAGGCTTGATTTTCATGCGGCCATCATCATAACGCGTCCCAGGTTCTTTGATCACCCCTCGCACTCGGGGACGTTGCGCCTAAGGGTCGCCACATCCTCTACCATAGAGATTTGGCGTGAGGAAGGGTGTCATGGGCATGAAATTGCATGGTAAGCGCGGATGAAGTGGAGAACACGGGGCCTGCTATTCGACATGGATGGAGTGCTCATCAGCTCCATCGGGTCGGTGGAGCGCAGTTGGGCGCGATGGGGCGAGATGCGCGGTGTCAACGCGGCGGAGACGATTAAGCATTCGCATGGCCAGCGCGCGATCGAGATCGTCCGGCTGCTGCGCCCTGACCTCGATGATCAGGCTGAGATGAAACTTGTTGAAGAGATGGAGATCGAAGATTACGCAGGCCTCCAGGTGCTGCGCGGCGTCGGGCGTATCGTCCACTCCTTGCCTCAGCGGTACTGGACGATTGTGACCTCTGCCACGGACCGCCTGGCGCGGAGCCGGCTTGGTCATGCCGGAATTCCGGTGCCTGAGCACTTCGTCAATGCGGAAATGGTGACCAACGGCAAGCCTGATGCCGAGCCTTACCTGAAAGGTGCCGAATTACTTGGCTTGCGGCCTGAAGAGTGCGTCGTTATCGAAGATGCGCCGGCAGGTGTCGAGTCGGGGCACAGGGCGGGTTGCAAGGTCATCGCTACTCTTTTCTCCCACTCCCCCGGGCAGCTTGCTCTCGCTGATTGGGTCCTCAATTCACTTGCCGATCTGCACGTGATCGTGTTGGAGGGGAACGAAGGCCTGGAACTTGAATTCGAGCCGCTAACGGTTTAGGGGAGGACTTGGGCGTCGCGGCGCCCAAAAGGAGTTTCATGCCTGAGCTGCCTGAAGTTGAGACAATTGCGAACGGCGTCAACGCGCGTGTCGCTGGACAAGTCATCGAGTCGGCCTGGTTCGGCACCAAGCCGCAGACCTTCCGCACGCCCGCCGAGGAGATGGCGGAGCAGTTGCCCGGCCGCCGCATTGATCGCGTCCGACGCGTTGGTAAGCACATCGTCTTCGATCTTGGTCCGTTATGGCCGGGACCGACTCGGAGACGCTCTCAGGTCGCTCCGGTTGGGGAACCGAAAGCGCCTGACGTTCAATGGATCGTTCACCTTGGAATGACTGGCCGCCTTCTCGTCTCCGAACCTGATACGCTGCTGCCGGTACACACTCATGCCATCTTGCGTCTCTCCTCAGGAAACGAGCTCCGTTTTGTAGACCCGCGTCGCTTTGGCAGACTGTCACTGCTCATGCCTGATGATTCCAGAGCGGACGCGGGGACGCCAGCGCCAACGAAAGCAAAGGCGAACCGCCAAAAGCCGAAGTCCGAGAAAAGAGCCAGCGCCAGACCTGATGCCCATGCGGCATCCGTCTCTACCTTCGGATTCAAGGGTCCCGGGCTCGAACCTCTCACAATATCGGCGGAAGATTTCATTGCACTGTTCCGCAAGCGACGCATATCCATCAAGTCTGCGCTGCTAAACCAGCGTCTGCT
Organism: Acidisarcina sp.; assembly: GCA_036401395.1. Lineage (GTDB taxonomy): Bacteria > Acidobacteriota > Terriglobia > Terriglobales > Acidobacteriaceae > DASWUZ01. Next base: position 2,565 of record DASWUZ010000390.1, read on the forward strand.
CCATGGTGTTGGCAACATCTACGCCGACGAGAGTCTATTCCGCGCCGGCATCCGGCCGCGGCGCATGGCTGGAAGGCTGAAGCACTCTGAATTGCTGGCCCTGCGCACTTCGCTGCTGGATGTCTTGCGCGAGGCCATTGCCCTAGGTGGGTCGTCCGTCTCAGATTATGTGGACGCGACGGGCCTAAAGGGCTACTTCCAGCTGGAACACCGCGTTTACCAGCGGACGGGTAAACCCTGCATTGTTTGTGGCGCGGAGGTTCGACGCATCGTGCTGGGTGGCCGGAGCACCCATTACTGTGCTCACTGCCAGCGCTAATGGGGCCTTATGACTATGGTTTTGCGAAGGACGGAATCCGCCGGACTACCATAATCCGGATTAATAATTTTTATATGCCCGTTATCTAGTTGATTCTAAATACGGAGAGGAACGGCATAGAGATTGCACTATGGAGGACAGCCAGCGACGCACAGGCAGCTGCGATCTCACAATGCTGCCACGCGATCCGCTCCGGGACACAGAGCCGGTTCCAATGAGAACCCGCCGAACCGGAGCTTCAGTCCTCAAGAGACGCGCTCTTAAAGTCTCGAAAAGGCAACTTTGGGAGGCCAGTGATGGTCATTAGCGTTAAAGAGAGCCACCATTCGGTGGCTCTCTTCCGTTTTCGCTGGATTGACGGTCGTATTCACGGTTTGGCGGGATTAAACTAGTAACTTGCCAGAACCCCAAACTTGCGCGTAGTATCAATCCTGCCCATCGAACGGCTGTAGCCACCGGACTCGAAATGTGATTTCGACATCTGAAGCTCGCCGCAGATCGATAGACAGAGCAATTCCACCAGCATCTCTTTCAGCCCGGCTTGTTCGACGGGCCGCAGTCGCGGTGAAATCCCCTCGAGTGCGATGCAGGGATTGATGGGACGTTTCCAAAGCGTAACCCAAGGACCATTGAGTTCGAACTTATTCGACTTTGGGTCCATGGACTACCAAGGTATCTGGATTTTGGCCACAGGACCTTCTCAACGCTAAGTGTTGATATCTGAACTGGATATAAGCGTATCTTTTTGATAAACGCATCTTTCGGCAGTGTTCCTCTCCAATGCGTCAAGTGCCAGCGGTAGTAGACGACTCATGGGATTTTTCGTTGTAGAGCCGCAGGTGCGCTTTTCCCAGTTGTGCCCCGGAGCACCATAAAATTGCCCGGAGGAAATTTGTACCAACCGTCACAGCATCAGGAAGTGCGAGCATGACAATAGAGCAGAACCCGCCCGAGGCGGCCGTCTCCCAGCAGCCATCAGCGCCGCAGGGTCAGTCACAGGGACCATCCCAGGGCCACCGCAGGCGTCGTCGCCGTCGTAAGGGCCAGGGTGGCAGCAATGCCGCTAAAGCGCAAGCCCCAAACCAAGCCAACGGACAGAATCCGGGCCAGTCCTCACCCCAGCCGAGCGCTCAGGTGCAGCAGCCTCCCCCTCAAAACCAGCAGCATAAGGGCAAGTCTTCGAACCAGGGCGGCCGCTTCTTTCATAAGAACGGGCAACAGGGGAACGGGCAATCCAATAATCAAGGCAACGGCCAGTCCAACCCCGGCAACGGCCACTCCAATAATCCCGGCAATGGCTCAAACAACCAAGGCGGCGGCGGGCGCAAAAAAGCAAAGCCTCGCCGTCAGCAGACCTTCGTCGGGCCGATGGACCACAGCTATCGCGTGGTCAACGGCAACATGGCCGACGCGCCGCCGTCAACCATGGAGTATCGCTCCAATGCCAACGGAAACGGCAATGGCAACGGATATTTTGCCGAGCCTGTCTACGTCCATCCGGTCGCGACCGCGGCTGCGGACGATGCGCCCACCCGCATTTACTGCTTCATCGAAGACTTGTTTTTCCTGGCAAAGATCCAGGAGACCGCACGCAAGCTAGGCGTCAAGGTCGGCTTCGTCAAAGGCGACAAAGAGACGGTGGCCCGCATCGTCGATTCGCCGGAGGGGGAACGCCCCTCATTGATCGTTTTCGACCTCAATAACGCCGGGGCAAAGCCGCTGACTCTGATTCCCAAACTCAAAGCAAAGCTGAAACGCGGTACGTCGGTGATCGGCTTCCTCTCGCACCTGCAAGGCGACCTCAAGGTGAAGGCCCTCGAAGCGGGATGCGATATGGTGATGCCGCGCTCCGCGTTCAGCCAGAACCTGCCGAACCTTCTTCGCCGCCACGGCCTTGATGAAGAGCTCGAAGCCGTCGAAGCCTAAGACTGACCGCGGAAAACTAATGGATTTGAGCAGGGCCGGAGGATATTCTTCCGGCCCTGTGACGTTTGTGCTGTCAGCTGCTTTGCGTCGTGAGTGTTTAAGTCGCTGTAAGCGCTCCTCCTTGCCGGTCTGCCCTTTCTGCGCCTAATGCATCGTCTGGCGGCGGAACTGGTCGACGGCATTTACGAGAGACGTGGGCGGAGGATTATCGGCAAACAGCCTGGAATCTTATAGATAACGTAGCCCGGTCATTCCGTTTCCAGTTTCACAATCCCTAGCGGCCTCCCGAAGGTCAGCAATCTTGTGGGCTGCTGGATCCCTGTTCCCAAAAGAAGTTGCCTCGGACGATTGTCCGGACTTTCCCCGTGCCCCGGGATTATCGGCTTGGCCGGGGGTAGGGGTGGGGGGTGGGGGGTAGGGGTGGGGGGTCTAGTTAGTGCTGCCCATAGGTGGCGTGGCTTTTGGGCCGTTCTTTTAAGATGCCTCTGCTGAAAACGGCGGCCCGGAGTGGTACCTATAGATAAGTATACGCAGTGCGATGGTTCACTACGCCAAACCTGGAGTAGAAAGTTGAAGGTTGGTAACCCATACCGGAGTGCGTCCAGGGGATGGGGAATCCTTGTGCGGCAGGACTGCGATTAAGTCGCTGTCTCATGCCGGGGCACTCCGCACACCCACTCATGCGCGATGAAGCCGCGCATGAACGGGGCACCCGGCTCGCGCGATGTGGGAACCGACGATGTGTATACGCGCTGAGCCTTGCGGAGAAGTAGGTGATCATTCCGGCCCAGATGATATGAGTTGCGGCAAGGCGATGAGCAGGGCTGTTACACTCGTGGCCTGTCGTTTGAGCGCGTTCGGGTTGGACGAACGAGCACGGAAGATACTCTCCGGAGGCCATGAGCTTGCCGCAATCTCCTGATTTAGAGACCCCAGTGCAGTCCCCCGCGTCGAAGTTCAAACCTTATGTTCCGGCGAGCGATACGCGGCCGGAGTTCACTGTGCGGGCGGTGCTGCTGGGGTGTTTCTTCGGCATTCTGTTTGGCGCGGTGACGGTGTACGTGGGGCTGCGGGCCGGGCTTACGGTGGCGGCTTCGATCCCGATCTCAGTGCTGTCGATCAGCATTCTGCGGGTGCTGGGCAAGGCCTCGATTCTCGAAAACAATATTGTGCAGACGACGGGGAACGCGGGGCAGTCGATCGCTTCGGGTGTGATTTTTACGCTGCCGGCGCTGATCTTTCTCGGGTTTGATCTGGAGTACAGCCGCATCTTCATGCTGGCGCTGATTGGCGGATGGCTGGGCGTGCTGTTCATGATCCCGCTGCGGCGGCAGCTAATTGTGGAGGAGCATGGGACGCTGACTTATCCCGAGGGCACGGCCTGCGCCGATGTGCTGCTTGCGGGGGAGCATGGCGGATCGTTTGCGGGGCGGGTGTTTCTCGGGCTGGGGCTGGGCGGGCTGTATACGCTGTTTCAGAACGACAATCTTTTTGGGGCGTGGCCGGATACGCCGGATTACCAGCCGTCGTGGCTGAAGGGTGCGGCGATCCGCGCCAATGCTACGCCGGAGTATCTCGGGGTGGGATACATTATCGGGCCGCGGGTGGCGGGCGTGATCTTTGCCGGTGGCGTGTTTTCGTGGCTGGTATTGATGCCGGCGATTTATTTCTTTGGCTCGCATATTCCGACGGCAATTTATCCGGGAACGAAGCCCATCTCGGGCATGTCGCCGAGCGAGCTTTGGGGGACCTATGTGAAGCCCATGGGCGCTGGTGCGGTCGCTGCGGCAGGGCTGATCACGCTGATGCGGACCATGCCGACGATCATTGGCGCGCTCAAGTCGGGTTTGCAGAATATGCGCAAGACTACCGGGCCTAAGCCGGTGCCACTGCGCACGGATGACGACCTGCCGATGTGGGTGGTGGGCGGCGGATCGCTGGCGCTGGTGGCGCTGATGTTTTTCTTTCTTACGTTTAAGCCGGTGCCGGGGGCGCAGACGGGGTTGCTTGCGAACCTTGCGGCTTCGCTGCTGGTCGTGATTTTTGGATTCTTGTTTGTTACGGTGTCTTCGCGGATCGTGGGTTTGATTGGGAGTTCGGCAAGCCCGGTCTCGGGGATGACGATCGCTACGTTGATGGCTACCTCGGCGATTTTTCTGGTGAAGGGATGGACGGCGCCTGCGTTTGGCGCGCTGGCGATCACGATCGGCGGGGTGGTTTGTATCGCGGCTTCTAATTCGGGTGATACTTCGCAGGATTTGAAGACGGGATTTCTGATCGGGTCGACGCCGTGGAAGCAGCAGCTTGCGCTGATGGTCGGGGTTTGCGTCTCGACGGTGGCGATCGGGTGGACGCTGAATGCGATGAATAAGGGGCTGGAGGAATTTCGCCCGGTGACGCAGGCTTGGGACATCAGCGCGGCTCATGCGGGCGTGCAGAACCAGGGGATCCTTGCGGACACGAAGGCATTCAAGAGCCATAAGGATTTTCGAGTTACGCATCCGGACAAGACGGAGGACACGCGTCATGCCGGGGATTACATTCTGCTGAATTCGCTGGGGTCGAGTGAGCTGGCGGACGGAAAGTATCTCTACAACACGGCGACGCATGTGATCGATGTGCAGTGGATCCAGGGGATCGGCAGTGAGAAGGCGGCGGCCCCGCAGGCGCGGCTGATGGCTACCGTGATCAACGGAATTCTCACGCGCAAGCTGCCTTGGGGTTTGGTGCTGCTGGGGGTCTTCCTGGTGATCGCGGTAGAGTTGCTGGGGGTGCGGTCGCTTTCATTCGCGGTCGGCGCTTATCTCTCGATTGCTACTACCCTTGCGATTTTTGTTGGCGGGGTGGTGCGGTGGATGGTGGATCGCGCTGTCGAGAAGGCGGGCGAGGGGCGTGCGGATGCGGAGAGCGAGATTAGTCCGGGATCGCTTTATGCGAGTGGGCTGATTGCGGCTGGCGGCATCGTGGGGCTGATGGGCGTGGCGCTGAAGCTGTATGAGGCGGCTACGGACCGGCACGATGTGATCCGTTTTCCGACTACTTTTTTGTCGCACGACTGGGTTGCGGTGGTGATGTTTGTGCTGCTGGCGGGTTCGCTTTACTACTTCGCACGCAAGCCGCTGAAGACTGGCGATAAGTAGGCGGCGAGGCTTAGGCGAAGTGGGTCAGGACGCCGACCAGGCCGAGCGCAACGCAGGCAATCGATAGAGCGACGCGCCTTTGGAAATCGCGACGGAGAACCTTTTCACAATCCAAGCTCAGTAGGATTGATTCTTCGCATGCTGCAATTCGTTTGCTCATGATGAAGCTCCGATTCGCTGTCGATCGCGCCTGATTGCGGATTGCAGTCAGCGATACGTATGTGACTCCTTGTGGACACACGAAGACGCAAATTATGTTGCGGGTTCCATCGGTTCATTCGAATCGTTAGGTTACTTAGGGTCGACGGTTTTGCGGGCGGTGGCGCGGCCGTCGCGGATTAGGTCGGGCAGGCCTACACCGTGCCAGGTATTTCCTGCGAGGTGAAGGCCTGGGATCGTGGCCGCGAGGTTTTCGATTTCGGAGACGCGCGCTTCGTGGCCCACTTCGTATTGGGGAAGGGATTTTGGCCAGCGGCGGACGAGAGTGAAGGCTGGGTTGAAGGCTGGCTCGGGGATTTTCAGGATGGCTGCGAGTTGACGGCGGGCCCGGACGATCAGAGATTCGTCGGTCTCGGTTAGAAGTGCAAGCGCTGCATCGCCGCCGTAGAAGGCGCGGAGCAGCTTTGCGTCTGTTGGAACGCGGTGGCGAAATTTTTGATCCACAAAGGTGCAGGCTAGTAACGATGGCTCGAGGGTTGAGGGTTCGTTAACGGTGGTGCCATCGATGCTGGCTTGGGCGCTGGAGGCGTTCGGAGTTTGGGGTGCCAGGAAACCGAAGCCTTGCGGGATTCTGAGCTTGCTAGCGTGTTCAGGGCGAAAGGCGAAGGCGACGACGATGGCGGAGCTGGCGTCGATGTTGAGTAGTTCGCCGAATCGTTTGTCTAGCGGGGTGAGTAGCTGGCCAGTGATGTGGGCCGGGGTAGCGAGGACTACTTCGTCGAAGGATTGTGTGCCCTTCGCGCTCGTGACCTCCCAGTTCCCTTCGTCGATTTGGATTGAATTGACCGGCTCGAGAAGGCGGATGGCGCTTGGTGGAAGGGTCGCGGCGATGGCATCGATGAGCGTGCCGAGGCCAGACGCGAGGGTGGTGAAGATTGTTGGCTGGTTCTTAGTCGCCAGCTGATCTTTAGTCGCCGACGCTGCGGTTCGATGCTGTAAGGCGAGGATCAGGCTGCCGTGTTCGCGCTCCATTTTGACGAAGGCTGGCATGACGGAGCGAACGCTGAGGCGCTCGATGTCGCCGCCGAAAACTCCCGAGAGGAGCGGGGCTGCGATTTTGCTTGTCACCTCTTCGCCGAAATGGCGGCGGACGAAGGTGGCTATGGATTCATCTCCTTCGGGGCTGGGCGGGGGGGCGGAGGACTTCAGTTTGTCCGCGCGGACAGGTTCGGAGCGGTAGGCGCGGCGTGCTTCGTCGGTGAAGAGAGACGAGGTGTCGATCGCCGCAAGGTCCGATGGCACCATCATCCTCATGCCGTCGGGCATTGGAATGAGCTCGCCTTTCTGCAGAATAAGGGTGCGGCGCTGCGCGTCGTTTGACGGAAGGATTTCGGATTCGAGTCCTAGCTCTATGGCCAGTTCGCGCGCCCAGGGTTTTTCGGTGACCCATGCATCGGGGCCGCATTCGATGACGAAGCCGTCGCGTTTAACGGTCTCGACGATGCCGCCGAGGCGATGGGTCGCTTCGAAGAGCACGAACGCGGACGGGGATTCCGATTGCAGCCGTTGAAGTTCGTAGGCTACTGCAAGGCCGCTGATGCCGCCGCCGATGATTGCGATGCGTTGCGGACCGACGTCGGAATTGCGGGGACGCTGTCCCTCAGAGGCTAAAGCCCCGCTCATTGGGGGTTTGAGGCCCGACTGAAGTCGTGCCCCTTCAGGAGCCGAGTTTCACCGCATGCTGATAAGGTTTGCGGTTCGGGCTCGGTGGCGGATGTTGCGGCGTGGAGGCGATCGAGGCCTCTGTGGGCGAGATCGGCCAGGGCTAAGGTCAAGAGGGGCGAGGCGTTGAGGGACTCGGGCCGTTCAAGGCGCAGGCCCAGCTTGTTGGCGGTCTCGCGGAAAGAGATGTCGATGTCGTAAAGGATCTCGACGTGATCGCAGAGGAAGCCGATGGGCTGCAGGATGACGTCGGTGTGGCCCTGCTGATGGAGTGCGGCGAGGGTGTCTTCGACAGTGGGGCCAATCCAGGGGCCGCCCGAGATGCCTTGACTTTGGAAGGCGAAGAACCATTGATCGGAAGGAATGTTGAGGTGCTCGGCCACGAGGGCTGCGGTCATTTTTGCTTCGACTGAGTAAGGGTCAGGTTCCTGGCCTTGCTGGGTCTGGACTGTGCGACAGGGAACGCTGTGGGCGGTAAAGATAACCGAAACCCTCTCAGCGTGAGCTGATGTGCCAACGATCATGGGACACAGCTTTTCGGCGAAGGCATCGGCAAGCAGGGGATGGTCGGCCCAACCCGCTACGAATTCGATGGCGATCTTGTCGCTCGCGGC
>DASWUZ010000391.1:0-5656 GCA_036401395.1 Acidisarcina sp.
CCTTCAGACAAATCCCTCTCCACAAAGGCTCGCAAGAGTCGCCTGCCGCTTTGCGTCTGGTTGGTGAGGGCATCCCAGGAGAATGAGCAATGGCAGAGATAAATTCCGCAAATACGGTAGTCGGTTATTTTGAATCGCACAGTGAGGCTGAAGCCGCAATCGCAGCCTTAGAGAGCGCTGGCTTCCAGGCGCATGAAGTTGGAGTGGCGGCCCATGCCGGCGGCTTCAAGGGGTCCGATGCAAGCAGTGCCCGCGAGGGCGCAAGCACTTCCGGCGAGGGGACGGGTCTTTGGGACAAGGTCCGCAATTTCTTTGATGGCAATGTGGCCGAGCCTTATGCAGGCGAAAGAACGAGCGGTGAGGGCGCGACGCAGGTAATCACGGACGAGACGGCTGGTAGAGGCACTTACTCGGCAGGCACGGAGAGCAATGGCTATGAGCAGTACGGGGCGGATGATTTTCACGGCTCGCTCAGCGGGCTTGATGTTTCGCCGGAGCATTCGCGGTATTTTGGCGACAAGCTGCGGAATGGTGGGGCCGTAGTGACGGTGTCTGCCGGAAATCGTCGTGAGGAGGCAATCGAAATCCTCGAAGACAATGGCGCTGACGTAGGCGAAGGAGCTGAAGATTATGCCGCGAACTACAAGCAGCCCGTAGCGGCAACGAGCGACAAGGTAGAGGGAGATCGGAATCTTCAGCTTTATGGTGAAGTGCTTCGCGTGCAGAAGGACCGTGTGAGCCGCGGCGATGTGCGCCTGCGCAAGGAAGTGATCACCGAGACGCAGACGGTACAGGTGCCGGTTACGCGGGAAGAGCTGGTAGTTGAGCGCGTAGCGGTCGATGGCAAGCAGGCTGCTCCCAACGCGAACTTTGGCGGTGAGTCCGAGATTCGGATTCCCTTGTCGGAGGAGCGTGCCCGGGTTGAGAAGCAAGCCGTCGTGAATGAAGAAGTACGGGTCGGCAAGCGCCAGGTCAGCAGCGTGGAGTCGTTCGACGAGAGCGTTCGTCACGAGGAGCTGAAGATAGAGGACGAGAGCAAGTCTCGCGCCAGCTAGGTGTCCTGGTGACTTACCGTTTGTTGATATGCCAGCCTCTCATGGGGCTGGCATATCTGCGTTAGTCTGCCACGGGATCGTTTTATTGGCACCACATGCGTGGTTTATATGCGTTTTATGGAGGAGTTTAGTTATGGGTCTGTTGGATAGTCTTGAGGGCTTGGCGGGTGGAGCGATGGGCGGCGGTCAGAATGCGAATGTAGCCCAGGCGCTTGCTCAGACGGTGGAGCAGCATGGTGGAATTGGTTCCATCTTGAGTGGGTTTCGGCAGAATGGGATGGACCAGCATGTGAATTCGTGGACTAACCCTGCGACGCCGAACCAGAGTATTACTCCGCAGCAGGTGCAGCAGGGTATGGGCGGCGATCTTTTGAATGAGGTCGCTCAAAAGGCCGGTATTTCGCCGCAGGTAGCGCAGGGTGTCTTGGCCACCGTGCTGCCGATGGTGGTTGCTCACTTCTCTTCGCAGGGTGCGGCGCGGTAAATTGAGTGCCGGCTGAAGGCTCAACGATTATTGTTGTCCTGCTTGCACAAGCCTGTCAGGGTGCCGGCGTCAACATTGAGGCGCCTGCTGTCCTATGGTCGGCGCAGGCCCATGTTCCGCTGCTCATCCGCATGCAGCCAGTCCTAGAGCAGAGACTTCCAATGTGCCGAGTTTCCGTATTTCCATTTGCTTCTACTTTATCGCTATGACTCCGCCGCTTCATCCACTTCCAGCAAACGGAATGGCCGACGGCAGCCTAGAAAAAGATGGGAAGGGTACTCACGGGAACAGAGGCACGCGCACGTAGGCGCTTAGGCTGCATGGGACTGAGCTTCGCTCTGGCCCGGCGACAGACAAACAAGAGGCTATCAAGGTGATCCAGTCTGCCTATGATAGTGGCTTAACTTTTTTCGATGCCCGACGCGGGTTTGAACAGCAAGCCGGAGAACATCCGCCAGTTTAATGAAGCGCGCTCAAGCGCCCCATGATTTTTTGTGTTCGCGATTGCCTACTGGTGGGCCGCGATCATCGTGTTCTGGAATTTAATGTCGTCCATGGGTGTGAATTCAGTCCGGATACCCGATTTTAGGCATTATTCCGCCATTATCCTGCTCAGGGTGAGTCCAAGGCACCTGAGCTAGCCACTCCAGGCACTAGGTTTTCGAGACCGATTTAACGGAGCACCAAAACTATAGCAGTCTATATCCCATGTCTCCAACCGGTAAACATGGGGCCCTGGCATCGCACAATCAGACCGTCATCGGCCATGATCATTATTTTGAGTGGAAGAGGGGTATGTGGTTTGCTAATCCTCGTCCCTATAGCCGACTGACGAAGAGTGAACCGCATCAGACGGTCTGGCGGCAACTCTATTTGCCGCACGATGATCTCCAGGGGCGTGTTCTCGTGTTGACTCCTGTTTCTCTCATCCTGGGCCTGCTCACGGGACTGTTTTCGATTATGCTGCCGTTGATCGGCATAGCACTACTTTACAAAGCCCTCCATCCTCCGGTACGGCGTGTGCCGGTACGACGCGTTGGGGCGGCGGGCGTGGAGTCGACCCCCGCAGAGGATAGGAATGAGCCTCGCGAGTTCGTTGCCGAGACTCGTGTGCTGAGTTGGCAGGAGCGCCGTCGGGACCCGGCAGTGTGGGTTCCGATGGTGCTGGGATTGCTGCTGCTGTTGCTTCCCTTTGGGGGACGCCGCATTTCGCAGTACGCACATCCGGCAGGCAGCGATGAGCCGGTCCCCCTCCATGGGGAGATCCATGATCTAAAGCGAAGCGATGGGACCACGATCCATGCCGAGATTTTTGGCCCTGCGGGGGCTCCTACACTTCTGCTGACTCATGGGTGGAGCACCGACAATACTGAATGGTTTTATGCGAAGCGGCAGCTTGCGGGGCAGTTTAGGATCATCGTCTGGGACTTGCCCGGACTGGGTGAAACGATGCCACGGGCGGATGACAACTTCTCGCTCGAAAACATGGCGGCTGATCTTCACGCGGTCTTAGGTCTGGCCGACGGCAAGCCTGTTGTCCTGGTAGGGCACAGTATCGGCGGCATGATCAACCTCACTTTTTGCAAGATGTATCCGGAGGACCTGGGGCCGCGAGTGGCAGGTATTGTTGAGGTTGATTCAAGTTATACCAATCCCATCAGGACGACGAAGAACAGCAAGCTGAACCTGGCTCTGCAAAAGCCGGTGGGGGAGCCGCTGCTGCATACGATGATCGCGCTGTCGCCTGTCTTCCGCGCCATGAACTGGGTGAGCTACCAGGAAGGGTTCCAGAGTTCCAGCAACGCAAAGAGCGCCTTTGACGGCACTGAGACGCGCGGCCAGCTTGACCTGGTTTCGCGGTATTCCTTTGAATCGTCGCCGGGCGTCGTGGCGAAGGGTACGCTCGCGATGTTTCATTGGGACATGACACCCGAGCTGCCGCAGGTCACCGTACCGGTGCTGATGATTGTCGGCAAGGACGATACGACGACGCTACCGGAGGCTAGTGAAAAGATGGTGAGTACTATTCCGCGAGGTCAGCTACAGGTGCTGCCGATCGGGCGGCATTACACACTTTTAGAAAGCAATGGCGCGGTTGATTCAGCGATTGCTAAGTTTGCTAGCGGAGTTCTCCACCAGGACTAACCTATGCGCGTCGTCTCAGGCAGATTCCGGGTTGCCCAGAGTGCGCGGACCATGCGCCAGCGGCTCAAGACATATTTGCCGTAAATTATGCGTTTAAGTGTTTAATCGCCCGAGAGTTCTCTTAATTCCGGGGTGTGGACGGGTTCGGAGGTGCGGATGGGTTCTGGTTTCGGTTCTTCTACTTTGCCGAATATCATTTTGCCGGAGGCGGTTTGCAGGACCGAGGTAACGTTGATGTCTACCGGGCGGCCTATCATTCGTCGCGCGTTGTCTACAACGACCATGGTGCCGTCGTCGAGGTAGGCTACTCCCTGGTTGTACTCTTTGCCCTCTTTGAGAATGACTACGTGCATTTTTTCGCCGGGGAGTACTACCGGCCGCAGCGAGTTAGCTAAGTCATTGATGTTGAGTACAGCTACGTTATGCAGGTGCGCGACCTTGTTGAGGTTGAAGTCGTTGGTGACGATTTTGGCGTCCATGGCCTTGGCTAGCTCGAGGAGCTTGAGGTCAACTTCGCGAATGGCAGGGTAGTCAGTCTGAACGATCTGGATCGTTAGCTGGGTGTTGGCCTGCATGCGCTGGAGGATGTCCAGACCGCGGCGGCCGCGCTGGCGCTTGGAGCCGTCGGTTGAGTCGGCCACTAACTGCAATTCGTGAAGCACGAACTCAGGGATCACGAGCACGCCCTCGAGGAAGCCGGTGTCGGCGATGTCGGCGATGCGCCCATCGATGATGGAGCTGGTGTCGAGGAGCTTGAGGTTTTTCTTGGCAGTGGTTCGTTCAGCGTTGAAGAGGTCGCCAAGTGCGGACAGGTTGAGCAGGTCGCCTTTGCTGGTGCCGACGACGAGTCCGACATAGGACATGAGGAGCAGCACGAAGATTTGTATAAGGCTTTGGGCGCTGCCGGCGGGCAGGCTGTAGTGAAGGACGAGGCTGAAAAGGAATGCGCCGAGGATGCCGAGCAGGGAGCCGGCGACCGCTCCGAGCAGGCGCTTGAGCGAGAGGGCGCGCACTCGCAGCTCGAAAATAATGATGAAGACCGCGCCCATGGCGCCGATGGCAGCGGAGATCGGGGCGGTGAGGCCGAAGGGGCGGAGGAAGAAGGCGGCGGCGGCGAGGACCAGGAGAAAAATAAGGCGGATCAGTATGAGGTCCATGCGTTCTGGGCTCCCTTTTTAAGTTGGCCGGCACGCGGAGGCAAAGATGCGTCGATGTTTCCCGGTCAGGTCTACCGGAGTATACCGAGGGCGAGGTTGAGTTGCCAAAGTTGATTTGTGCAGTCGAAGGACGTTGGACAATTAAATATCGAAGTGATCGACATCAACATGCGATCGACTTAATTGTTTGGCTGATGGACACTTGGGAGAGGGTGTCAGTGAGGATATCGAGGGACGTTAGTTGATAAAGGCTGGGAGGCCTGGACCGGAGCGGCTGGGCGCGTTTTCAGATGGTGTGATTGCCATCATCATCACGATCATGGTGCTCGATCTGCATCCGCCGCATGGCGGCGGGTGGAGAGCGCTGGCGGCGCTATGGCCTACTTTTGCGGGTTATTTTCTCAGCTACTTCATCGTGGCGCTTGTGTGGGTAAACCATCATCATCTGCTGCGGTATTGCGAGGTTGCGGATGGCAAGGTGATCTGGAGCAACATAGGACTGCTGTTCGTGGTGTCGCTGATTCCGTTTTTCACGGCTTATATGTCAGAGAACAGGATGAGCGCTTTTTCGACGGCGCTTTATGCAGGGATTTTTCTTTTGCTGACATTATCTTTTATCTTGTTTCTGGCGGTGGTGAGCCGGCAGCTTGAGGATGAGGAGTCGCGGGCTGAGAGCCGGGGTGCAATGCTGCGGAACTGCATTGTGGCGGCGGTTTACCTGGTCGCCATTCCGGCGGCTTATGTTCATGCAGGTGTTTCGCTGGGGCTGATGATTGCCAATGCGCTGGTTTATGTGGTGCCGAATGCTTTCCGGG
>DASWUZ010000392.1:0-2235 GCA_036401395.1 Acidisarcina sp.
TCGAGATTCGCCTTTTGCGTCGGGCGCTTCGTGACAACGTCCCCATCCTCGGCATCTGCCGCGGATCGCAACTGCTGAATGTGGTATGCGGAGGCACTTTATTCGGAGACGTGCAGAAGGAAAAAGCCTCCCACCGGCCCCACATCGACTACCACAATTACGATACCTACCGGCATCCTGCGTCCATCGTTCCCGGGACCCCGCTAGCACGCTGGTACCGCCGCAAGACACTCCAGGTGAACAGCTATCACCATCAGGGCATTCGCGATCTGGCGCCGCGCTTCCTGCCCATGGCCTATGCGGATGACGGCCTGATCGAGGCTTACTACGACCCTAAAGCCGCTTACCGGGTAGGGCTGCAATTTCACCCGGAGCGAATGTTGAAGGAATATCCCGGCAATCTGGCGGTCTGGAAGAGCTTTGCTGCGGCGGTGCGCGCGAGACAATAGAGAGAAGGCGAGCAGGGGTTCGCCGCGCGTTTGTTCATCTATTACCAGTATCTCAGATTGATGGGGTTCACTATGCAAATAGTCGTTTCAACGACTATTGTTTCTGGGCGCAGCAGAATTCTGGCTTTAGCGCATGTTGAACGAGTGTTGCGCCATGCTGACGCTTCTGCACTGCTCCAGCCTGCCGGGGGGGCCACGAAGAAACTACATCAACCTTCGCACCCGCCAAATTCAAACTCCTCAATGAACGCCGGTACCCGGTCGTAATCGCTGTACCGTATCCAGACCGGCCTAACCACGAAATGCACGATATCAGGCCAACTCAGATGGGCCCTGCCCTCGGGCCATGCCGCAAAATATACCTCGCGCCAGCGCTCCAGCTCGGGCCCCACCGGCAGCTCCGCATTTCCCTCGAACTGGATGGTCTGCTCTCCTGACCACCCCATGACGATTGAACATCGCGGCTGGAATGATAAGTTCGCGTATTTGCGGGAAGTCTTGAGGGTATCGAAGACGATTTCGTGATTCGGGCCGATCGCAATCCCGACCAGGGCTGACTGCGGCGCGCCGTTGGATCCCAAACTCGATATAACAGCCAATCGATGTTGGGCCAGCAAGCTTCTCAGTTCTGCTCGGTCCATACTCTGTTCTCTTCCTTGCACTATTAGCAGGCGCGGAGCCACGTTGCCGGGTACATGCTACCTTGCAAATGCCGGTCTGGGAACCTCTAACCAGTTTGCGAAATCGGGGCAGATCGGCAATACTTAAGTGTTGGGAATCGCGCGTGGACTGGGCCTCGAGCCGGACCCGCCTGTCACTCCTCCCCTCACATTCACGAAGTTTGAAAGGATCTAACCGTGGTCATGATTCGTCTGGCGCGCTTTGGCGCCCGTAAGCAGCCCTATTACCGTGTCGTCGTGATTGAAAAGGACCGCGCGCGCAACGGCCGCTCGATCGAAGTAGTCGGTACCTACAACCCCCGCACCAATCCCGCCACGGTAGCGCTCAAGCGCGATCGAATCGAACACTGGACCAGCAAAGGCGCGCAGTTATCAGACCGGGTGCAGAAGCTTCTGACGAAATTTGGCGAGCCTGTAGCCGCCTAAGTCGATGCGTGGTAAACGACTTAGACGAAAGTCCATACACCATAGGACGGCCCCTTTTCAAGAACTGTTCACTTCTGACCAATCAGTGATCGGCTCAAGGCATAGAGTGCCGTTCATGGGCTAACTCTGCGATGCTGTGCACGGAAAATTGTGCGAAGCTTGTGGCGGGCCGATGGATAGTCTTTGGGGGGAATATGCATATGGATCACCAAGAAAATCCAGATAACATGCACTTACTGGTAGCAGAGATCGCCCGGGCTTTGGTCGATGCACCCTCTGCCGTCATAGTGGAGTCGGTCATACGCGATGAAAATACCGTTCTGCGGCTGCGAGTTGCGCCGGAGGATGTAGGTAAGGTCATCGGCAAGCAAGGACGTACTGCTCGTTCCATGAGAACCATCCTCGGCGCCGTGAGCATGAAAATGCACCGTCGCTACACGCTCGATATTCTTGAGGAAGAGCGGCCCCTCGCCAGTATGATGGCCATGTCCAATCCGCCATCAAGATTTTCACCACCCAGCCAGGCCTAGTTCTCTCATGGGCTGGATCATGGATCACCGGCAGCGGGCGTGCGTTCTTGAAAAGAGTCACGCGCCCAACCGCTTCGTCTGAGTTCCATCTGGTCGCCCCATTTATGCTGGAAGCAGCAAAATCCTTACGCTGCCCATCATGACGGACCC
>DASWUZ010000393.1:0-33813 GCA_036401395.1 Acidisarcina sp.
CGGCGTCATGATTGGGGCCGAAGCCGGAGTGCTCCATGCGCACGAGGGTTCCGCTGGCGGTCTGTGTCAGCGTCCAGACGACGACGCTTGCGAGTCCTAACGTGCTCCAGGTATAGGAGAGTTTCTTGTCGGGTTCGACGACCAGAACTTCGGAATCGATCACACCGTTCCAATTGGGCACAGGTGTCGAGCGGAATTGAAACCGGTGGCCCACGACGGGTTGGAAATCGTTGTCCATCAGCCACTCCTTGATCAGCTGGCCCTGGGTAAGAGCGCGCCATACTTTTCCGGGAGGGTGAGGCATTTCTCTTTCGATCACAAGGGTGCGCGTAGTAGGCGAGGTCGTAGTCATGGGTCCATCCTTTTGAGTAAGCCTTCTAGGCGGTCGAAGTGGTCGCGCCAGAATGCGCCATAGACGCTCATCCAGTCGACCAGCGGAGCGAGAGCCTCAGGTCTAGCGTGGTAGTGGGTTTCGCGCCCCTTACGGCGATTGCGGACCAGCCGGGCGCGCTTCAATGCGGATAGATGTTTCGAGACCATCGGCTGAGACACGCCCGCGTTCTCGGTCAATGCATGCACGGTCAGAGCGCCATCGCGCGAGAGTCGTTCAAAGATGGCTCGTCGTGTGGGATCGGCGAGTGCTTTGAAGAGGTTGTTCGCGGTTTTCGGCATGATTAGAACCATAACCATATGGTTATGGTTTGTCAATGGCTTTAGTGCACCGGCCTGGATACTTCTGTTGATTCAATCCGAGTCCCACCGAGATTAGGGCTCGATCATCACTTTCATTGAGTGAGCTGAGGGGGTGGATGCGAGGTGGATGGCTTCGACGGCCTGCTCAAGCGGAAAGCGGTGAGAGATGAGCCGGGTGAGGTCGAATCCGCCGCCGTAACCGTGGAAGACGAGGCTCACGCCCTCGTCCTGAATGTCGGCGGAGGAGCTGTAGGAGCCCAAGAGTGACTTCTCGTCCATGCAGACGGCTGCGGGGTCGAAGATGGCTTCGCCGTGCTGGGTCTGTGCGAATAGCAGCACGCGCCCACCGGGACGCGCCGCTTCCATCGCAGTGGCGATGAGGGAGTTGCTGCCAACAGCGAGGATGACCGCGTCTGCACCGCGGCCTTCGCTTGCCGTTTTTGTTGCTGCGGTGACGTCGGCGCGCGCGTCGATAGGGTGGGTGAGGCCAAAGCTCGCGGCGATGGCGTGGCGTTCGGGGTAGAGGTCGGAGGTGAGGACCTTCGCGCCGGTCTTTGCAGCGAGGGACGCGAGCAGGATGCCGATGGGGCCCTGGCCGATTACCAGGACGGTTTCGTCGGGCGCGAGGTTGAGATTTTTGATTGCCTTGAGGCAGGTGTTGACCGGCTCTACGAAGGCGGCTTGTTCGAAGGGCACGCCGTCGGGGATTTTTACCAGGCCGCGGCGGACGATCCAGTCCATGACGCGGACGTATTCGGCGAATCCTCCGCCAGCTGGGGTGAAGCCTGCGGTGACGCCGACCCGCTTGTAAGTTTCGCACTGCGCGAAGGTGCGCTTGCGGCAGTAGTAGCATTCGCCGCAGGGGATGTGGTGAAAGACCATGGTGCGATCGCCGACGGTGAACTTCGTCACACCCGTGCCCACTGCCGCCACCGTGCCTGCCGTCTCGTGGCCGAAGATGCGGGGCGCTGAGTGGGAGCCAGTGTGGATTTTCTTCAGGTCGGTGCCGCAGATACCGCAGGCATGCACGCGAAGTAGGACTTCCCCCGGGCCGATGGGGGGGACGGGGACGGTTTCGACGCGCACATCATTGATTCCGCGATACACGGCGGCGCGCATAGTGGCTGGAATCGTATTTGTAACCGTCACTGTGGCTTGGTTTTGTTGCTCAGTCATATTGATCCAGAAATAGTTTAACGGCGCTGGCCAGAGCTTCTGCGGCCGCCTTGCTGTTGGCTCCAAATGCCCTTAAGGCCGACCAGTGCTGCGGCTTGATCGCCACGCTGGCGATGAAGCGTGCGGTTTGAAACTGCCCATGAGAGTCGATGAACGGATTCAAGTCTGGGAGTTGGTCCTCGAACCCGTCGGAGACGCCTTTAAAACAATATGCCGGAATCCCGCGCATTGTTGCCAGTCGCGCGACCGTCGCTGCCTCCATGTCTACCAGTTGTGCGCCCGGATAGAACGTTGCGAGGCGGAGTTTTTCTTTACCTTCGGCGACGCGGCTCGTTGTGATTAGGCCTCTTCTGATTGGCGGGTCGGCGGTCGCGGTGCAGTGAGATGCCATTTCGAAGCGCTCTCCGGTTTGCGCGTTGATAATCCAATCGGCTGCCAGTGCGGTGCCGGGGAGCGCAGCGCGTGTGAGGGCTCCGGCCCATCCGATGGAAATAACAGCGTTGAGGGGCGCGTCTTCAGCGGCGCTAAAGGCGCGAGTCGCCGCCGCGCAGCCTATGCCTGCGCAGAGTGCGATCCACCTGATGGTGCGGCCGTCCTTGCGGACTACGTCCCTCTCGTAGCGGTGGATATTTTTTGCAGCAGTGACTGAGGTCCAGCCTCTGACCAGCGGGGCGAGTTCGCCTGGGAGCGCGGCTATGATGCCGATGCGTTTGTCGATTGCGTCGGTCATGACGAGATTGCTCACGACGGGATTTCTGACGACTGGAGTCCTGACAGAGGAGGCGCGTAGCCCTGCGATTCGAACCAGTCTATCGCCGCACGCAGCGCCGGATAGACGGGCACAACCCGGAAGCCCAGTTCTCTCTCTGCCTTAGCCGAGGATGCGTACATTTTTTTGCGGGCCATACGCACCGCTTCGACGGTCGCGCGCGGCTCTTTGCCACGAAGTCGACCGGTGTAGTTCTCTTCAAAAAATGCATAGACAGCGGCGACCGCATTGGGCACTTTGAACTTCGGCGAGGGCAGGCCGGTGATCGCTGACATTTTGTCGAGTATCTGCTTGAGGGTCAGGTTTTCGCCGCCGAGAATGTAGCGTTCGCCTGGACGGCCCTGTTCGAGGGCGGCAACGTGGGTGCGCGCCACTTCGCGAACATCGACGAGGTTAAGCCCAGTGTCGGAGTAGGCGGGAAAGCGCCCGTTCAGAAAATCAACGATGATGCGGCCGGTTGGGGTCGGCTTAAGGTCGCCGGGACCGATGGGAGTCGTGGGGTTGAGGATGATCACCTGCTGGCCGGCTGCGGCTGCAGACATCGCCTCCTGTTCGGCGAGGAACTTCGAGCGCTTGTAAGTGCCAACCATGTCCTTGATCGAAACCGGAGTCAGCTCGTCGACGATAGTACCGTCGTCGTGAAAGCCCATGGTGGCTACGCTGGAGGTGTAGACGAAGCGGGGCACTTTTTCTTCGCGCGCGATGCGAAGAAGTTCGCGGGTGCCGCCTACGTTGGCGGCTAGCATTGTTTTGGGATCGCGAACCCAGAGGCGGTAGTCGGCTGCTACGTGCATGACGGCGTCGCAGCCGGAGATCGCGGGGCGGAGGCTTTCGGGGTCGAGCAGATCGCCGACTACCGTGTCGACGGCGAGGCCGTCAAGGTTTTGGAGGTTGCTGGTCTTGCGGACGAGGACGCGGAGATGGTGGCCGAGGCAGGCTAGTTCGCGGGCCACGTGGCTTCCTACGAATCCGGTCGCGCCTGTGAGGAAGACTTTCATGATGGGATCAGGTGAACGAGGCGAAATCGGAGCCAGGAGAAACTAACGCGCCTCTAACCTCGACAGCCTATCCACCAATTCGATGACTTTGCCAGTCAGCAGATTAATGTCAGCGCGCAGCTCGGTCAGAATGCTGATCATTTCAGCGCGGAGGCCATTGATCTCGGTTCGTATCTCCGTACGAAGTGAGTTGTACTGAAAGAAGTTCAGAAGGATTCCGAGCAGTACCAGAATTGAAGGCACGCCGACCGCCAGATAAAGTTGCGCATTTGTCATAGCGAGGGCGCCTTTCTGATGTCAACCACTTTAGCACTCCGCGAACGGGACTGGCCGTTTAATCCAGGGCGTCGGGGTGGAGGCCTATGTTGGTTTCGCCGGCTGCTTTTTTTGCTTCGTATTGGGCGACCCAGTGCTCCCAGTGCTTGCCGGCGGCGCGATCTTTACCAAACTCCAGGCGCGCAATGTCTGTGTAGGGAATGGAAAGTTTTTCGGTGGAGTTGACTGGGTAGAGTCTCACTACAGAATCGGCGAGCGAGGTGCCCGTACGGCGGTCGAAGATGTAGCCCTCGACGCGGGCGCCGTCGCGGCGGGTGATCGTCACGTCACCGCGGTAGTCGAATGCCTTTTCAAGCGCGCCGGATATTTCCGCGTCGGTTGCGAGCTCGGGAATCCAGCCTTCTAGATTTTCGTGTTGAAAGCCCGGAGCGAGCTCAAGTTCATCAGGATTTACGACAGCGGCCGCGGTCGTTTTGGCGGTCGCGGGGAAGCCCGGGGTCATACGCGGGAGCCCTCAAGTTCGCTTTGGGCGCCGGCGGTAGATGCGATGTGCACCAGCGGCGAGTGCCCTCGCTGCACGGGTTGGTTCAATAGATCGAGCGCGCCGCGGTCTTCATACTTGTTCATCAGCGAGGCTTTCGCCATGGCTACAAAGCCACGCCACGAGCCAAATCCGTCGTTGATGGCGGACGCTTCGTAGCCGCAGCTGACCATGCAGTTCGCGCACTTCGGGTTGCCGCTCTCGGTGCCGTAGTTGTCCCAGTTGGTCTCGGCAAGCAGCTCGGCGAAGGTGTCGACGTAGCCGTCCTGGAGGAGATAGCAAGGCCGCTGCCAGCCGAAGATGTTATACGCGGGCATGCCCCAAGGGGTGCATTTGTATTCGCGCTTGCCCATCAGGAACTCGAGGAACAGCGGCGACATGTTGAATTTCCAGCTCGCCTTGCGGTTGGACAGAATCGCGCGGAAGAGGCGGCGAGTGCGAGCCCGGCCCATGAAGTGGTTCTGGTCGGGCGCCTTGTCGTAGGCGTAGCCGGGCGAGAGCACGATGCCCTCGACGCCCATCGACATCACTTCGTCAAAGAAGGCGCGCACGCTGTTGGGGTCGGTGCCATCGAAGAAGGTCGCGTTGGTGGTGACGCGGAAGCCGCGCTTGACGGCCTCGCGAACGCCTTCGACGGCAATGTCGTAGCCGCCCTCGCGGCAGACGGAGAAGTCATGGTGATCGCGTTCGCCATCAAGATGGACCGAGAAGGTGAGGTACTTCGAGGGCGTAAATTCGGGAAGCTTTTTCTTGAGTTCGAGGGCGTTCGTGCAAAGGTAGATGTACTTCTTGCGGGCGATGAGGCCGTTAACGATCTCGACAATCTGGGGGTGCAGCAGCGGTTCTCCGCCTGGGATGCTCACCATGGGTGCCCCGCACTCTTCGACCGCCTTGAAGCATGCCTCGGGGGAAAGGTTTTGCTTGAGGATGTGGGGCGGATATTGGACCTTGCCGCAACCAGCGCACGCGAGGTTGCAGCGAAAGAGCGGCTCGAGCATCAGCACCAGCGGAAACTTTTGTTGCCCGCTCCAGCGCTTGCGCAGCACGTAGGTCGCGACAGTCCACATCTGAGAGATCGGTACGGCCATCGTTTACGGTCCTCCTCGGCGCCCCGCTTCGGGTCTGCCGCGATTCTTCCGGCTTGCTAGCCGTTTTGCATTGCGCGCCGGTAGGTCGTCAGGGCGAGCAGGGGGAAATAATTTCTATATAAGTGATACGCCAGATAAAAGACGCGGGGGAAACCAGTGCCGGTGTAGATGGCCTGGCGGGTCGCGCCTTGTCCCGTACTTTCGTCCCAAGACCCGTCGTGCTGCTGTTTGCCGAGCAGCCACTTGATGCCCTTGGCCACTGAATCGCTGCGAGTGTCGCCCGCCGCGAGCAGCCCGAGCAGCGCCCACGCGGTCTGCGACGGAGTGCTGGGACCTACGCCGCGCGTAGTGGGATCGTCGTAACTCCCGCAGGTCTCGCCCCAGCCGCCGTCGGCATTCTGCACCATACGAATCCACTCCGCTGCCTGCTGAATCTGCGGCTCGTGATTCCAGACGCCCATCGACTCTAGGCCGCGGAGGACGAGAAAAGTCCCATAAAGATAATTGACGCCCCAGCGGCCGAACCAGCTTCCGTCCTCTTCCTGCTCGGCAAAGATGAATTGGATGGCCCGCTCAACGCGCTTGTCTTGGCGGGTGTAGCCATAGTTCGCCAGCGTTTCAAGAATGCGTCCCGTGATATCGACCGTCGGCGGGTCGAGCATCGCGTTGTGGTCGGCGAAGGGGATGTACTGGAAGATCATCTTCGTGTTGTCTTTGTCGAAGCTGGCCCAGCCGCCGTTCCTGCATTGCATCGAGAAAATCCAGTTGATCGCGCGCTGCGAAACTTCATGCTGGTAGCGCTCGCGGGGGTTGTCGACCTTGTTGAGTGCGAGCAGTACCTGGCCAGAATCGTCCACGTCGGGGTAAAACTCATTGTTAAATTCGAAGTACCACCCGCCCGGCTCGGTGTGCGGGTTTTTCACGGACCAGTCGCCTTTGTGGCGGACTTCTTTCGAGAGCATCCAGTCGACTGCTTTGAGGAGGCGCGGATCGGTGCGGGAGATCCCTGCCTCGCCGAGTGCGAAGACCGCCTGCGCCGTGTCCCACACGGGAGATGCGCAAGGCTGCATGCGGAACGTCGGGATTGGATAGTCGGGCGTCCCGTTTGGCTCGTCGATCCCGAGCTTTTCAAATTCGTCGACGGCGCGAATCATCTGCGGGTCGTCGTTCGAATAACCAAGCCACTTGAGCGCGATAATCGCGTTGAGCATGGCGGGGTAGATCGCGCCGAGGCCGTCGCTCATTTCAAGGCGCTCGAGCATCCATCTCTCCGCCTGCTTGAGCGCGATTGCGCGCAGGGGACGGATGTGGACCCGCTCTGCCCAGTGCGTCAGGCGGTCGGTCATCAGGAAGAAATTCCGCCAACTGAATAGGTTTTTCCGGTCCCACTTAAGGTGGAGCTTCGCGTTTTCGCGGCCACCGACGAAGAGCTCGTCGATCGACTGCTCGGGTCTGATTTTTTTAAAGGGCTTTTTTGCGTATGCAATCGAAAGCGGAACGAGTATCGCCCGCGACCACGCCGAGATTTCATAAATGTTGAAGTAGAACCAGTTGGGAAAGAGAACGATCTCGGGCGGGATCGCGGGGACCGCGTCGTATTCAAACTGGCCGAGTGAGCAGAGGTAAATCTTTGTAAAAGTGTTGCACTCGACTACGCCGCCATTGGCAAGGATCCACTCTCGGGCCCGTGTCATCGCCGGCTCGTCAGGTGAAAGCCCGACGAGTTTGCCGGCGAAATAGCACTTCACTGACAGGCTGATATTGGAGGGGCCACCGGGGTAGATTGCCCATCCGCCGTCGGCATTCTGGTAGCGCCAGATTTCGTTCATCGCCCGTTGCAGGCGGCCGGGGTCGCCGGTGCCGAGCAGGGTATGGGCGAAGATGTAATCCGCCTCGAGCATGCTGTCGGCTTCGAGTTCGCCGCACCAGTAGCCGTCGGGGTGCTGCTCCGCGAGCAGGTAATCGCAACTGCGCGCAGTGGCTAAGTCTACTTCGCCTAGCGTGGCGTCGAGGCGACCGAATCTTGGGACCGCAGTCTTGGCACCCAGTGTCTTCGACAAATCGGAAGACGCCGGCTTCGTGCCAGACCTTTCAGAAACTGTTTTGATCGCTCGATTCATAGTGTCGATACCTGACGTGCTGATTCGAACCGGCAGAAAGGGCAATGCATCGGTAATCGGAAGTCTAAACCGTTAGACGCCCCGGGGCTGGAAACGAAGCATAAATGAACCCCAAACAGCACGGAAACTAGCAGTGAATCGGCCAGCTTAGGCCATCGCCTGGGTCGCAGCGGGGGCTGCGGCGATTGCCTGGACGATCTCCGGCGGCAGGCCGAAGCGCACATTTTCCGGCATCACTTCCACCTCCTGCACGTGGCCGAAGCCGTGTGCCTGCAGGTATTCGACGACTTCCTCGACGAGGACCTCGGGAGCCGACGCGCCGGCCGTCAGGGCCACGGTATTCACGTCTACCAGCCATGCGGGGTCGATGGCGCGGCAGTTGTCGATGAGGTAGCTGCGGGTGCTGAGGTTTTTCGAGACTTCTACGAGCCGGTTGGAGTTGGAACTGTTGTTCGAGCCTACGACCAGGACGAGATCCGCCTTGTGAGCGACGTTTTTCACCGCAACCTGACGGTTTTCGGTGGCGTAGCAGATGTCCTGCGAATGGGGGCCGACGATCTTCGGGAACTTGACCTGTAGAGCCTCGATGATGTCGCGCGCCTCGTCGAGACTCAGGGTGGTCTGGGTCAGATAAGCAACGCGGTGGGGGTTGGGAACGGTGAGGGTCTTGACCTCTTCTACGTTGGAGACAACCTGGGTAACCTCGGGGGCCTCGCCTAAGGTACCCTCAATCTCGTCATGGTCGCGGTGGCCGATCAGCACTAGCGAATAGCCCTGACGAGCAAACTTTACCGCCTCAACATGGACCTTGGTGACCAGCGGGCAGGTCGCGTCGATGACCTTAAGGCCGCGCTCTTTACTGTGGTCGCGAACTGCGGGCGAGACTCCGTGGGCGCTGTAGATGACGCGCATGCCGGGCGGAACGTCGTCTATGTCGTCGACGAAGATTGCGCCCTTCTCGGCCAACTCATTCACTACAAAGCTGTTATGGACGATCTCTTTGCGGACGTATATGGGGGCGCCAAAAGTCTCGAGGGCGATCTTAACCACGTCGATCGCGCGCACCACGCCGGCGCAGAAGCCGCGCGGTTTCAGCAGAAGTATGCGTTTTTCCGCGGCAGAGGAGCCGTTGACGGGCTCAGCGAGAAAGGTCTGATAGCTGTCGACTGTCACATGACCATTATAACGTGTCTACAATTGCAAAAGCTTGCAACCCTGAGCAATTCTGCGATGCGCCAAGTGGCGGAGTTAGTAAAACGGCGGAGCGGATAGACGGCGACCTGGAATAAGTCGCTTCGACCGTAACCGCGGAGCTTGATAGGTCACAACCGCCGCCGCGTCGCGGATGTTTGATCGCCATTAGTACACTGAGTGTTAGTGGCCAACCACGATTTTCCCCTGTTGCGAATCGCCGCGATTGACTACCTCAACCCCGCACCTTTGATGTGGGATTTTGAGCATGGGCCCAGGCAGGCCGAACTGGCCGGGCGTTACTCCATTCACCGGACGACCCCGGCTAATTGCGCTCGCGAACTGGCTGAAGGGACGGCCGACATTGGACTGATCCCCGCTGCGGCGTATGCACTGCAGCCTGAGCTGGCGATTATTCCGGGCTGCGCGATCGCTTCGCTGGGCCGGGTGCGGTCGATATTGCTGGTGGTGAGGGAGGGCGGAGTCGAGTCGGTCAGGACGGTGGCCGCCGATACTTCGACGCGGACTTCGCTGGCGTATACGGAGATTTTGTTTCGGAAGTATTGGAAGCCGGGCTCGCCTGTCGAATTCCTCCAGCATCCCCCCAGCCTCGACCTCATGCTCGCCCACGCCGACGCCGCTCTCCTAATCGGAGACCCCGCACTCCTGGCCCTCGAAGACGCCCCAGCAAGGCTGGCCCGCACCGCCGAAAACCTTCAATACCTCGACCTGGCACGCGAATGGCTTCAACATACAGGCCTCGCTTGGGTGTCAGCCTTCTGGGCGGTCCGACCTCAGGCACTCGACGGGATATCCGCGTCAAAAATAACCGAAGACTTTCAGCGTTCCCGCGATGCCGGCCTCGCCCACATCGACGAGCTAGTCGCGGAGTGGTTGCCACGAATCGCTGTTCCGCCCGCGACGATCAAGACGTATCTCACCGAGAACATTCACTATGTGCTGGACGAGCCCTGCCTGGCCGGCCTGCGCGGCTTTTATGAAGCGGCAGCGGAGTGTGGGGTGCTGCCTCCGGTTCCTGACCTGCGGATGCTGTGAACCAAAGTAGGTCGGCCGCTTTGTGGGGGAGCCAATTGCCCGTACGAAATTTTAGTCTCCGCGCAGGTGCTCACTCCCAGTCTCACCTTCAGCGGCTTCGAGACGCTGTGAACCGTCTCATGCTCGTGAGAATCTACCAACAGTGAGCAAACAATCGTGAGCATCCTGGCATTAGCGCAGCAAAAGGCAGCCACAGCGGGACGCCACCTCGGGAAACGGCGGGGGCACTCGCCCATTCCGCCGTGGTTGATTCACCTCGGCGCGATCGGAGTCTTCGGCGTGTCGGTGGTCGATTCGTCGGTGATCCCACTGCCTTTGCCGGGTAGCACCGACCTGCTGCTGCTTTTTTTGGTGGCGCATGGGGCGAATCCGTGGCTACTGGCCCCCGCCGCGATCGTGGGCAGCATGATTGGCGGCTACATGACGTGGAGTATCGGGCGAAAAGGTGGGGAAGCGGCGCTGCGCAACTACATCTCGCCGCGAAACCTGGCACGCATTTCGAACTGGGTCGAGAACCATTCCCTGCTCGCGGTGGTGCTGCCGGCAATCCTGCCGCCGCCGATCCCGCTGCTTCCGTTCCTGCTGGCTGCTGGAGCACTTGGGGTTTCGAGGCGGCGATTCCTGGTCGCATTCGGGTCCGCGCGCACCGTACGCTATGGCCTCGTGGCGTGGCTCGGCGTCAAGTACGGCCGAGGCGTCGTGCGCATCTGGGAGAAATATGTGGCTGAATATTCGAAGCCTGTCCTGTGGACGTTACTCGCCGTGACCATCGTCGGAGTCGCATATGGCGTTTGGAAACTGCGCCGGATGAAGCAGTTGGAAGCGAACGAAAGCACTCAGCAAACCACGCCGGCGAAAGAGCCGCTGCCATCCGCTGGCTGACGCCTCAGCTCGCCTGACGATTTCGCTGGCGCGTGGCTTTCGTTCAAGGATGAAAAAACCATCGGCTACCCGAGCGCGGTCTGGTCGGGGTGCTCGCCTGGGAACTCCGTCTCCAGCTGGGCGGTGACCGCCGAGATGAAATCCGACTTCGAGACGCTGCTGCCGGGGCAGATGTGCGTCGTCAGCGGATCCTCACGATGAAGTCGCAGCTTCGAGGGATCCAGGCCGAGCGCGCCGTGGAGTATGGTGAGCGCGGCAATCGCGTTAGCGCGCAGCTCATCGCTCATGACCTCGGTGGCGTAGTCGCCGACGAGCTCGACGCCCCACGCGACACTGTTCCAGGATGGAGAATGGACGCCGGGCACGGTGAGCGGAGTAAAGGCCCAAATGAAGTCGTCCGCGATGAAGAGGTGCGGGCCACCGGACCACCCTTGCGTGTCACGGTAGAAGCTTTGCAGGTTCTGCATCCGCTGTTCACCGGAGACCGAGTGCCACTGAGCAAATGTGGGTAGCGCAGTGTTGTGGAGCACGACGAAGGACGGTCTCCAGGTGTTGAACGAAAGGCTGGCAACATAGGTAGCAAAATCGCTGGCTGTAAATCCTTTTCCTACAATTCCCTTCCACGGTGGCATATCGGCTCCGGAGGCCACGCTTCTACTGCCGCTGATGCGCTAAAGACCTCAACACGAAAATTCTCAGCGCGGCGATCTTACACCTGATCATCGGTGATCGGAAATCAATATTTGCGGGCTATGCCGCGGCTAGATTTCCCAGCGGAGCAGCGAGGCTCCGATGGTGAATCCGGCCCCGACGGACGCCAGCAACACCAGGTCGCCCTTGTGCAGCCGTCCTTCCTGCCGTGCAGACTCCATCGCGAGAGGGATGGTCGCGGCGGTGGTGTTTCCGAAACGATCGATGTTGATGACCACCTGCTCAGGGCGCAGTCCCAGCCGGTCGGCGACTGCCTCGATAATTCGGCGGTTGGCCTGGTGCGGAATGAGGCAGTGAATATCGGCGGCGGTAATGTCATTGCGCTTGAGGACCGCCTCTGACGCCTCGACCATTTTCCGGACCGCGTATTTATAGACCTGCTGGCCCTCCTGGTGGACGTAGTGCATCTTGCCAGCCACGGTCTCGGCGGTCGCCGGGTGGGCGCTCCCGCCGCCGGGCATGTAAAGTGCCAATCCGCCGGAGCCGTCAATCTCGTGGTGGTAGTCGATCAGGCCGACTTCGCCTTCTTCGGCAGGTTCGAGCAGGACCGCGCCCGCTCCGTCACCGAAGAGAATGCAGGTCGAGCGGTCAGTGTAGTCGATGACAGATGACATTTTGTCTGCACCTATAACGAGCACATTGGACTGCGCGCCGGTCTCGATGAGCTTCGCACCGATCTGCATTGCGTATACGAAGCCGGAGCACGCGGCGGAGAGGTCGAATCCCCATGCGCCCTTTGCTCCCAGCTTGTCTTGCACGAGGCAGGCGGTCGAGGGGAAGAACATGTCGGGGGTGACGGTCCCTACGATGATGGTTTCTACGTCGCTGGGATCCATGCCGCGTTCAGCCAGGCAGGCGCGGGCGGCGGCCAGCGCCATGTCGCTGGTGGTTTGGTCAGCGGCGGCGATGTGGCGCTCGCGGATGCCGACCCGCTCGACGATCCATTGATTGTTGGTATCGACCATTTTTTCAAGGTCGGCGTTGGAGAGAATTCGATCAGGAATGTAGGTACCGAGGGCACTGATTTTAGCGCGTCTAGAAACACGCGGACGCGGGACGAGACTCAAAGGCTTTCTCCGAAATTACTCATTCATTGTCTACGCGAGAGGTAGGACTGTCCACGATGGAGGAGGGCCGGCAGGTCGGGCGGCGCGATACCTGTTCAGAGCCCGGGCGATACTGTCTCGAGGCTTGGCGCCTCAGATTGAGCGCGCGCGGTCCGCCTGGCGCCCAGCCAGATGATCAAAATCGCACCAAGGGCGAAGATCACGTTGCCAACCCGCGCCGCGAATGTCGAGCCACCCACTACCGGGGTCTCAATGAAGGCGTGCCACGCATATGCCAGCGCCGCGCCTGCTGCAAGCGCCAGGCGATGTCGCGCATCCCAACCGCTTCGCCGCGACCAGGTGAGGATGGCAGCTAGAGCGAACCCATCGAAGCCCAACAGTGCGACAGCAGCCCACCAATCCAGCCTTGGTGGCACCAGCAGGACCGCGGAACCAAGCGCGAGTGCCATGCACCCGGTGATCCATGGATTCGGGACCCAACCGGCGTCACGGGCGACAGGCAGCCGCGGAAGCAGAACGGCCGCGATCGTGAACAGAGTAGCGATGGATGCGGCGGAGGTGAGTTGAGCATGCGAGGCGATGAATGGTCTTTCTTGATCGTCAGAAAAGTTGAGCCTATGACTCCGGCAGCAAAGAGCAACGCCGTCACGATGAGGCCGGTCCGCCCGAGCCAAGGTTCGGTGGCCCTTTGAGGGACGGCGGCTTCGACAAGCGCGATGGGTGTCGCGATGCTCCAGACGGTGTGCAGGTTGAACATGAAGAGGGTCCACCAGGCTCCGATCCCCAACTGGGAGATGTAGCCGGGTTGGAGTAGGTGCATCTTCATGAGCAGGTAGTCGGGGTTAAATAGCGACTGGGTGGTGAATCCTTCCTCGACGAGCGTGTAGGCCATTCCCAGCAGGATGATGCTGGGCCAGCCGTGATCGGTGCGGCGGACGAGTTCGCGAATCAGAAGTGCTCCGCCGCCATAAAGCGGAGCGAGTACTACCAGCGCCGGCAGGAGCTTAATGGGCAGGTTTCCGAGTAAAAACTCCGCCACCAGAGGTGCGAGAAAAAGCAGGCAGACAGCTGGCGCTACGCGACCAAGCAGGTTTTGCTTTGTGATTGGAGTGTGGAGGGTGGATTGCGACGATGGCGTCATTGCTCTTCCTGTTGAGCGCGCCTCAGGGTCTAGCTAGCGCACATTTTCACTACGTTGCCGGGGTGCATAACGTTCCAGCAAGACGCTGCTTTTCGTCGGATTAGTTGACGGTCCTCACGCAATTAGCTAAGCAAGGGCAAGCTTGGACCCCTTCGATTGGATGTGGGAATCAACGCGCTCCGGCGCACGTGGAGGCCCACACTTTGCGCTTTATGTATAAGCCTGACGACTTAATAGTAGCGATACATAACTACGGAACATTGAGGCGAAACCACTTACAAGCTTTAGCCCTAGACCTTCCGAAAACACTGTGGAACAAGTGTTCCACGTGGAACACTTAGCCGCGCTCGAACTAAGTAAGTAATAGCTGACAACTGTGATAGTTAAACCGTTCCCTGAGAAACAATTTGGGTGAGTTGGCAGACCGAAGGAAAGCAGCATGGTATCGTCCCATTGAGCAAGCAAATCCAGACGCCTAACAATAAACATGCCAAAGCAATCAACACTAATCATGACGCTCGCTGCCCTGCTCGCCGCCACACCCTCAATCGCGAATGCACAACAGCGCGCATTAGTCCTCACGAACGCCAAAGTCTGGACTGAAAACCCAAGCCAACCCGAGGCCGATGCCGTAGCGATCTTCGGCAACCACATCATTGCCGTGGGCAATCAGGCCGCTGTTCTCGCCGCAGCTGGCAACAACCCGCAGATCATCGACATAAATGGCCGCCGTGTCCTGCCGGGGTTCAACGACGCCCACGTCCACTTCATGGACGGAGGAGACTCGCTTGTAACTCTTGATACCCGCGACGCGGCCAGCGCCAGCGAATTCCGCGACCGCGTCGCCACCTATACTCGCACCCTGGAGCCCGGCGAATGGGTCCGCAACGGCAACTGGGACCACGAACGCTGGCCCGGCGCGCAGCTACCCACCCACCAGCTCATCGACACTGCCACCGCAAACAATCCCGCATGGTTGTGGCGCACCGATGGCCACATGGCGCTCGCCAACACCCTCGCCATGCGCATGGCCGGAGTCGATCGCAACACGCCCGACGTCCCCGGCGGAGTCATCGTTCGCGATGCGGCCGGCAACCCCACCGGCATCTTTAAAGACGCGGCCACCGCGCTCATCTCCCGCGTGGTCCCGCCGCTGACCACGGCTCAAATGGACCGCGCCATGGCCGCAGCCATGCACTACGCTGCCGCCAATGGTGTCACCAGCGTCCAGAACCTGGCGGGCTCTACGACCGACACCCGCGAGCCCGCCTTCTTCCGCGAGTATCAGGCGATTGAACAGGCCGGCAAGCTCACCGTCCGCATGGCAACTTCAGAGCGCCTGCTTGACTGGAAGCCGCTCGCCGCCGCAGGCATCACTGCCCCCTTCGGCGATGACATGCTCCGCACTGGAGGAGTGAAGGGGTTCGCCGACGGCGCGCTAGGCTCGCGCACCGCCTGGATGCTCGCGTCCTTCTCTGACGTCAATACAGAAAGTGGTATCGCCAGCGATGAGCTCCTCGACAAGGAAAAGATTTACGCGGACATCAAGGGCGCCGATAAGGCCGGCCTACAGGTCATGATCCACGCGATTGGCGACCGTGCCAATCGCGAGATTCTCAACCTCTACGAGCGCGTCGAGCAGGAAGACGGACCGCGAGACCGCCGCTTCCGCATCGAACACGTGCAGCACCTCGACCCCGCCGACGTGCCCCGCTTCGCCAAGCTGCACGTCATCGCCTCGATGCAGCCTTATCACGAGGCCGACGACGGTCGCTGGGCAGAGAAGCGCCTGGGCCCGGAGCGCTCGAAGTATAGCTACGCATGGCGCTCACTGCTCGATTCAGGAGCGGTGCTGGCCTTTGGGTCCGACTGGCCGGTGGCTCCCATGGAGCCGCTCAAAGGCATCTACGCTGCCGTAACCCGCCGCACCATCGACGGCAAACATCCCGACGGCTGGGTCCCCGAGCAGCGCATTACGGTGGCTGAAGCTATTCACGCCTACACCATGGGCGCGGCGTATGCGGAGTTTCAGGAAAAAGTAAAAGGGTCAATAGAGCCAGGGAAGTTGGCTGACTTAGTAGTCTTATCCGAAGACATACTAAGAGCTACCCCAGCCCAACTGGAAAATGCCAAAGTAGACCTGACCATCTTCAACGGCAAGATAATTTATGACCGGGAGAGCAGCACTCACTAACAGGCCAGCAGTGGTGTTAGTTGACGACGCCACACATCGAAGCACGCGGACGCTAGGTGGCCGCGTTGGCGCCATATCCAGGATGTACGCTACCCCCATCGACACCCCGTGTGCGAGTAAGAGGGCCGTGGTCTGTTGCTTTCAGGTCGCTTCAGAGGATGGGCTCGTTGCTCTCCGTTTCGCAACTTCCAGTTAGTAGCCTTACTCTGCGCACAGCTCCTCTTCTGCCCGGGGGTAACTGCTGGGATTATGGCAATTAATGCGCAACGGCGATAGCCCCGGCGCCGTGGCTGTCTTTCACCTGCCCGTAAAGCTGCGAATCCAGGGTCCCTCGGCACGCGAAGGTCGAAATGCAAGCAGAAACTTGTCACTTCTTTGTCATTTCGCCTGTCGAATCTGACTCGCAGCTCTTCCTGATAGAAAATGGAGGGTATAAAGTTGAAGGCGAACGGCGGAATGCCTAACTCCATAAGGCCGTGAACACGGAGTTTGTAGTGGGCCTCATCCTGGTAATAGAAGACGATCCCCGCATTCAGCGTGCATTACAGCGCCAATTCGTGGCCGAGGGCTTTGACGTCCACATTGAAGGTGAGGGGCCCGCTGGCCTGGAAGCATGCAGAAGCATGAGCCCCTCTGCCGTCGTCCTGGACCTGATGCTGCCGGGCATGTCAGGCCGTGACGTCTGCAAGGAAATCAAAGCATGGTCAGGCGACACGCCTGTCATCGTTCTCAGTGCAATCACCGAGGTAGCTGACAAGGTGCTGCTGCTCGAGACCGGGGCCGATGATTACATGACGAAACCCTTCAGCCCCCGTGAGTTGCTGGCTCGGGTCCAGGCTGCGATTCGTCGCTCCCAAAAGAAGACCCCGCCCGCGCCTATCGGGTTCGGAGATGTCTCTGTAGACTTCCTCAAAATGGAGATACACAAGGGGGGCGTCCCGGTGCCTCTCACCGCGCACGAGTTCAAGTTGTTGCGCTTCTTTCTTGATAACTCCGGCCGTGCGATTGCGCGCGAAGAGCTGCTAAGCGATGTTTGGGGTCTGAGTTTTCATCTCACCACGCGGACCGTAGATAACCAGATACTCAAGCTCCGCCAGAAGCTTGAAGACGATCCCGCCAATCCGGTCCACTTCCGCACCGTGCATGGGACAGGCTATAAATTTGTACAGGAAATTTAGGCGCCTGATCTCGCCGCAAGAAGTGAGCAGCCGATGAAACATTGGCGCATGCGAACCACTCTGATGGTCTGGCTCATCGGATTCTCCGTGGTACTCACGGCCGCCAGCCTGTTAATTATCCGGATCAGTTTGCAGCAGCAAATCCAGGGTGCGCTATTATCCGACCTTAATCACTCCCTTGGGACATTCCGCAATATCGCCCATCAGCGCAACCAAATGCTTGCGCGCGAGGCAGCCCTGCTGGCTGACTTGCCCAGCCTGAAAGCACTGATGGCCACCCAGGATGCAGAGACCATTCGTGACGGCAGCCACGAATTCTGGACTATAAGTGGCGCCGACTTCTTCGCACTTACCGGCCAGTCCGGCAACCTTTTTACCTACTCAAGTAACACGAGCTTGAACGGCGCCCTGGTTGCGAATGCTCTGCAATCTTGCATGAATAATCTGGACGAGCCTTGTAGAATAGCCGTGGAGAAGAGCCTATACGAGTTATCGGTCCGGCCGATCTATTTCGGCCCTCCTTCGAATGGCTCCCAGCTCGGTTACGTCATTATTGGCTATGCCATCGATCCTCAGGTCGCGAGAGAAGTAAGCGAGGCAGCAGAGGCGGACGTAGCATTTGTAGTGAACGGCGAGGTCGCTGCGGCTACTTTGCTTCAGGGAAGGCTGAATGAGTTCCGCAGCCAGAGTCAAACTCTGGGCAGCTCAACCACGCCACGCGAGATCTGGTTAGGTAAGGAAGCTTACATGATGATCGCGTCTCCGTTGCCGGCCCAGGGAGAGGCCAGAGTGCAGCTGGTTGTGCTTACCTCATACGACCGCGCCAGTGAGTACCTGCGCTCGGTAAATCGCTGGCTCCTCGGTCTTGGGCTGTCTGCACTGTTAATCGGGTTGCTGTTAGCTGCAGCTATATCGCGCACAGTTACCCGGCCTCTCGAGGCCCTCGCCGCCGGCGCCCGGGCCCTGGGCCAGGGCAATTTCGACTACAGCCTGACTTCAGGTGGAGCAGTCGAGGTCCGCGACCTTGCGCTGACCTTTGAGATAATGCGCGACGAACTAAGGCGTACTCAAGGGGAGCTAATAGAAGCGGAAAGGCTGGCTACCATCGGGCGAATGGCTAGTTCGGTGTCGCATGACCTGCGCCACCACCTGTCGGCAATTTATGCAAACGCAGAGTTTATGAGTCTCGCGCGCACCAGCAGCGAAGAGCGGTCCGACTTACTAGCCGAAGTACAGGAAGGGGTACAGGGCATGACTGACCTCATCGAGTCTCTGCTCCTCTTCAGCCAGGCAGGCCAGGCCTTACATCTTACTTATGAGCCCATAATTGTGCTGGTTGAACGGACCATACATACTGTACGTCAGCATCCACAAGGCCGCGACGTCGAGATTCGCACTGCCCTGACTTCCGTGGATGCGTGGGTAGACAGCAGGAAGCTGGGTCGGGCGATCTATAATCTTGTGCTCAACGCCTGCCAGGCTGCGCGATCCGGTGGCGCGCCCGCCTTGGTAATCATCACCTTGGTAGAAGATAATGAGAGCTTTGAAATATGCATTGCAGACAACGGCGCCGGAGTGCCGGCATCTATCCGCGATACGCTGTTCCAACCATTCATAAGTTCTGGAAAGGAAAACGGCGTGGGCCTTGGGCTTACCTTAGCGCACCACATTGCACAAGAGCATGGTGGCGAGGTAAGACTGGAAGCGACTGCTCCGGGTAAAACAATATTCAGCATTGTTCTGCGCAAGCAAGCGCCGCCCGCGATCCAGGAGGAGACTGGGCGGAACGTTGAAATCAAGAAACCCTCAATCGAACTTGAAGCTGCTGCGACCCGCTTCGGACATGAGCAAGCATGAATATTACGCGAAGGCAAAAATGAAAGCGCAGCACGCAAGCCGCTGGGGTAAGGTCCTGCCGTTGGTTTTGTGTCTCTCGTACTGTGGCGTTATGTCGGGTCAACCGGCGCCAAACAGGGCATCCGTGGAAAACGGACCGCAAGCCGCCGACTCGCAGAAGATTGCTGGAGTTGAGCGCCGTATCAGAGAAGTAACCGCAGCCCTGGATGAGACCAGTAAGACGCTTCAAAGATATTCAGCCGAAGTACAGAGCCTGCGCGCAGAGTTGGAAGCGCTAAGAACCGAGGGTGCCGCCCTCCCGGCCAGCGGGGACCGGGACATTATGCCTGTCATCGAGCCAACTACCGCCGAGGGTAACGAAGCGGGCGGCAGCCTCGATGCGCTAAGAGCACTCCACGACGAGCAGGTCGCCCAGCAGGCTGAAATCAAGCAGCTGGATCAGACTAAAGCAGAAGTATCGTCTAAGTATCCGTTACGAATTAGTGGCCTTGTCCTCTTTAATGCATTTGCAAATGCAGGAGTAGTAGACAACGCCGAGCTTCCCAGCGTAGCGCTATATCGTTACCCGGGCTCCTCCCACGGAAGCAACGGCGCGACCCTGCGTCAAACAAAACTTGCTTTCGAGGCATTTGGCCCGCTATTCGCTGGTGCGCGCACCTCTGCTGAGTTGAGTGTTGACTTTTTTGGTGGCTCTTCCGCGAACGCCTCCGGCTATAGCGCCTCTGACGGTACTCTCCGTATGAGGCAGGCCAAGGCCAGCATGGATTGGGAAAGAACAACCGTATCGGCAGGTTATACCGAGCCCCTTATCTCGCCCCTCTCCCCATCATCCTATGCGACCGTGGCAGAGCCGTCGTTGTCGGGTTCGGGAAACCTATGGACGTGGGCGCCACAGTTTTCCATCGAACATCGCGTCTCCTTATCAGATAGCCGGATAGTCGCGCTGGAGGCAGGAATTATC
Source organism: Acidisarcina sp. (assembly GCA_036401395.1). GTDB lineage: Bacteria > Acidobacteriota > Terriglobia > Terriglobales > Acidobacteriaceae > DASWUZ01. Next base: position 19,900 of record DASWUZ010000393.1, read on the forward strand.
TATCCAACTTCCCCAGGGTATACCTCACTACAGTTAGTCAGCCCTGTCGAGGCGTCCCGCCGTCCCGCTTATGAGGGAAGGATTTCGTATCGTACGGCAGGTTTTTCAAGTGACAGTATTAACCACGTAGTTCTTGGGCTTAGTGGTTACCATGGGCGCCAGCTTTACTCAGGGTCCACACTTATAAACTCCTGGGCCATTGCCGGCGATTGGGACGTTTCGATTACCCATCGGGCAGAGCTTTCAGGAGAGATATACCGCGGTCAAGCAATAGGTGGACTGGGCGGTGGAGCATACAAAGACATCCTGAGCGGTCTCGACATGAGCACCGGCTTACCCAGAATTGCACCCGTAGATGCCGCAGGGGGATGGTCCCAAATAAAGGTAAGAGTCATAAACAACTTTGAGGTCAATGCGATGTTCGGCGTCGATGACGCGCTCTCCCGCAGCTTCGATGGCCTGATACTGGACCCCACTGTCAATCCGCTTGCTTCATACGCGCGTAACAGATCTATCATAGGTAATTTGATATATCGACCCCGTACTTACCTGGTCTTTTCACCAGAGTATCGGCGAATCCTGAGTTGGCGCTACACAGGTTCAGCTAACATAGCGAATATATTCACCATTTCCGCTGGCTACCAATTTTGAAGGAGTCACGCGTGTTGCGGTCGATAGTTTCGGATAACAGACTCATACCAATATCCCTGTACCGCGCGGTGATAAGGGCCACAATAATCATGGGAGGCTTACTCTCTGCGTCACAGGGGTGGTCACAGGCAGTTGATGTGACGGCCAGTGTGAGCATTACAAGAGTGCTCGCAGAGAAAAACAGCCGGGAGACCTTATCGGGGAATGTTGTGGTCTGGCTAACACCTATCCATAAGAGCGGAACCTCCTTTGCCCCTGCGCCTCGGAAGACTTATACACTCGCGCAGAAAGACAAGCGCTTTTATCCCCATGTGCTGGTAGTGCCGAGTGGAAGTAACGTGGACTTCCCTAACTTCGATCCTTTCTTCCACAATGTATTCTCCTTATTTAATGGAAAGCGTTTCGATCTCGGACTCTACGAGCCCAATACGGACCGTTCCGTGCTCTTTGACCGCGAGGGAGTGTCTTATATCTTCTGCAATATTCATCCAGAAATGGGCGCCGTCATCATCACTGTTAATACCCCTTACTACGGGGTGTCATCCCGTGACGGAACTATTATTATCCGTAACGTTCAACCTGGCAGTTATCGCATGAGTGTCTGGGCCGAGAACGTCACAACCGATAATCTGAGTGCTTTGGGCCGCGTGGTGGATATAGGCCCACAGAGCAAAGACCTGGGAACTCTCCATCTCCAGGCCACCGCAGACACCATGAGCCATCATATGAACAAGTTTGGCGAGCTATACCCGCCGCAGCCTAAGGGTCCCTACTAGAATTGACAGCTCTATGAGAATCGGCGAGATCGCTAAAAGAGCAAGCGTCAACATCCAAACTCTTCGCTTCTATGAGCGCGAAGGACTCCTGCGCCCTCCCACGCGCACCGCGTCCGGTTATAGGAGTTATCAAGAGGCCGACCTTGAGCGCGTCCGCTTCATTCGCCTCTGCCAGGGGATCGGATTTACCCTCCGCGAAATACATCAGCTTCTCGAACTCCACAGGAGTCTCACTGAATACAAAGGACTGAGGGTGATGAAGCCAGTAGCTGTCAGCAAGATCGTCGAAATGGCCAACGAGAGGCTAGCCGTAATCGACGAAAAACTCGGCGTGCTCAACAGCATGCGCGGCGAACTCACTTCCCTGGTGCAGGCGTTAACGTCGGACGCTCCCGCAGTCTGTCCAGTCCCTCATAACTGACGCAGAAAATAATTGCTGACAAGGCTTGACCTTATACCGAGGTACAGGCTCCAGACTTGCTCTTGACGGCAACCGGATGAACGGGCGCCGCATGCGGAGCAAGGATGCAAACTGAGAAATCCCGCTGGAATGACCCGTCCCTGCGCTGGACATGCTTCCTCATCGTGCTTATGGCGGGGACGGCGTGGGCCACACGCGGTGTCCTGGCTCGGGCCGCGGCCATGAAGACTTCCGCCGCAACCGCGGACTCTTATTACAAGCTACAGCCGGGCACGACCGCGAAGGTAGTTCTGCGCCTGGACGAGGTTGCCCGCGACACTCTGACCGGCACTCCGCTACAGCGAGAGACAGATACCCTCTACCGCCTGGCAGCCCAAAAGCCACGGCAGATTGTCGTCGATCTCGCAGCTGAAACTTCCGTGGTAATGGGTAAGCCACCCGACATCGTTCCGGGCGCGGTCGTGCAGGTTAGCGGCGCTATCGGTCCCAGTCATCGCTTGCAGGCGACGCAGGTGGTAATTCTGACCGGCTATGTCCGGGTGTCCTCGGGAGCAGAGTGAGGCCCCATGAACGACTACTTGCAAACGGCGTTAAGCGGATGGGCCGGGGTGATGCTTTTCGGCTCGGGACTGGCCATGCCATATCTGTTGCGACGTGTTCCGGGGCGCAACAAGCCTGCCTCGTCTACGCCATATCTACGTCGCATGTGGCCACATTACTGGCTCGGATACCTGGCCTTCTTCGTGTCTTTTGCACACTCGTGGCTGGCGATGCGCAGCGGCAATATGCGCGGCATCAACGCGTCCGGAGTATGGATCGCGACTGTCGCGCTGCTGATTATCCTGTGGCAGATCGCAGTAGGACTGATGCTGCGAAATCCCACCCAATCCAATCGTCGCGCTTTGCGCCGCACCCATTTTTGGACAATGGCCCTCGCGGCCGCTCTCATCGTGGTGCACATCGCGCTTAACAGGCCATAAAGGAGGCTCTTCCATTGAAAAAAGCATGGGCAGCAATCGTCATTTCGCTAGCAGCTAGCGTGGCTTACGCGGCGCCGGCACCGGTCAATTTCTCAGGCAAGTGGGTGTTCGACCCGGGTCAAAGCACCAACGTCGGCATGATGGCCCAGGGAAAGATCGAGACAGTAATCACCCAATCCAAGGCCGCTCTGGTCGTCGATGACAACTCGATCTTCAACGGGCAGGCGGATACTCAGCACACTACCTATGACCTGACCGGAAAGGCTGTAACCAATACGTCGATGATGTCAGGCCAAGCCACAACGCGCAGTCATTGGTCGGGCACCCGCCTGATTACCGAGTGGGAGAGCCCCGGCGCGATTGCCGGCACTATAACCAGGCGAACGGAAACGCGTTACCTCTCCGCTGACGGAGCCACGATGTATGTGGAGTCCGGCCGGCCCGGAAGAGAAGCCATGGTGATCGTATTCACCAGGGCCCGGTAGGCATGTCCACAATGACTATCAGTGCCCCGTTGGGACGTGCCGGAGGGCTTCGAAGCCGAGGCTTACTGTGGGTCACTTTGCTGTGCTTTGTAGTTGGAGGGGCAGTCGCCTTGTGGTGGAACTTCCGCCCCAAGGCGACTGCCGACCCCAATGGAAGTCAGGCAATGTGGGTTATGCCCGAGGTCCGCAACATCTCGACCGACGTCACGGCGACGGGCACCGTTAAGCTCAAGACCGGAGCCGAGGTCAGAGTCGGCTCACAACTCTCCGGAATAGTGCGCCGTCTTAACGTGACCGTAGGCTCCCGCGTCACCAAAGGCGAGGTGATCGCCGAGATTGATTCACGGCCCTTGATGGCGAAGATAGATCAGGCAAACACCCAGCTCGCGCAGGCGAATGTTTCCCTCGCCAAGGCGCAGACCGATTACACGCGTGCGCAGAAACTTTTTGATGCAGGGCTGATTCCGGCCCAGCAATTCGACGACGCGAGAGCAGGGCTCGGTGCTGCGGAGGCCGCGGTGACAGCGGCATCAAGCTCAGTTACGGCAGCCCGGGTTGATCTCGCGTACGTAGAGATCCACGCCCCCATCAGCGGGACAGTGGCTTCTATCGCGACCCAGCAGGGTGAAACCGTCGCCGCGTCTTTCGCTACGCCGACCTTCATGACCATCATTCAGCAGGAGGCGCTTGAAGTCGTAGCCCTGGTTGATGAAGCCGACATTGGCAACGTCCGGCGCGGTGAACGCGTGGCCTTCACGACCGAGACTTATCCTGACCATGAATTCACAGGCACCGTTACTCGGATCGCGCCGGTCGCGACCATCCTCTCCGGTGTCGTGAACTATGAAGTCGCTGTCTCAATCGATGGCGATATAGCAATGCTCAAGCCCGACATGACGGCGAACGTCAACATTCGCACCGCCGAACACCGCGCGCTGTTGGTCCCGGCAAAATCCATTCATAGAGACAGCGGGCAATCCTTTGTCTATGTCCAGTCTGCCACCGGCGGCAGCTTAAAACGCACAGTCTCAGTAGCGTCTCGCGTCGCGGAGCAGACTGAGATTGTTCGCGGCCTCGCTCCCAACGAAAAAGTTCAATTGAAGACCGGAGAAGCCACACCATGATCCAGATGGAAAAAATCTCAAGGAGCTACTCGCGCGATGGAGTCATCGTGACTGCACTCCGCGACGCGACCTTCCAGATCGCTGGAGGCGATTTCGTCGTAATCCGTGGCTCTTCAGGCTCAGGCAAGTCGACACTGCTAAATATCCTCGGCTGCCTCGATTCCCCGAGCACCGGAACTTACTTACTCGACGGTGCAGATGTGTCGCACAAAAAAGACGCCGAGTTGTCCCACATGCGTTCCCAAAAGATCGGCTTCATTTTTCAATCCTTCAACCTGTTGCCTCGCACAACAGCTATTGAAAACGTCGAGCTGCCAATGATGTACGCCGATCGCCGCATCAGCCGGACCGACGCGGCACAGGCCCTCGCGCGAGTTGGTCTCGGCCACCGCGAACATCACTTCGCCACCGAACTCTCAGGCGGAGAACAGCAGCGGGTCGCCATAGCGCGCTCCCTGATCAACGATCCCGCGCTAATACTCGCCGACGAGCCCACAGGAAACCTCGATGAAAAGGCAGGCGCAGACATCATGGAGATACTGCATCAGCTCAATGCCGAGGGCCGCACCATCATCCTTGTTACCCATGACGACGCGGTCGCCGCACATGCGCGCAGGGCGCTCTCGATCAGAGACGGGGTAGTGACGGAGGCGCAACCATGAATCCTATGAAGCTTGTGGGTCCTATTTTGCGCGCCGTGGCGCGAAACAAGATGAGGGCAGTGCTGATGATGGCCGGCGTGACCATCGGCATCGCCTCGCTCACCATTCTCACGTCCATCGGCGAGAGCACGCGCCGCGAAACGATGAAGCGATTCAAGAACATGCTCGGCACGTTCGACACCGTCATTATCCGGCCCGGTTCGAGCAAAAACCGGGGCATGGTCTCGCTGACCAACGTCGAGCCAAGTCTCAAATTCGAAGACGCCGCGGCCATTGCAACCGAGGTCCCCGAGATCCGCCAGCTTGCCGAGGTGCAAAACGCGCTCGATATTGACGTCAAATACCAGGACCGCAACGGGACGCCCGCGATCTTCGGGGTCTCTTCCAATTGGCTTGAACTACGTGGCGACGAAGTAGCTCAGGGCCAGTTTTTCTCGGACGAGGACGTGCGGTCGATGACCCGGGTAGCCATCCTGGGCGCCGATACGCAGCGGCAACTCTTTCCCGAGGAAGACCCGATCGGCAAGACTATCCGCATAGGGGACGTACCCTTTGTAGTTCGCGGAGTGATGATGGCGCGGGGCGCCGGCCCGGCCGGAGGAAGCCTCGACAACCTCATCTTCATCCCCGTAACCACTGCGTCCAAACGCCTGTTCAATCGCGACTTCCTCACCATGCTCATCGCCCAACTTAAAGATCCCGATCAAGGTGCGGAGGCCATCGGACACATTCAAACCTTACTGCGCGCGAGGCACCACATTGCGGTGGGCGCGCTGGACGACTTCAACGTAACCAATCCTCGCGCGGTGATGGCCCAGGTCACGACCATGGGATCGACGATACGCAAGCTGCTCGTTGTCGTCGCCTTCCTCGCGACAGCGATCGGAGGAGTGGTCATTATGGCCGTCACCCTCATCGGGGTCTCTGAGCGCCGGAAAGAAATTGGCGTGCGCCGTGCAGTCGGGGCCAGCCGCAATGCAATTCTCGCGCAGTTCCTTTTGGAAGCGGTGATGCTGTCCTTCGCAGGCGGCATGGCGGGCATCGCTATCGGAGTTGGCGGCACTCAGATCGTCTCCCGTCTTCAACACCTGCCATTCCTGCTCGAATCGCGATCGGTGCTCTTAGCGACCCTGCTCTCTGTTGCACTCGGGTTGTTGTTCGGAGTCTACCCCGCGTGGAAAGCAGCCCGCACAAATCCCATCGATGCGTTACGGGATTAGGAGAAGGTGGGTAGATTCAGGGTGCAGCTTCTTCGTCTCAGACAATTAATGGCTTTGGCTGCCCGGAACTTCTGGCGCTTCCGTCTCCAGGCCGTCCTCATCACCGTCGCTTCCATGACCGGAACGGCCGGCGTCATCGTCTCAGCGGGTTATGCCGCAGGAGGACGCCAGAAGATACTTAATCAGTTTTCACAACTTGGCGTGAACGTCATCGTCATCACCCCCGAACAAAGTCGCGTTGTTGGAGGACGCGCCCGCACCGGCTCAATCGTGACCACGCTTACTGAGTCCGACTACAAGGCAATCCAGCAATCGGTCACCGGCATCTCTGTCTCATCTCCAACAGTGGCGCGCGTCTTCCGCATCCGGGCTGGTAATCTCACCAAAAACACAACCATCGTTGGCTGCACTCCGGAATATTTCGCCATCAAGCACTGGCCCGCAGCGCAAGGTGATCTTTTCGACGAAGCGGCTGCTCGCCGTGAGGCCCGCGTCGCCCTGCTTGGTGCGACGGCGGCCCGCGACCTCTTCGGCGACGCCGACCCCACCGATCTTCGTATTACCATCAACCGGGTCCCGTTCATTGTCGCCGGTGTGCTCGCGGAGCGCGGTCAGGGTCTAGACGCATCGAGCGAAGATGACCAGGTCTACGTCCCTCTCGACACCGCCATGCACCGCCTGCTGAATATCGACTACTACAACTCCATTTTTTTCGAAATTCCTGGCGTGGAGCACATAGATTCCGTTGCGGTAAAGATAGATCGCCTGCTGCAACAAAGGCACAATCGAGGTTGGGTCTCAAATGATGTGAACGACGATACCACCGCAAATCTGAACGTAAACATGCCCGAGCTGTCCCGTAAGAGCCTTTCGCACCAAAGCCGCAACAGAGACTTCCAGATCCAAAACCGAAAGAGCCTGATAGAAACCCAGCTGGCTTCTTTCGGCCGTCTGACATTTTTAGTCAATTGGGTGGCCCTGAGCGCGCTTGCCGTCTCTTCGCTCGGCGTCTTTGCCATCACCTGGATTGGGATCAAGAATAGGACCCGGGAGATAGGCACCCGTCGCGCCATCGGGGCGCGCATTGCAGACATCCTTGTGCAGTTTTTCGCCGAAGGAATGATTGGAGCATGCACCGGCTGCGCCCTGGGAGCGGCCCTCAGCTATATCGCCCTGCGCATTATCGATGAACGCATCGGCCAGCCTTTCCTATTTTCAAACAGCGCCGCACTTTGGGAAGTCGCGGTATCGCTGACTCTTTACTCAACCTTTACGCTGATCTCCAGCATTCGGGCCATCCGCGTCCGCCCCCTCGAGGCGCTCCGCTCAGAATGATGATTCCCTTCCCCGAGGCTCAAACCGAGCAAGTAGAAGCCCTTGCGCCAGAAGCAGTTTCTATACCCCAGGATGAAGTAGGGGAGTTGCGGCTCTATCTTGGTGCGCACGAGGAATCCTTTACTCGTCGCGACCAGGTCTGCCCATGAGCTCCTGGATAGCATCGCGTGGCGCTCTCGCTTGATGCAGAATGGCCTCGACCTGCTTTGTGATGGGCATCTCAACCCCGTGCTTTGCGGCAAGGCCCAATGCTGCTGAGGTCGTGCGCACTCCCTCAGCAACCTTGCCCTCAAGGCCGGCAAGTATCTCTGGCAGTGGTCGACCCTGGCCCAGGGCGATGCCGACGGCACGATTGCGAGAGAGAGCTCCTGTACAGGTGAGAACGAGATCGCCCAGACCGGAGAGGCCGGCTAGCGTCTCCCGGCGTCCCCTACAGGCTACCGCGAGGCGGATGATCTCAGCGATGCCGCGTGTCATGAGGGCCGCTGCACTACTGTGACCGAGACCCAGGCCGGTCACCACTCCCGAGGAGATTGCGACGACGTTTTTGAGTGCGCCGCCAAGCTCGACGCCGATCACGTCTTCATTGGTATAAAGGCGCAGCGTGGGGCTCGAAAATTCGCGCTGGATACGGGTCGCAACGCCGGTATCTTCAAAGGCAATGGTCACTGCTGTCGGAAAACCGCTGGCTACCTCCTGCGCGAACGAAGGTCCGCTCAGCACTCCAACAGGAACATCGAAACCCCTCCCCGCCAGCGTCTCGGCGATGACCTCCGACATGCGAAGAAACGTGCCGTCCTCAATGCCCTTCGTCGCGCTGACGAGTATCTGCCTCGCGTGGAAGTAAGGGGCGATCCGCTCAAAGGTGGGGCGTAGATATTGCGAGGGCACGGTGCTGACGATGATCTCGGCCGAGTCGAGCCCGCCGGCAACATCGGCAGTTACAGCTATCTCGGGAGCCAACGGGAAGCCCGGCAAGAAGACCTTGTTTTCGCGGTCGCGGTTCAAGGCGTCGCTCGTCGCTTCGCTTCGCCCCAGCAGCGTTACTGCGTGGCCCCCGCGCCGGCTGAGGCTTATGGCGAGCGCGGTGCCCCAGGCACCTGTGCCGAGTATGGCGATCCTGCTCATGCAGGGCCCGGCTGGGTCTGGCCGCTCTGCGGCGGCTTCTTACCAAAGCGGTATTCGGTGCCATGCCACAGCCGCACTAGATTGGCGCGATGCTTCCCAATCACGAGCGCAGACATAATGACCAGGACGACGATAAAGAGCGGCGTCGGCCAGCTGCCCTGCTGGCGTCGCAAAAGAAGCACGGCGAGGAAGGGATAGGAGGCTGCTCCGACGACGGACGCGAGCGAGACGTAGCGGGTGATTGCGACAACGAGAATAAATATCGCGAGCACAATAAAGGCGGCCCAGGGCACGATTGCTGCGAGGACTCCGAAAGCAGTGGCGACGCCCTTGCCCCCTTTAAATCGGAGCCAGACGGGAAAAATATGGCCTACGATTGCGGCAAAGGCAGCGATCGCGGCCGCGTCCTGCGCGGGAACGGGGGTAAGCGGCCCGATGCGGAGAATCCACAACGCGGCCATCACGGCGACGTAGCCTTTGAAGGCGTCGAGGACGAAGGTGAGAAGGCCGAGTCCTTTTGCGCCCGAGCGAAGGACGTTGGTTGCGCCGATATTGCCGCTGCCGACGGAGCGGATGTCTTCCTTGCGCACAAACCGCACGAGCAGGTATCCAAAGGGGATGGAGCCGAGCAGGTAGGCGACAAGGGCCACGAGAACGTAGGTCAGGATTGGCATGGCCGTGATGATTTTACCAACGCGGAGTGGCGATTGTGCGAGGCGTATGGTTAATCTAGTGTTGAGCGGAATGTTTGAGTTCGGAGAGGTTGGACATGTCTTCTTCAATAGAAACGATCAACATCGCCGTGCCGGTGTCTGTGGTGGCGGTCGCGCAGCGTGCTGTTGAGGCGGGCGAGTACGCTTCTGTCAGCGATGTGGTGAGCGACGCTTTGCTGGATTGGACGAAGAATCGGAGCCCACTACGCGAACACGGGACCGAGGACCTGCGAGAAATATGGCAGGAGGTTCTTCTGCGAAACGAGCCGGGGGTTCCCTCGAAGACGCACTTGAGGCCCTCAAAAGTAAGTATCAAGGAATGGTCGATGCCGAGGCTGCGGTCAGATAAGCGTGCGGACGCGAACAACGAGAACCGCGTGGGCGGATGTGGCCGAAATCGCGGAGTAGATTTCGGCGGGAAGTAGCAGTCGCGCCGTCCGTTTCCTTGATGAATTCGCCATCGCTGCGGCGAACTCGGCAGAAATCCTCTGATTACCAGCTTAGGCCTGAGCTTTGGAGAAGGAGATCGGCTGGCATCGCTGGGATCCAGCCAAGTCCAAGTTTTATTAGGGGAGATATTCTGAACGTGCAAAGCTAGTAGGCTCTGTAAAAGTCGGACGGGGAGTGCCACTTTGTTGGGTCGTCGACCCAGCGAAGTGCCTCGCGAACGATTCGCTCCTGAAAGTCAATCAGTCTGCCTTTCCCGTTGGGTTCCGTCTGCCACGCCATCATTGAATGACCGGCGTCGGGCAGATCGACGAACGTCAAATTCGATTTGCCTCGTCTTAGAAACTCCACTGCACTGATGTCGGCACTTTCAATCGGAACTTGGCGATCCTTTGTCCCCACGGCGACAAACACGGGTACGTGAGCTTTTAGTAAGTTTTCAGTTGTGGATTCCGCGAGGAAGCTGTGCCATTCCTTGTACGTTTCCCCTTGCCATTTTTTAGAGGTTGAATCAGGATCTGCAAAGATTTCGCGAAAGGTTGCGTATTCTTTCTGAATCAGGTCCTCCCCTTGACTGGTCGTGAGATCTCCGGTCAACACCTTTTTCCGAATTCCAACGATTGAGTCGTATATCTGCGAGGCCCCACCAGCGCCCAAGCACACGACGTGCGTAACCTTGCTATTGGTGGCTGCGACTTTTGCAGCCACGTCTGCACCCGCCGAATGACCGATCACTACTATCCGCGAAGAATCCACCCAAGTCTTAGTGGATAACTCGGCGATCACTGCATTCACGTCTTCCGTCAGGTTACTGAGAGAACTCCAGTTGTAATATTCCTCGTTGGGAATATAATCTTGCGGACCATAAAAGGGGACACCGCGCTTGAGCACGACAACGAAGTGATAGCGATCTCGCACCCACGCTGGCTGCACCATCAACAGGCTTTTAATGACCACAACGCCATCTTGCGTTCCAGGCTGCAAGATAGGGCGGGGACTCGATCCCTGGATAAAGATTAGAAGAGGTTTCCTGGTAGGGTTCAGGGCTGGGTCCACAGACACCTCGAAGGTCACTGTGTGGCCGCCGTGCTGAATTTTGATCTCGGTAAGGCCAAGGTCGGAGGGAGTGGTCTGTGCCACCACGAGGGGTGACAGGGTGAGGCCTAATGTTGTCAGTAATAAGAGGCTCTGAGTTCTGTAGTGCAATCGATTCACCTCGTCGGTATGTTAGTCACATCAGGCGGCGACGGATAAGGTCGAGGGCTTGCTGGGTGGTGTATTGACGGATGCGGTCGCGGTCCCCGGGCAGGCGGCGCTCCACGACCTCGGTATGGTTGTCATCGGCCACTGCGATGTATACCAGGCCTACAGGTTTTGCTTCGGTACCGCCGGTTGGGCCTGCTACGCCGGTGATGCTTACTCCTAAGGTCGCGCCGCAGCGGGTGCGAATGCCCTCGGCGAGGGCAGCGGCGACTTCGCGACTGACCGCGCCGAAACGATCGAGCAGCGCCGCATCTACTCCCGCGAACTCCGTCTTGAGCGCGTTGCTGTAGACGACCGCGCCGCCGAGGAATGATCGTGAACTTCCGCTGATGCTGGTCAATCTTTGCGACAGCAAGCCGCCGGTGCAGCTTTCGGCGACAGCCAGCGTGGCTCCCCGCATTTCAAGGTAGAAGAGGACGATGCGTTCAAGCGATTCACCCTGGGAGGAGTAGATAGTGTCGCCGAGTTCATCCTCGATGGCGCTGGCGAGTTGGTCGACGCGGGCCTGCGCCTCGGGCAGGCTTGCTTTGGAGCAGAGCAGGTTCAACTGAATGTCGCCGAGGCTGGCCAGGATCGTCGTCTCGACATCTTTATATTGCTGGTAGATCGGGGCAATGCGAGCGTCGGCGGCTGACTCGCCGATCATGGCCGCCTTGAGAGTGCGTTCTGCAATGTGACGGACAGGCAGGGTCTCTCGCAGTCGTGTCATGCAGACGCCGTCGAACATGGGTTTGATCTCGGCGGGCGGCCCCGGCAGCAGCAGAATCAGCTTCCTGTGACCGCCGTAGACGGTGTCGATCCATTGCCCCGGCGCAGTGCCGTTGGGGTTGGGAAGAATGGATGCTCCGGCGATCACATCGCCCTGGCGCAGATTATTGTCGGTGAGTTGCATGCGGCGCGCGGCGAATCGGGCGTAGAGCTGGGCGATAATTTCGGGGTCGCGTGTGAGAGTAACGCCGAGCGCCTCGGCGACTGCTTCGCGAGAGAGATCGTCGATGGTGGGGCCCAGGCCGCCCATGGTGATCACGATGTCAGCGCGATTGAGTGCGGCGCGGACGGCTTCGACGAGGTGGTCCTGGCGGTCGCCTACGATGGTTTTGAATAGGACCTGGACGCCGAGCTGATTGAGGCCACGGGTGAGATGGAGCGAGTTCGTGTCCTGGCGGAAAGGGGTGAGCAGCTCCGAGCCGATGGCGATGATTTCACAGTTCATGGCTTCGTCATGGAGTCGTCCCGGCAATGCTCGCGAGTTCTGCCCTCGCGCATTATTTCTGAAAAACCTGACGGCTATTCACGGAAGATACTCGGCTTTCGCCTACACCGCGAACCCCTGAACACCCAGATGGAGCCGATAGATCGTGTCGCCAGTTACCACGATCGCGTTGCCGCCCGGTGCGAAGGCGAGGCCTACGATGCCAGAGCCTGACACGGCGATCGATGCTTCCTGCTGGGGTGTGATGCGCACGACGCCGCGACGCCCTCGGTATGAAGCAGCGACGTAGAGGTTGCCGCTCGCGTCCACGGCAAGCCCCTGCGGCCGCCCTAACCCTCGGTAATAAACCCGTGGCGTGCCGTGACGATCTATGGCGTAAACGCTGTCGTAACTCGATGTAGTTGGGCCAGTGACGAAGAGCGTCTGGTCCGGCCCAAAGGCAAGATGGGAGGCCGCGACGCTGGGCTCAAGGGTCGCGAAGACAAAAATCCGCCGGTCAACGCCTATCTTGAAAATCGTCCCGCTACGGTCGCCGACGTAGAGATTTTGTTCCGCATCGAAGGCGAGGCCGGTTGCTACGCCCATGCCCTCGGCGTAAAGCGAAGCCGCACCTGCGGAGGAAACGCGGTGCACCGTTCCATCCTGACGCGAGGAGACGTAAAGATAGCCTTCGCGGTCAAATGCGAGGCCGGTCGCGTTCACCAATCCAGTGAGGAAGGACTTCGTCTCGCCGTCGGGATCGACTCGGAAGACCGAAACCGGCGTCGTCTGCCCGCGCGGGCCAGAGAACGTGACGTATGTATTTCCAAAAGTATCGACAGCAGGATTACCGACGGCGTGAATACCGTCCGCTACAAGCGCGGCCACCTCAACGTCGAGGTCGTTGCTGCGGAGACCCCGTTGCTGGATCGCCAGCTTGCCTGAATCTGCCTCGGAGGGCGCCTGCACCACGATGCGGCCCTGACGGCTGAGCAGGATGTGCGCGGGCCTGTCGCCCAGCATGGCGACGGGGCGGTTGAGTCCGGTCGCGCCAAGATTTGAGCCGCGTACTTCGATCTCGCCGCCGGGAAGTGCAGCGGCTGGCCGGACCGAATCCAGCTGCGGCGTCGTCGATGCGACGACGGGAGACTTGCCGATCTTGATCATGAACGAGGACCCCGGTTCTTGAACGCTTGCAGTTGGGACGAATCACCAGCCAGAAAGGAATGCTCGATTGATCCGAAGCAATGCTTAAAGTTGAGTCAGCGAACCTAATACCAATGCCGCACTAGCTGAAGCACAAGTAAAGCATACAAGCCGGCAGCCACGTCATCGAGCATGATGCCCCAGCCGCCCGAAAGATCTTCGAGCTGGCGCGCTGGCGGCGGTTTTGTGATGTCGAAGAGGCGAAAGAGGGCGAGCGCCAGCAGCGGGTGGACCCAGTCAGCAGGGCAGGCGATAAGCGCGATCCACTGGCCGACAACTTCATCAAGGACCACGTGCTGCGGGTCTTCTGT
>DASWUZ010000394.1:0-7742 GCA_036401395.1 Acidisarcina sp.
TGCGGGCCCGCGCATGTACTTCGCTTCAATGGCGTTCACTTTATTCAGCCGCCGTAACAAACGCTCCTCTGTGCCTTCAAACTTTGCTTCGAGATAAGTCTTGACCAGGTCGTACGCCAGCGATGCGCCGATGATGCGCGCGCCGAGGACGAGCACGTTCATATCGTCGTGCTCGACGCCCTGATGCGCGGAGTAGCCGTCGTGGCAGACACAGGCGCGGATGCCGGGCATCTTGTTGGCGGCGACGCAGACCCCCACGCCGCTGCCGCAAATCAGGATTCCGCGGTCGGCCTGACCTGCCATGAGCGCCTTGCCGACGGCCTCGGCAAAGTCAGGATAATCGTCGAGCGGCTCGACTTTATACGCGCCCAGGTCAAGCAACTCGAAGCCAAGTTTTTCGACGAGGGGCCGCATCTCTTCCTTGAGCGGAAAGCCGGCGTGGTCGGAGGCGATCGCGATCTTCATTACTTCGCCGCCAACTCGGCCTTGTGAGCTACCAGTGCCTTGGCGCGCTTTACGATGTGGTTGACGCTGAATCCGAGTTCGTCGAGCGCCTTCGTGCCGGGTGCCGAAGCGCCGAAGCGGTCAAGACCGATGACGTCCCCGTGGCGGCCGACGTATTTCCACCAGCCGAGCGGGCTGCCCGCTTCAACAGCGAGTTTGGGGAGATGATCAGGGAAGACGGACATCTTATACTCTTCGCTCTGGCCCTCAAAGAGACGCCAGCTCGGCATGGAAACGACGCGTGCGTTGATGCCTTCCTTCTTCAATTCCGCAGCGGCGTTTAGGCATGCCCAGAATTCGCCACCAGTGCCGACGAGGAGCACGTCGGGCGAATCGCCGCCCTGCTCCACGATGTATGCGCCGTGCTTCACGCCCGAGTAGATGTCGTGCCTATCGGGGTCGAGAATGGGCAGGTCCTGCCGCGAGAGCGCCATGAAGGAAGCTTCTTTGGTCTCAAGGGCGATCCGCCATGCAGCCGAGGTTTCGTTGGCGTCCGCAGGCCTGAAGTCGATCAGATGCGGGACCGCGCGAAGTGCCATCAGGTGCTCGATGGGTTGATGAGTAGGGCCGTCTTCGCCTAGCGCAATCGAGTCGTGCGTAAAAATGAAGAGCGAATGAGCGTGCATCAGCGCGGCCATGCGCAGCGCGGGCTTGCAGTAGTCGGTGAAGACGAAGAAAGTCGAGCCGTAAGGAATAACGCCGCCGTGCACGGCCATGCCGTTGACTGCGGCGCACATGCCGAATTCGCGCACGCCGAAGAAGAGGTTTTGCCCGGTGGGGTCGAGGTGGAAATTGCCACCGTCCTTCAGGATTGTCTTGGTCGACGTGGTGAGGTCGGCTGCGCCACCGAGGAGTTCGGGGACCTCTTTGGCGAAAGCGTTCATGACCGTACCACCGGCGGTTCGGGTCGCCATCGGCTTGCTGTCGCCGGCAAATCTCGGCAGACTCTTTTCCCAGCCGTCTTTCAGTTTCCCCGATTGAATGCGTTCGAACTCAACGGCGAGTTCGGGAAAATCTTTCTTGTATGCGGCAAATAGATCGTTCCACGCTGCTTCCTCGCCTTTGCCCTTGTCGATGATCGAGCGCCAATTTGCGAGCACATCGTCGGGAACGTAGAAAAACTTGTCGGAGGGCCAGCCGAGCTTTTCCTTTGTTGATTTCACGGCGTCAACGCCGAGCGGTTCGCCGTGGGCCTTGTTGGTGCCGGCCTTGGGGCTGCCGTAGCCGATGATGGTGCGTACCGCGATGATGGACGGCTTGTCTTTGACGGCCTGCGCTGCTTCGATGGCCGCCGAGATCGCGGCGAGGTCGTTGCCGTCCGCCACCCTCTGCACATGCCAGTGGTAGGCCTCGAAGCGCTTCTCTACGTCTTCGGTAAAT
This sequence comes from Acidisarcina sp., assembly GCA_036401395.1. Lineage (GTDB taxonomy): Bacteria > Acidobacteriota > Terriglobia > Terriglobales > Acidobacteriaceae > DASWUZ01. Next base: position 1,885 of record DASWUZ010000394.1, read on the forward strand.
GAGAGCTCGGTCGGGCCGTCAAGGGAGATGAGATTGTCGTCGTAGAGGAAGATCAGCTTGCCGAGGGCCAGGGTTCCGGCCAGCGAAGCCGCCTCGTGCGACACGCCTTCCATCAGATCGCCGTCGCCGCAGATTCCGTAGGTATAGTGATCGACGATGTCGTAGCCGGGCTTGTTGTACTTTGCGGAGAGATGTTTTTCGGCGATGGCCATGCCGACCGCCATCGCAAAACCCTGTCCGAGCGGGCCGGTCGTGACCTCAATGCCGTCAGTCTCGCCGTATTCGGGGTGGCCGGGGGTCTTCGATCCGTACTGGCGGAATTGCATCAGGTCGTCGAGCGAGAGCTTGTAGCCGCTGAGGTAGAGGGCCGAATAGAGCATTGCCGAGGCGTGGCCGTTGGAGAGGACGAAGCGGTCGCGGTTGCTCCACTTGGAATGCTCGGGATTGTGGCGCATGTATTTGTGAAACAGCAGATAGGCCATCGGAGCATCGCCCAGCGGGGCTCCGGGATGACCGCTATTAGCCTTCTGTACCGTATCGACGGCCAGAAATCGCAGCGCATTGATGGACAACAAATCCAGATCGCTCATGTTCCTCTTTCCTTCTTTGCAGGCGTGGCAGGGGTCGTCGCCGTCGCCTCATGACTCGTTTTACTGCTTCTAAAAGAGCGGCGTAAACCTCGAATGACTATAAGGACGGTGGAGCGTGCAGCTATTCACCGAAGATTATTGATGTTTAGATTTTTCATCTAAAGTTGGCGGTTGCAGCCTCGACATCGAAGAGTCTGGCGGACGCGGATGCTGGCTATGATGTCCGGAAGGCATGCCTGGTCGCACGATCAAGCCACAATTGCGATATCGAAGTTCCGTCCTTCCCAGCGATTCTTTTCCTGCCAGAACAGGGTAAACGATAACGCGCCCTTTTGCCCGGCGGTGGTCGGGATGTCAGCGTGGAAGGCGGAATAGCCCAGGGTCGCGCTGTCGTCGGTGCGTGCGTTCGCCCAGCCGTCGATGGTCCAGCGAATCTGGAACCCGTACTGGGCGATCACGCGAAAAGTCTTGCCGGCAGGAATCTCGTAGATGGGCCTCGCTGGGGTAAAGACCTCGATCCTGCTTTTTGATTTTCCGGCGGAGTAGCGCGCAGCTACTGGCGGGATGAGGTCGAAGACAATCCCGTCAGTTGCAGAACGGAGAAGCTTGAGATATTCGGAGTGGGCCCAGACCAGGGGCATCGCTGACCCTGTAGGGCGCCCCAGTTCCAGGTGGCGCATGGGAGGCGCGTCCCAAATCTGCTCGGGAAGCATGCCGCCGTCTGAGGCGAATCCCTCAATCGCCGAGATGTGCGCCGAAATGTCGCGCCCTGCGGCGAGTTCGTAATGGGCACGCTCGCCGGTCAGCAGCGGCCACGCCCTGCCCTGTCCCCAGCCGAGATAGGGGCCACCGTCGTGACGCTGCCCGTAGCCGTCGTGATTGTAGCGACGCCAGCAGGTGCCATGCGGAGTCTCAACCTTGAGCTTGGCGTCAACGACCTTGAGGGAATCGACAATCAGGGGATCGTCGGGGCGGCGGATTCCATAGCGCACCAGCTCGAGGAAGCCCGCATCAATGATCTCGCGGGCCTCGAAGTCCGTCTTCTCACCGGCACCGCGATTTGATATGTGGACGATGTTTTGCGCGCACTGATCGTTGGCGTAGGCTTCGCCACACTGGGGAGGACGAATCCGCATGTAGTGCCGCTTGATCTCCGGCAGCAGCACGCCATCTTCGGTGACAGTCCATTCCTCAAGGTGGCTCTCTATCCAATCCGCGTGTTCCTTGATGCGATCAGCGACCGCGGGTGCATTGTGCGCCCGGGCGATTTCAGCGGCGCAGATGAGGCCGGCGATCACGGCGGCGAGGGTAGAGGGAGAGTAGCCGGAATTTTCTTCCCAACGCTCCTGTTGAGTGATGGGGGAATGGGCCACGAGGAATGCCGCGGCACGCTCCACAAAGGGGAAGACATCGAATTTGGAGAGACCATCCACCTTCCAGAGCCGCCACGCCAGGATGATGGGAAAAGCGACTTCATCGAGTTGTAGGCCGGTCCAATACGGGGTGCCGTCGATCCAGAAATTCTGCGCAAAACTGCCGTCGGGCTTTTGCGTACATGCGAGATAGACGAGGGCGCGGCGGGCGGTATCGATGCGTCCGCAGGCGAGCAGCGCGGTCGCCGTCTGCACCATGTCGCGCGTCCAGACAAGGTGATAGCCGCCGAGGTCGGAGTCGGTCTTCGCATTGCCCCAGGGGATTGATGCCGAGGCAATAAACGCACCCGAGTAAAGCTTGTCTTCGTGCGCCAGGAGCACGTGCTGGCTGGTAAGCAGCAGCTTACCCTTGTCGCCTGACTTTGCCGAGAGGGCCTTCGGACCAACCGCGCGCTTCCATTGTTCGATGAAGCGTTTCAGTTGCAGATCGAACGGCGTGGAGAGCGAACCCATCGCACTCGATATTGCGGCGTGCGGCCCGTCGCCGAAGCCTATCGCCACAGTGAACTCGCGATGCTGCGCGGCGTCGATTTCGCCCGTTACAGCGACGTTGCCGTCGAGCGCGGAGCCGAACTGCCAGTCCATCTTATAGTTTTGCAGGTCTTGCCAGCCATCGCTCGTGCCTACATAGCCGCAGCTCGCGCGGGAAAACCCACAATCCGCGATCATGGCGAGCGCCGTGCCGTTCTTCCACGCCAGGCCGGTGACTTGCCCTGCAATGTCGAGAATGCGCGCCGAGTTTCCCGCGCCCCCGCCATCGAGGTGAGGAGCCAGAAGCGCATAGATCTTCAACTTTGAAAATAGCTCTTCGTCGCCCTCTAATCGAACGTTCACCAGTACGACCGGATGATGTGGGTCGCTGATGAACTCCTTCGTCATCGTGTAACGGCCTTCGGGGTCTTTGGAGGTAATTCGCACCGCGAGGGCGTCGGTATCGACGTATTCGAAGGTCGAGATGAGCGCGCGCTTCTCTTCGTGGAAGAAGGTCTCGCCGTCGGTGATCAGAAACTCCATGTCCCGGATCTGGGGCCGGTCGATGGTCGGGTAATAGACCTCGTTGAGGATGCCGTGGGAGATGGTGTACCAGACGCGGCTGGACGCGGAGTAGGCCGTCCCCACCGCGTCCTTGGCACTTGATGTCCAGCGAGGCTCAAGCCCCGGCGCACCAAACGCGGCGCCCTGGCCGTCCAGCCATTTGTATTCAGTTACAGATATAGTCATCGATCACCTTTAGATTAGTTGCGAAAAAGGAGCAAGAGTGCGACAGGCGGATGAAAATGCCGTGACTTTCTCATTGACACATCTCATACCGAGGTCAACTTTCGTGTAAGCGCATTCACCATCCTATCGGCCCGAATTGAACCTGGTTGACTTCCGCGTAGCGGGGTCTTTTGAACCGCGACATGGCGTGTCTACGGTACGATGAGTCCATGTTGGACCTGAGGGAAAAAATAGTCTTTGTGACCGGGGCCAGCGCGGGGATCGGCGAGGCCTGCGCTCGCGTCTTTGCGGAGTGTGGAGCGAAGCTGCTGCTGGCGGCGCGGCGCAGCGACCGGCTGGAGAGCCAGAAAGAGTCCCTGTTCAGCGCGGGAGCAACGCGGGTACATACCCTGGCTCTCGACGTGCGCAATCGCGAGGCGGTTGAGCGCGCTGTGGCCGGACTTCCGGCCGAGTGGCAGGCGATTGATGTGCTCATCAACAACGCTGGACTGAGCCGCGGCCTCGACAAGCTTTACGAGGGCAGCGTTCAGGACTGGGAAGAGATGATCGACACCAATGTGAAGGGGCTTCTCTATGTCACCCGTGCGGTGGTGCCGGGGATGGTCGAGCGGGGCCGCGGCCATATCGTGAATCTTGGTTCGACGGCGGGGGAGATGACTTATCCGGGTGGGGCGGTCTACTGCGCCTCGAAGGCTGCGGAGCGCGCGATCAACGATGGCCTGCGTATGGATGTGTTAAGCACGCCGTTGCGGGTGACGTCGGTCGATCCTGGGATGGTCGAGACCGAGTTCAGCGAAGTGCGGTTTCGGGGGGATGTCGAACGCGCTGCCAATGTTTATAAGGGCTTCGTGCCACTCGAGGCCGCCGATGTGGCGGACGCAATTCTATGGGCAGTGACGCGGCCGTTGCATGTGAATGTCGCGAGAATTCTGCTAACGTCTTCCGACCAGGCGAACTCGATGCTGGTGAATCGCAAGCCCGATTAGATGTTCAGGAAACGCAAGCTGCGATGGGAAGGCTGGCACACCGGGCTACTCGCTCAGACTTACGTCCAGGGCTTTCAATCTGCCTTCTATATCGGCCAGCGCGGCGCTAAGCGCGGCACGGCGGACTGGACTTGAAGTCCGCTCCGACAATATTCTCTCCCGTTGAAGCTGGAGCGACTGTATCTCGCGCTTGCGGGCTGAATCTTCTCGCGCCTGGTTGACAGCCGGCTTGCGGGTCAGGTGAAGGTCGTGCTCGGCAACTTGATCCTCGATAGACTTGCTCTCCCAACCTCTAGCCATACTTCATGGTACGCGAAGGCATGTTACGCGCCACCATCTTACGGCGGGTCCGCGCGAATTTTGTGTGGCTGCTGTTAGTGCAAGTGACCACACATCTGCGTCCGGCTTGCTAGACTGCATCCAGGCCCGTGGCGTCGATATGGTCACGTCGTGCCGAAGTCTCCGGGAGGCTACTATGCCGGAATGGATTTCGGAAGCCTCGCCGCGTCGCCTCGCAAGGATCGCCGGGTTGGTTGCGTGGATCACGACTTCGGCAGGGTTCGCCGTGATGGTGCGCGGCAGGCTCATCGTCTATGACGATGCTGCGGCAACGGCCCACAACATTCTCGCGCACCAGTTGCAATATCGGCTGGCCTTCACGGGGGACATCATCGCGCTTCTTTACATCGCTTATACGTTGATCTTGTACAAGCTCTTCAAGCCGGTAAATAGGAACATCTCCCTGCTTGCGGCTGTCATGAGCCTCATGGGATGTGGCATCGAAACTTTCAATGCTCTTTTCCACATCGCCGCGCTGGTCGTCCTAACGAGCGGTCAATCCTTGAGTGCATTCAGCGTGGGGCAGTTACAGGCGCTGGCGCTGATGTTTCTTAAGCTGAATGCCCAAGGGGCTGAAATTGGCATGGTACTTTTCGGTTCCTATAACCTCATGGTCGGCTATCTGATTTTTCGGTCGACGTTCCTCCCTCGCATCCTGGGCGGGCTGCTTGCAATTTCCGGCGCTTGCTACCTGTTCAACTGCTTTCGTTCTTTATCTCGCCTGTTTTCGAAGCCCACCTGATGCCCTACATTTTGTTTCCGGGCGTCGCAGAGCTATTGCTGGCCCTTTGGCTTGTAGTCATGGGTGTGGACTCTCAACGATGGACGCAACAGCGGGATGCTCAGAGGGAAAAACAGCGCGCTTCACTAGTGCCCGCCTGAAGCTGTTGTTGGCGCGACGGATTTGAGTTAGCACCCTCCGCTCCGAGGGACCTGCGCGCCAAAATCAAAAGCCCCGGTATGCAGGCCTGCCTATCGGGGCTTCTTTCTAGAAACTACATGCGGCTTACTGCGGAGGGTTAGCTACCCCCGTGCTGGGCGTGCTCGTCGAAGACGGGCCAGTCGCGGGCGCGGGAGCTTGCATGTCCGACTGTCCTCCCGGTGCGGCCTGTTGGACTCCAATTGCGTCACCCGACACCACCATCTGCACGCGTCGATTTTGGGCCCTGCCCGATGCGGAGGAGTTGTCCGCGATCGGGGACGATTTGCCGTATCCCGCTGCGGTTATGTTGGCGGCTGCGACACTCTGTGACGTGAGGTAATCGCGGACCGCATTTGCGCGCTCTTCG
>DASWUZ010000395.1:0-5388 GCA_036401395.1 Acidisarcina sp.
GAACTGACGAATGAAGAGGTGGCCTATCTCGATGCAGGACAAGTCGGGTCGGGGCAGAGCGGGACGGGTATTTCGTTCGAAGAATGGACCGGCCTATTTCGCCTGCGCACCATGTGGGGGATGATGCTGGGATTTGGCGGCATCAACTACACGGCGTGGCTTTATCTATCGTGGCTGCCGGGCTACTTGCAGACCGCGCGGCATCTGAGCCTGGCTCGCAGCGGATGGCTGGCCGCGATTCCATACCTGGCGGGTTCGCTGGGGATGTACGTCAACGGGGTCGTGGCGGATCGGCTGGTGAGGGGTCGCCCGACTGTGGGTAGCGACCTGCGCTCGGCTTCCAACCTGATGCGGGGCCGCAAGCGGCTGATCATCGGCGGAATGGTCTGCTCCGCTGGCTGCACTTTGGCTGTCACTCACACTGCGACGGTCGCCGGTGTGGTCACGGTAATAAGTCTGGCGCTATTCTTCATCCATTTCGCGGGGACGTCGGCGTGGGGACTAGTGCAGGTCGCGGCACCTGCGCGCATTGTGGCTTCGGTGGGTGCGATCCAGAATTTTGGGAGCTTCGTCTGCGCTTCGGTGGCCCCGGTACTTACGGGGTTCATTCTGGACCATACCCACTCCTTCGCGCTTGCCCTGACGATCTGCGCGGGTGTGACGCTGCTTGGGGCGGTTGCATACGCCTCAATAGTCAAGCGGCCCATTCCAGTGAGGCGAACCATTTAGCAGAGACCGTCCTCCGTGAAGTGGCGGCTCGGTTGTTTGGCTAATGCTCGTTTGCGGGCAGCTGCCGGGTAGAAATTACGTCTTCTGCAAATACTTCCTCGATCTAGACAACCCTATATGTTCCGTGAATGAACAATAAGTGTGCGCTTCTTCGCTTCATCACGTTGGTTATACTTTAGTAACCAACCGTACTTATTAGTAACATAATGGTTATCTGATTGCTGGTAGGTTTGCTAGTACCAATCCAGTTAGCGAGCTTCCAGGAGCGTCTAGTGTCCTTTATCGTCCGCAAGTCTTCGGACCGCTGTACGCCTTTCCGCTGCTTCGCCGATCGTAGCGAGCCCATGATCATTGTCCTCATCATCGTCGCGGTCATCGTGCAATCTTCGTCCAGCCTGGGACAGGCCAACCTCTTCGCATCGCAAAAGGTTCAAGACCCTGGAGTCCGTCCCGGCCCCGCGGGGTCGGGTCAGCCCATCGCTGGATTGACCGCTGGGGAGCTCAACTTTTTTCAGACTATCGGGCAGCCGGTTTTCTCTGAGGTGGAGAGCGTCCACAACGGGCTGGGGCCTCGCTTCAATCTCAATTCCTGTGCGGGTTGCCATAGCTATCCTGCGGTCGGCGGATCGAGTCCACCTCACAACCCGGAGTTCAGCCTCGCAGCGGCCATGGCCCCCGGAAATTTGCTCCCTGGTTTTATCTCTGATACGGGACCGGTACGAGAAGTACGCTTCGTTAACGACGCCAGCGGCAACCCCGACGGGGGAGTTCACGACGTGTTTACCATCACTGGGCGGTCAGATAGCCCTACCGGATGTGCCATTCAACAGCCGGATTTCACGAACGCGTCCAACATGGCCTTCCGGATTCCCACGCCTGTTTTCGGAGACGGCTTGATCGAGTCGATCACTGACATGACGATCCGTGCAAATCTGGCCGCTGACCCCGCGGGGCAGAAGTCGCAGAATGGCATCGGCGGCAAGGTGAATGTGGGTTTCGTGGGCGGTGCGGTCAATACTAACCCTAACGACGGGGGGATCACCCGATTCGGCTGGAAGGCGCAAAACAAGTCACTAACCGTCTTCGCCGGAGAGGCTTACAACGTTGAGATGGGGGTCACAAACGAAGTGTTCCCCAACGAGCGGGAAGACGATCCGAGTTGCGCAACGAATGCTACCCCAGAGTCGGACACAGCGTTTGGCGTGGGTACACTCGGTGCGTCAGACGTCGCTGCGTTTCGGAGCTTCATGAGGTTTCTAGCTCCGCCGCTACCTAGCTGCACTGGAGCCGCTTGTTCGCCTTCGATCCAAAACGGCCACAGTCTGGCCGCCCAGATCGGCTGCCTGACTTGCCATACAGAAACGCTGACGACCGGGGTTTCTTCAACGGCGGCGTTGAGTTTGCAGCCCGTGAATCTTTACTCGGATCTTGCCGTGCATCACATGGGCGCTGGCCTGGCGGATGGAATCACGCAGGGCGCGGCTGGCCCTGACGAGTTCCGCTCCGCTCCGTTATGGGGGCTCGGGCAACGCCTTTATTTCCTGCACGATGGCCGAACCAACGACCTGCTGGTCGCCATCAAGGCGCACCACAGCCCTAATTCTGAAGCGAATCAGGTTATCGCGAACTTTAACCATCTGAGTCCTACGGAGAAGCAGGACATACTCAATTTTTTGAGATCGCTTTGAGTGTCGGCGTGGAACGATCGACCTGCAGAGGGACTGGGAGTTATAACTGACTATTCACGTGAGCCAACAAGCTATATCTCATAACCACCGCGCTCAGTGACCCTCTATCCCTCCAGATACTGGCAAGCCAGTGCATGGTTTCCCAGTGATGACGGGTGCAAACGCGCTGCTACACTTTAGAAGGATGACTCAAGGTAGAGCGGCATGAAGTTGTTCCGTTGGTTATGGCCCCCCCTGACCCTCGCCCTGCTGGCCTACGCCTTCCGCGTAGCCATGTATGGCGCTCCCACCGAAGCCACGATGGGCAACATCCAGCGCATGTTTTACGTCCACATTGCCGCGTGGTCGTCGATGGGCCTCTGCTTCCTCGCTAATCTGATTGGCTCGATCGGCTATCTGGCGTGGCGAAACACCCGCCCCCAGCTCGCCCTCAAATCCGACGCCCTCGCGCTCGCCACCGCCGAGATGGGCGTGGTCTTCTGCACCATTGGCCTGGTCACCGGCTCCCTTTGGGCGCGCCCCGTCTGGGGCATCTGGTGGACCTGGGACGCGCGGCTTACCACCACCACCGTCCTATGGCTCATTTACATCAGCTATCTATTATTGAGGAACTTCGCCTGCGAGCCGCAACCTTCGGGCAGGCACTCATCCAGTTCACAGTCCCGCACCCTTTCAGCCGTACTCGCCATCTTCGGATTTATCGACATCCCCATCGTTTACATGTCGACCCAATGGTGGCGCACCCAGCACCCCGGCCGAGTGATCGGCTCCGGCAACCTTGACCCAAGCATGGCGCCGGCCGTTTGGTGGAACATGCTCGCATGGGCATGCTGGGCAGCCTTCGTGGTCAGCTTGCGGTATCGCGTCGAACGCCAAAAGCAGCGCATCGAGGAAATCGCCATACTCCGCTCCCTGGAGCCTTCACTGCAATCCGAACAAGCATCCAGCCCCCATACCTCGCCTTACACTCAGGCCTGATCCAGGACGAATTCCCACTCCAATGAGGATCCTATGCATCTGCTCCAGCTAGCCAGCATCTTTCCCTGGGACCCGCAGACAGACTCAGCCATGGCCCACCGTCACCTGGTGCTCGGCTACGCCTTCGCCTGGACGACACAGTTGCTCTACCTGGTCTCCATCCTGTGGCGGCAACGCGCCCAAAACAAAACGGCGGCCGCCGCGGAGGCAGACCGCAGTTAGTCCGAGTTATAACTCCAGTTGGCGTTAACCCCTAATCCGCTGATCAGGTCATATAGGAAACCTAGAAAAGCTTATAGCTGACGCCCACAGTAAATCCGTTGGGGTTCAGCGTCTTCCCCCCACGGAAGTGGGTCCAGCGCTGATACTCGTAATCACCCCGGATGGAAAACCGCCCGTGAAGCTGATGGTCCACTCCGCCCCCAAGCACGAAGATACCGAAGCTGTCCGTGCGATAATTCGCCCACGCCGGCAGGTTGGGATAATAGAAGTTCCCCAGGCCGTACATGAATTTCCCATAGGGCTTGAAGCCGTAATAGTTGTTTCGTAGTTGCCCGATCACCCCGAGCGACAGCGTCCGCTCGTGAACCTGCACAACCTGGTTAATACTCAATAGTTTTAATTCGCCTTCAAGGCCCAGGTCGACGCCGCCATAGTGCAGAGGCATGACGTTAGCATATGCTCCGAAGCCGTAAAGGCGCTTGAGCGTAAAGTCAGGATTAAAACTCGAAAAACTGATGCCGACATTAGTACTGGGCAGCCCCCCGATTCTCGCCTGCTCTACCTGAGCATTCGCCGCGCAACTGCCGATCATGAAAAAGCATAAAGCCAGCCATTTCCTCAACATGTTCCAATACCCTCCTGCCGATCTCTCTGGATTTGGTGACCAGTTACTATCTTTGTGACTTGCCTTCAGGCCCAAAGCCCTTTGCCACTCGTGCCCGCTGATTATTGCATGTGGGCTGACCATAGACACCCCTCAAATCGGATGCCGGATTGTGCCGCCGGGCCGGATGCACCACGGCAATTAACCTTCCGCCGACCTCATGGAGCACTCCGCAACCTCTTTTCATTGGGACATTTGAAAAAGATGAACACAAAGTTGAACACAAAGTTTCCCTCGACCGTCTTAGCGCATGAACCAGGGGAGGCGCCTTGCTGCAAATGTTAGACGGCAAAGCGTTAGCACTGAGAGCGCAGGAGGCAGAAATCTGGTCGAGCGAAGAAGATCGGCCGTCCGCGATGCGAAGTCAGCCGAACGGCGCAACCATTGACCGGGTTGGCGAAGACGCAGCTTTTAACGCGCTCGTGGAACGGCAGAGCCGCTTCGTCTTCAAGGTCGCTTACGCTATGCTGCGAAATCCCGAAGATGCGGAGGACGTCGTGCAAGAAACATTCATGAAGCTTTACCGCACAGGCGCCTGGCGCGATATCCGCGACGAAAGAGGATTTCTGGCGAGGACGACCTGGCGCGTGGCGCTCGACCATATATCCGGGCGAAAAAATGACGCGAAAGCGACCTGCGCCCTCACGGGGCCACAGGATGAAAGCGATGCCGAGCGTCACGACCTTCAGATGGCAAAGCTTCCTTCGCTTGCAGCCGGCCCTGAGCAGGCCGCAGTCCAGAGCGATTGGCACGCCACCGTTCATCGCCTCATCGACGCCCTGCCTGAAGAGTTGCGGCAGCCATTGGCATTGACCTCCGTAGAGGGTCTGACGTCGCGCGAAATTTCCGTCGTGCTCGGCATTTCAGAAGGCACGGTACGCACCAGGCTGATGCGGGCGCGGCAAGTGCTCCGTCAAAAACTAGCCGCCTTCACCGAGGCCCGCCATGCGAAATAACTCCTCGGAGGATCTCCGGCAAACACATTCGAACGCCGAAAGTAGAGACGGGGCAAATCGGGTCGACCTCGACCGCCTCCTCGAAGATGCCGTAGCTACCTACTCCGCCGAAGAGCCGCGAGTCGGCCTGACCCAGCGCGTCATCGCGAAC
>DASWUZ010000396.1:0-3647 GCA_036401395.1 Acidisarcina sp.
CAATGATCACATGGGTCGCACCGATACTGGTTAGTTGCAGCGCGGAAGTCTCCCCCGTATACGCCCCCTCCTCAGCGAAGTGCATGTTCTGCGCTCCGGCAGCAACGTTCGAGCCGGAAACTGCTGCAATCACCACGCCAATTGATGTAATCGAAGGGCAGAGCACAATCTCGTCGCGGTCGTGACCGGCAACGAGGGGCAGAAATGCCTTCACGAAGTGCTGCGCTTCGGCCGGCGTCTTGTACATCTTCCAGTTAGCTGCGATCAGTGCTTTGCGTGCCATGTATTTTTGAGTTCCTCGTCCCGATTCTAAGCGATTTGCCTGGCGACCTCCGAGCACTACAGCTAAGGGGCACTCTCAGGCAGTTGATCCCCATGTTGCCGAGTGCCGGCTCTTAGCTCCCCGACATGATGATGGGAGATGTGGGCACGGGCGAGCCCTCGGCGCGCTCAATCGTCACGCCAAATGCCTTGGCGGGAATCCCAGCAGGCAGCGGTGGCAATAGCACGCTGGCGGTGCCTTGCTCATCGGGGCGGAAGGTTCCGGCGGGCATAGGTGCATGGCCGTTAGCTGGGATGACCCAGAGCTCATACGCCTTCGATGCCGGCAGAGATGGCATGTGGCTGGCCATGAAGACCAGAGCGCCCTTCGATGGCATGTAGCTTGTTCGTCCCATGGGCGCAGGAGTCCCTTTACCCTGAGTGAGCGTCACCTGCTGGGCTGCGGGAGCGGTCAATACTTCCAACACTTCTTTGGCGCGGTCCGCTTCCACTGCTAGCCTCACAGACTCGGCCCGCGCGAGATCTCGAGACGCCCGCAGTTGCGATACTTCTGACCCCAGATAAACTGCGGCAGCTAACATCGCGGCTGCGAGCATCCAGGGTAGCGCGACTGACACGGAACTGCGTGCAGAGGTGGCGGGGAATGGCAACGGTGTTTTGGAAGGGACCCCGCCCGATGCGACAGCTCCGTTCGGGTGCTTGAGAGACGCCCCCGTCGCTGCGCGGTCGGGGACCGGTACGCTATGTACGGCCGGGCTGGCAGCAGGACGCTGTTCCGCGGATATGCGCTCCATGAACCGTTGGGAGGCGCCGGCAGGAAGCGGCAACTGCTCCACGCTGAGAGCAAGCAGCGCCAGATCGCCGTTAACCTCAGCAAGCGCCTGGTTGCAGTTTCCGCAGGAGGCAAGGTGTGCCTTCATCGCCGCTATGTCTGCGGCTTCGCGCACCTCGTCGAATGCACCCAGGGCATAAAGGGCCAGGTCTTCTTCCGGAATGTGTTGACCGTCTATCACGCCCTCATTGCCTTTCTACTTTCATTCCTCTCCTAAGCGCGATCAGCGCCAGGCGAATGCGAGTCTTTACGGTGCCCAGAGGGTCACCCGTTTTTTCTGCAATTTCTGTATGACTCAGCCCATCGAAAAACGCCAGTTCTATGGACTTCCTTTGCTCAGCCGGAAGGTCGGCTATCAAGATCCGCACCTTCTCCATGAGAATGTTGCGCTCGCTCTCCGCACCAAGATCCATCGGCGATGCGAGGACGACATCTTCTACTGAATCGGATGGGCGCCGTCGCCTGAGAAAGTCGATAGAGCGGTTCCGCGCTACAACGACGAGCCAAGCACCTAATGTTCCTCGTCCGGAGACGAACGAGTCCGGGTTCCGCCAAATCCTGACGAAGATGTCCTGGGTCACGTCCTCGGCGTGCCCTGGGTCCCGCAATACCCGCATGGCTACGGAGTAGACAATGCGAGAGTAGCGCTCAAAAAGTGTTGCCATAGCGCCTGAGTCGCCCGATTGAATGCCCAGAAGCAATGCGGCATCTTCGCCTGATCTTGCAGCGAAATCGCTCATTCTCACCGTATTACTGAAAGAAGAACGTGCCGGTTGCGATATCGGATTTTGGGGCTGCTCGGGCATCGGGAAGGGTCAAGTAGCTGAGGGGTAGCCGGGGCTAGTCCTGCTCGAAGAGTTCGTGAAGATCTTCTACGAAGCTGATAATAACGACCACGGAAGAACCCACGAGGCCGAGGAGGAAAATGCCGGAAAGGATCCGCATGCCGAGAATGATGAGGTTCATGGCTTCGATTATTCTACAGCCGCGCACCTTCGGGTTGGGCGATTAGTTTTTTAGCGCGCCAACTGGCAGACCAGTGACAAGTGCCGCTGAATGTTAAACTCGGGCCGATGATGTCTCTAATCTCCGTTCGCTCGGCCAGGGGGCCGCGACTGCCTGAAGCAAGTCCGAGATGGCCGTGGTTTTCTGCCGCACTCTCTGCCGTTTTGCTCGATCTGCCGTTCCCTATTGCGGGGCCACTGCCGCTTTGGCGAACAGTATTTGCATGGCTTGCCCTGGCCCCACTGTTGCACGCTGTTCTCGCCACAGCTGCCGTTTTGGAGACTCCCTCCCCCAGTGCGAGCGTCACCGGTCAGGTCTTTCGCCGGCGTTTTCTGTCCCGCAGCTTTCTGCTTGGCTATCTTTGCGGCGTGGTCTGGTACGTACTGAACTGCTACTGGATTTACGCCACAATGCACATCTACGGCGGCATCGGGGCAGTTACTTCCGCTGGGATTTTGCTGCTCTACAGCATGGTACTGGGCCTTTACTTTGGAGTGTTTGCTCTTCTGCTCGCGGTGGTGAGGAAGGGTTCGCGCGGCAGTCTCGCGCCACTTCTGCTCGCCCCTTTCGCCTGGGTAGGGCTGGAGTTGCTGGCCGCCCGGCTGACCAGTGTGCCATGGGACCAGCTTGGCTATTCTCAGGTCGATAATTTCTTACTGATCCGGCTTGCTCCTTTTACAGGGGTGTATGGAATCTCGCTGGTCCTGATGATCGGCAATGCGCTGGTCGCGGGAGCGTTGCTTGCCCGGACGGCGCAGATGAGGCTCCGGCTTACCGTGGGCGGCGTGCTGCTTGTCGTGTCGTTGCAGATGGGTTCGCTGCTGCGGCCTGCACCTGTCGTTGCAGATCATATTGCGGTGCTGGTCCAGCAAAATGTCGGCCTTGACGACGCTTACGACTGGGTTGGACCGGAGTGGGAGAGGCGGACTAAAGCTTTTCTTGAGTTGAGCAACCAGACCTGCGGCCCCTACTACGCAGGAATGCCCGGGCCGGAGAAGAAGCTAATCAAGGTGGATTGCTTTCGGATGCCTCCGGCTAACCTCGTGGCATGGCCCGAATCTCCTGCTCCGTTTCGAGAAACTGATCCCCAATTTCAGCAGTTGATGAAGAGACTGGCCGCGCAGGCCCGTGTCCCTCTTATTGTTGGAAACATAGGTGGAGAGCGGCGGGAATTTAATTCGGCTGAATTCATCGCGCCGGACGGAACATTCTCCGGACGTTACGACAAGATCCATCTTGTGCCCTTTGGCGAGTACGTCCCGTATAGAGGCCTTATATCTTTTGCGGGTACTTTGACGCAGGGTGTCGGCCAGTTTGAACGGGGCAAATATCGCAAGGTATTTCAGTCAGATGGGCATAGTTACGGGATATTTATTTGCTATGAGTCTGTGTTTGCCGACGAGGTCCGCCACTTTGCGGAGTTGGGGGCGGAGGTGTTCGTAAATATCTCCGACGATGGCTGGTATGGCGACACGAGCGCTCCGTGGCAACACTTGAACATGGCGCGGATGAGGGCCATCGAGAACGA
>DASWUZ010000397.1:0-11749 GCA_036401395.1 Acidisarcina sp.
AAACTTACTGGGCGCATAGAGCGGCATAGATAAGGCCGCGCGGCCATCGTGTACCGGTTCAATCAATGCATGAATTGAGGCTACGTCGAACGCGGCCAGGTCGGCTGAAATGATGGCGCATGTCTTCGCGCCCATTTGTCTCGCAAGGTTTGCTATTTGTGCATAAGCTGCGGAAAGTCCGAGCCAGGGGACCGCAGCCGGCGATGGTGGGACTACGTATTCGACCACATGTAGCAGATCTCTGCGACTACTCGCACCGTTAGCCGGTACATCATCTGAGGAACCCTGCTCACCCACCCACTGCGCCGTCTTATCATCAATATCTTCAGCAGTAGCGCCAACAGAAAACGCGACAGCACCTTCTGTTCCAGGATAAGCGAGAGCGAACTTCACCGGCCCACGGCTTAGCCCTTCTGCTACTTCCCTTACTCTCTGCTGGAGCAGTCCGGCTTGCGTCGGGGAAGGAATGGCAATAAGCACGTCGGCCGTGGCTATGGCCGTGCTACTTGTTCGCGCCGCTTCAGTTGCTTCCGCATTCGCCATCTATATTGACTCAATCTGTCAGGACAACAGTGACAGGATACCCTTGATTGGAATCCCAACCCAGGCAGGCCTGTTATTCATTTCATAAGTCAACTCATACAACGCTTTATCCAGCAGGAATACATTAAGCATCCGACTAAACTGCGCTGAGTCTTCGTAAGTCAGGTCAGCACCAGAGAGACTTTCCCTATAAGCACGCACAAACTCGGCGCTCACTGCCCTCTCCCACAGTCGCGCCCACGGCTCAAGTTGCACGAATGCTTCGGGCCGTCTGCTGGTGTACTTCATAAGGGCCGCAAATGCCGCATAACTGAAAGAACGCAGCATTCCAGCCACATCTTTTAATGGAGATTGCTTCTCACGCCGCTCTGCAAGCGACCGCGCCGGCTCCCCTTCAAAGTCCAGAATAACAAAGTCAGATCGTACCCGAAGTACCTGGCCTAAGTGATAGTCCCCATGGACGCGCGTCTTCAATGCCGGCGACCCTGCGAGAGAAAGCTCACGCACCCGATCCAGGATAGACCTCCGCTTGCTCAACACCAGGCCGCTGTCTTCAACAATATCCTCCGGCATTTTCGGCAGATTATCCTTTAGCAATTGAAGCGCTGCTATGGCACGATCCTGAACTACATTACCAATGGACCTATAGTCTGCGGCCGAAAATAACTCAGGTGCAAAGGCGGGGTTATCAGTAGCACTCGCCAGCGCAATGTGTAGCTCGCCTGTCCGCGTTCCCAGTACTCCCGCGGCTTCGAGATAGATGCCTGCATGACCCCGCGCAGACTCTTCGATCACATGGTCGCTCGCCGATCCGCCGCCGAGTGCACAATCCTGTGCGCAAGCCTCGTA
This sequence comes from Acidisarcina sp., assembly GCA_036401395.1. Lineage (GTDB taxonomy): Bacteria > Acidobacteriota > Terriglobia > Terriglobales > Acidobacteriaceae > DASWUZ01. The sequence goes on from DASWUZ010000397.1 coordinate 1,393, forward strand.
ATAGCGTTCTAACTCTTCCAGTGTCCATTGCCAGCCGTCCCCTTCGTTAGCAACCAGGCCCTGCAACATCGCTAAAGTCCGTCCCTGCTCACCGTCTCCATTCCCGAAATACTCAATGGACCCAGCAAAGGGCGCGATGTGACTGAAGCTCGTGTGCTCCGTAAGATACTGACCGATCTCGGTGTCTGGATTTGGCCCTGGCTGCTGTCTGCGAAATACCTTCATGATAAGCCGCTCGCCAAAGAACACCGATGAGTTACTCTGCTCTGCCGAACCGCGCCTTGGCGGTAGCGGCCCTGCCTGATCTCCCTTTAGTCTGGCTAGTAGGCCGCTCCGTACACCCTTGATCAGTCCGCGTTGAGCATGTATCTCGGACTCATTTTCAATAGTTTGCAGTAATGCAGTACAGGCATCATCACTGAACATGGCATCGTGGATGACTCCCATACCTTGTGGCGAAGTGACTGTGCTTACAACCGCGCCCGGAGAGGCCTCACGGACTGCGTCCGCGGCATTTCCAAAAGACATTGCCAATGGGAGCAAGTAAGTATCTGGTTCGCCGAGAGAGTAGTTGATCTGCACAAACAAGAAGGTAAGGCGTGCCTCCCCATACGTAGCCCAATCCACTACCTTGGCTGATTCGATCTTTCTCGACTTACCCCCAAACCATCGCTGTCTCTGAATAAAGGCTGGTAATACCTCCTCTTCAAGCCTAGTTACGCTTCCTGGGTCCAGTAGTGCGGTCCAGTCTCCACTATCAGAAACTGCCAGGTCGCCTTGCACCTCGGATTGTAGCTCCGGCTCAGGTGCCGACCGCAACTCCAGCCATAAGAAGCCATAAGGACCCAGCGTCAAAGGGTAACACTGCTTACCAATTGGAGGAAACTCGACGTAGCCAAGCATCTCAACCGGCACTTTACCCTCCATGCCACTCAGGTCAAGTTGCACTGGCTGTGCAAACCGTGACAGGTTCGCCACGCAGAGTACTAACTCGCCTTCATACTCACGCAGGTAAGCGAGTATTTTCCGGTTCGCTGGATCAAGAAACTTCAACGTGCCGCGCCCAAATACATGAAACAGCTTGCGGAGCGCGATCATATTCCGCATCCAGTTCAGCAGCGAAGATTGATCGCTCTGTTGTGCCTCAACGTTCACTGCTTCGTAACCCCACACAGGGTCCATCACCACGGGGCTATAAAGCCTCGCGGGATTAGCCCGTGAAAACCCAGCATTGCGGTCCCCGGACCACTGCATCGGTGTCCGCACACCATTGCGATCGCCGAGATAGATGTTGTCACCCATGCCTATTTCATCGCCGTAGTAGATAATGGGTGTCCCGGGAAAGGAAAACAGAAGGCTATTGAGTAACTCAATGCGACGGCGGTTGTTGTCAACCAGCGGAGCGAGCCGGCGCCGGATGCCGATATTAATCCGCATTCTCGGGTCCGCGCTGTAAGCCAAATACATGTAGTCCCGCTCGTCGGCAGTGACCATCTCCAGAGTCAACTCGTCGTGGTTACGCAGGAACAATCCCCACTGGCAGTTATCAGGAATATCAGGCGTCTGCGCCATGATATCGGTAATAGGCAGCCTGTCCTCCTGCCTCAGCGCCATATATATCCGCGGCATCAGCGGGAAATGGAAGGCCATGTGGCACTCATCGCCATCGCCAAAGTAGGGCCGGACATCCGTGGGCCACTGATTAGCCTCGGCAAGTATCAGCCGGCTTTCGTACTCCGCATCGATAGTCGCCCGGATCGCCTTCATCACTGCATGGGTCTCTGGCAGATTCTCGCAGGTAGTTCCTTCGCGTTCTACCAGGTAAGGAATAGCATCTATGCGAAGGCCGTCCACTCCCATGTCAAGCCAGAAGCGCATGATCTTGAGTACTTCCTCGATGACTAATGGATTATCGTAGTTAAGATCAGGCTGATGGGAAAAAAATCTGTGCCAGAAGTAAGCCTTGGCAACAGGGTCCCAGGTCCAGTTTGACTTCTCCGTATCCGTAAAGATAATGCGCGCGTCTGTATACTTCTGGTCGGTATCGCTCCAAACATAGAAGTCACGCTCAGGGGAGCCAGGTGCGGCCTGACGCGCCGCCTGGAACCACGGATGCTGGTCAGAGGTGTGATTGATTACAAGCTCGATCATCACCTGCAGGCCACGATCATGCGCAGCATTCAGGAATGCTGTGAAATCGTCGAGGGTACCGTAACTGGGGTTGACTCCCATGTAATCCTGGATGTCATAGCCATCGTCGCGCAACGGCGAGGGGAAGAAAGGCAGCAGCCAGATACAGGTGACCCCTAGGTCCTGAAGGTAATCAAGCTTACCCAGCAGCCCAGGAAAGTCGCCTATGCCGTCGTTATTGCTGTCGGCAAAGGCGCGCACGTGTAGTTCGTAGAGGATTGCGTCTTTAAACCAAAGCGGATCAGACATGCTGCCCGCGTGCTTTACTCGCCTGCTCCCAACCGAACTACTTGCCATCGTCAACACTCGCCTCGTCAAGAGTGGCCGCTGTCAACCGAAAGATGTGTGCCGGCATCTTCTCGGGCGATAACTCAACGTAGTTGGTTGGTCCTTGCCAACTATACGTGGCCCCTGTTAGCAGGTCCTCGACGGTGAAGGTCTTATCGGGCGCTTGGTGGAGTGCCGTTAGATTGAGGCTTACCCAGCCCGACTGCACATTTACCGTATCAAGGTTAACGATTACAAGGACAATGCTCGCACCATCCTCCGTACTCTTGCTGTAGCAGATCAACGAGTCATTGTCTGTCGCGTGAAAGACCAGTCCGACATTCGAGTGCAGGGCGAGGTTGTCGCGCCGGATACGATTGATCTGCGCGATCAACCCACTCAGGCTTGTTGGCGCGGCGAGGTCCCAGTGCTTCAACTCATACTTTTCGGAATGAAGGTACTCCTCGCCGCCTGGCTTGAACGGAGCACTCTCTCCTAATTCAAAAGCAGCGCCGTAGATACCGTAACTGGCCCCGAGTGTGGCCGCGAGCACCAACCTATACTCAAATGCCGCTTTCCCGCCAGTCTGCAATAATTCGGGCAAAATGTCCGGTGTATTCGGCCACAGGTTTGGCCCGAAATACTCCTTCACATCGTCTGTGGTTAGTTCTATGAAATATTCGGTTAGCTCCTGCTTAGTATTCCGCCATGTGAAGTAGGTATAGGACTGCGTAAACCCAAGCTTTGCCAGCCGCTGCATCACCCGGGGCCGCGTAAATGCCTCAGCAAGAAATAATACATCCGGATAGCGGCGCTTTACCTCAGGAATGACCCACTCCCAGAATGGGAAGGCCTTAGTGTGCGGATTATCTACGCGGAAGATCTTAATCCCCTCACCCGCCCAGTATAGGAAAACATCCCGCAGACCATCCCATAAGTCATCCCATTCGTCACTTTCAAAGTCCAGGGGATATATATCCTGATATTTCTTCGGAGGGTTCTCGGCGTACTGTATCGTCCCGTCCGCCCGTTTTTTGAACCACGCCGGATGTTTTGTTACCCAGGGATGGTCCGGCGCACATTGAAAGGCTATATCGAGAGCTATTTCGAGGCCAAGCAGCGCCGCCTTATCCCGCAAGCTACGAAAATCGGCAAGCGTGCCAAGTTGCGGGTGAATCGATGTATGGCCACCTTCTGCTGAACCTATAGCCCAGGGGCTCCCCACGTCGTCAGGCTCTGCGCTGACCGCGTTGTTCTTCCCTTTCCGAAAGGCATGACCTATAGGATGAATAGGCGGGAAGTACAAGACATCGAAGCCCATCTGCACAACATATGGGAGACGTGCTTCACAATCCTTGAAGGTCCCATGCACGCCGGCCTCTGGAGATGCCGAGCGGGGAAAGAATTCATACCACGCGGAGAACCGCGCGCGCTCCCGATCTACCGTAACGACTAACTCCTTGTCATGGCGAGACTGCAGCTTCTTGTCCTGATAGCGCGCGACTAACCCGGCCAGCCCCTCATCGAGTGCCAGGGTCTTCGCATCCGCGCCGGCATTCTCCTCAACCAGCAGCCGCGCCCACTCGAGCAACCGAGCCCGGTCGCGGGTCTTTGCAAGTTGCGCGGCAGCAGCGATCAGCAGGCTACCATTCTTCAGGTCCACCGTAACGTCCTGGCCGGCCACAATGCGCTTTGCCAGGTCCGCACGCCACGTGCCAAAGTGGTCAACCTGCCCCGCGACCGTATAGTAATACCTTCCCTGCTCCGGGACTGTAAAGTTGCCGCGCCAGCGATCGTTCCCAATCGCGGTCATGGGCAGTGATTGCCAATTACGGTCGCGTTCCCGCCTGAAGAGCAGGCTCGCGCTCACATGATCGTGGCCATCGCCAAAGAGGTCTGCCTCAACGACTACGGTGTCGCCCACAACCCGCTTGACCGGGAAGCGCCCACAGTCGATCTCCGGCTTGACGCTTTCGATTACGACCCGTCGTCTTCCGTCTTCCGGCTTGCGCATCTCTCGCGGTCCCTTTCGTGCCAGCGTCCCAGCCCATGCGGTCTACTCCAACTTCTGCAGCAGGTTGTTCAGCGACTCTGCCAGCGTTGGATGCGAAAAAATTCCATCGCGCAATGTGGTATAAGGAAGCTTTCCCATCATCGCTACCTGTATCAGTGAAGCAGTCTCGCCACCCCACAATCCGAGCACGGCGGCCCCTAGTATCTGTCCTGTCTCCTCATCGATAACCATCTTCATCAGCCCGCGCGTACGCGCCATCTCGCCAGCTCGCGCAACCGAAGTCATGGGCATCTTCGCAACCTTGATCTTCAAGCCCTGCTCACGCGCCTGTTCCTCGGTGAGCCCGATGCGCCCAAGTTCGGGATCCATGAATACGGTATAAGGCACAGGTCGCCCCGTAGTCGTCCGATGCTCTCCGTCGATCAAGTTGCTACGAATAATCCGGAAGTCGTCGTAAGAAATATGTGTGAACGCCGGGCCGCCCTTTACGTCTCCCAGCCCGTAAACACCTGGCGCACTCGTCTCCAGCCGCTCATTCACCCGCACGAATCCGTGCTCGTCAAGGTCAATACCCGCAGCAGCGGCATTCAGCGCTTCGGTGTTAGGCTGCCGCCCCGCGGCCAGCAAGATGTGCGAACCAGCGACCTTCCTGACGACCCCATCCACCCTCACATCCAGTTCCACCCCGCCGCCACTATGAGGCCACACCGCTACGGCCTCGGCGCTCAGAATTATCTCGATCCCGTCCTCTTCTAGTATTTTCCGGACTTCAGCTGCGATATCTGCATCCTCTCGCTCCAACAGGTGCGGTTTGGAGTGGACCATTGTCACACGACTGCCAAATCGGCGGAACATCTGGGCGAACTCGACCCCGATGTATCCTCCGCCCAGCACCACCAGGTGCTCCGGCACGGCGTCCAGTTCCATTATTGAAACATTGTCGAGATGAGCCACGGCGTTGAGGCCGGGAATATCGGGCACATGGTTCCGCAGCCCCGTATTTATAAAGATCCACTCCGCCTCAAGGGTGGCCGAAGCCCCGTCATTAAGTGCGACTGCCACCATCCTGGGGCCGGCGAAGCTCCCTATACCGCGAATCAGGCTGATGCCCGTAGTGGTCTCAAGCCGCTTCTCATTATTTGCGCGAGACTTTGCCACAATCTCGCGCTTGCGCTCCCTCACCCGCGCCAGATCGGTCCGAACGGTCCCCACCTCAACCCCATAGTCCGCAGCGCGCCCGGCGAGATAGGCAACCTCGGCGCTCGCAATGATGGTCTTGGTCGGAGTGCAGCCATCATTTACGCACGTGCCGCCAACGTTCGTGCTCTCAATCACGGCGACGGTCTTACCAGCTGCAGCCAGTGCCGCTGCCAGTGGATTCCCCGCCTGGCCTGAACCTATAATGATGGCGTCAAAGTGCTTCGTCTGAGTCGTCAACGCGCCCCCAACGTTCGCGAAGAGCTCTGATCGCGCACGGTTCACTTCAAGTTAATATATTGCTCGACTGACCTGGCGAAGGGTTCAAAGCGTGAGACGATCAACAAGCCAAATCCGATCGCCGCGACATCTTCGGTGATCCCAATTGCCAGGTCAGGGAGAGATCGCTTGGTGGTGAGCGAGCGGCGCGCATAGTAACCGCCGAGTCCCCCGGCGACCCCGCCAATCCCCCCAAGCAACGCCCCCGCCCCGACACTTACTCCTGCTGTAATGCAGAGCGCAGCACCGCATATCGCCCCGCTGACGAAGCGGACGATCAAAGGACCCGGCTGATTCCGTCCCGGGATCCACGGCATCTTGTCCCCGATAATTTCGCCTACCGCGAAGAGGCTGAACACTGCCAACGCAACCATGGAATGCAGGAAGGCTAGTTTCGAGTGGTCCAGGTGCATCCACTCTACATGAGTTCCGATGCAAACGAGGGCCGGCCCCATCATGGACCGCAGTCCGCACACTAGCCCGATCGACAAGGCGAAGAGCAGTATTACGCTTAGGCTCATCTTCCCTCTCCCACTCTTCCTTGCAAGTGCCGGCTAACTCTAACAGGCCGGGAAAAATGCCTAGTCCATCAGCAGTAGTATCTTGCCGGTAGTCTTCCGTCCCTCAAGATCGCGGTGGGCCTGGGCTGCGTTTGCCAGAGGATAGGTGTGCCCGATCCGCACCTTCAGCTTTCCAGCCTGGACACAACCCAGCACGTCTTCAGCGCGCTCCACGAGTTCCTCGCGCGTTTGCGTGTAGTGCTGCAGCGATGGCCGGGTTATAAAGAGAGACCCCTTGGCGGACAGTTGAATCAGGTCGAAGGGCGGTACCGCTCCACTCGACCCTCCGAAGAGCACCAGGAGGCCTCGCGGCCGCAAGCAGTTCAGCGACTTGTCAAAGGTCGTCTTCCCCACTGAATCGTAGACCACATCCACACCACGCCCGGCGGTCAGGTGCTTCGTCTCCACCTCAAAGTCACACTCCGTGTAGAGGATCACGTCGCTCGCCCCAGCCTCTAGCACCAACGCCGCCTTTTCTTCCGTTGAAACCGTAGCGATTACCCGCGCCCCTAGCTGAGATGCCATTTGCGTAAGCAGCAGTCCAACTCCACCCGCTGCGGCGTGTACCAGTGCCGTGTCCCCGGCCTTCAGCGCATAAGTCGAACGCGTCAGGTAATGGGCCGTCATTCCCTGCAGCATTACCGCGGCCGCGTCTTTAAGGCCCACGCCCTCAGGGACCGCAATGAGCTTCTCCAGCGGCACGACAGCCAACTCGGCATAACTTCCCATCACTCCGCACCAGGCTACTCGGTCGCCCACGCAAAAACCTTCGGCGGCGCCCGTCCCGAGTGCTTCAATAGTCCCCGCGCCCTCCATCCCCGGCACAAATGGAAGCGCAGCCTTATACCGCCCTTCGCGATGATAAACATCGATGAAATTAACACCGGCAGCATGGACCCGTACGAGCGCGCTTCCAGGGCCGGCTACAGGGGCCCTTAGCTCGGCAAACCGGAGGACATCGGGGTCCCCGGTTGTTGTTATCTCAATAGCCTTCATAGCGACAAGAATGCCACCTACCGGCTACATATGGGAAATCGACCGGCTGGAAATGGCCATAGGATGTACGAGCGAGCGCCACAATACAAACATTCGGCCACACACGAACTGGCAGTCGAACTAAGCCAAAGCAGAAGTGGTGGGTCAGGTTGAAACCCCCGGATTCGAGCAGGCATGTTCAGCGTCAATGTGTGCATTGGCCTGAAAGCAAGATTGGGCCAATGTTACTTAGCCGGAAAGGCGGCCAAGCAACGGACGCCGTTATAACTAGGCGTCCGCCGCTTGCCTAGCTGTATTTCGCGGCTGATGATCGGCTAAACTTCAACACTTATTTGGCCTGTTTCAGCTCCGCAACGACTGCGGCAAATTTTTCGAGTATCTGGTTCCAGCCCTCTGCCTGCCCGCTGTTTATTGCGTTCTCCCTGGTTTCATTGCCAGTGAAGGTGAGCTTGGTCCGGCCGTTTCCTAGATCCTCAAAAGTAATTACGTCGTACGCGTCGTCTATAGCCTCGTGTTCTACTCCATATTGCGCAGCATCTACCTTGTTTCCTTCCGGGTCGGAGAAGTACATGGAGGAGACTATCTTCTCGTGCAGAACGATCTCGTGGTATTCACCGCCATTCCAGAACTCCTGGCCGTCGGGCGCTCTCATGCAGCAGAGAAATTTTCCTCCCACGCGAAAATCCATCTTGCAGGCGGGCGAGGTAAAACCCTTCGGGCCCCACCACTGCATTACATACCGCGGGTCTGTCCACGCCTTCCAAACCAGCTCGCGTGGGGCATCAAAAACTCTTGTGACAACCATCCGCTCCGTCTCGTTAGCCGTGTTTGCTGTCATTTCTCTCCTTGTTGTTTTTTCATTTGATTTACTACCACATCCAATTTGTCGAAACTCTCTTCCCAGAATCGGCGATAGCTGATAGCCCAGTCGCTGACTGCCTTGATCGCCTGTGGCCTTAGCGTGCACACACTCTCTCGTCCACGCCTGGTCTTGGTCACGATCTTCGCCCGCACCAGGTAGGCGATATGTTTTGAAATCATCTGCTGGGAGAGTGAAAACGGTTCCGTTAATGCATGGACAGAGGCAGCCCCAGTGGAGAGTCGTTCGATCATCGCCCGACGGGTTGGATCAGACAAAGCCGCGAACGTTGTGCCCAATTTATCCACAACCATATGGTAGTGGGTTTTCTATTGATGTCAAGGAGCGAATTGCCTCGGGTCCACAAGGTAACGCTGGCCCGGATCACTCATGTATTAGTCACCATAAGCGCAGCTTTAACCGAATGTGTGCTTATCTCAACGCTGGCGCGAGTGGCTGAAACCTGCACGTTCGCCAGCCTCATGGACCCTCAGCGTGTGCCAGAGATGACGGCGATTATGAACAGCCAGGATGTTTAGTCCGCTAGCCAGGCTAAACCAGACTCCCGCCGCGAGCGGACTCTTGAAAACCGCGCTGTTCAAGTCGGTATTGACGTTCGTCGCCAGGAACTCGTTGGCCGCTTGATTCACTTCCACAAAACGCGCCAACGCATCAGAAACCGGTACCGCATTGCTAGGCAGGATTATCCTGGGCGCTTTGAACTTTAAGTATGGCCGAACCGGAGGTTCCATCATGCGCACGAACATGCGGCCCACAAAGCCGGGCTTCGCAGGGCCTCGCCGGACTTTCGCCTGAGCTCGCGCACGGTCGGCAACAACATTCATCGCGCTAATGTAAATGGCGTTGGTCGTCGCCAGGTGATCGAGGTGCTCGGCGACGCTCCAGGAGTGTTCACCCTCCCGCCAGGAACCCTGCTCCGCCGACGTGAGGTTTTCAAACCCGAGTTGCACAGCCGGTACTGATCTGCAAGCGACTGAAGATCGGGCGGAAGCGAACAATTCATCTGTTCAATAGCGTCACTACGAGAATTCTCAACCCTCGTGCAGCATGCTCGGCTCTTCCGGATTTCGCAGCCGCACTAGCCGATCAACCGCATAAGGCGCGCGATGCGAAGATTGGTGGTAATGCCGCACCTGCAACTCCCCTAGCAGCCCGATCGCGAGCATTTGAATGCCAGCCAGAATCAGCACCCCGGCAATCACAAACAACGGGCCATGCTCATCCATCACATGCTGATGGGTGAAAATCTTCAGCATCAGCAGAAAGAACGAGACGCCCGCACCGCCAACCACGCCCAGCGCGCCAAACGCACCAAAGAAGTGCAGCGGCCGCGTCATATATCGCAATAAAAACCGTATCGTCAGAAGGTCAAAAAACACGCGAAACGTCCGCGAAATCCCGTAATGCGATTTACCCTTTTCCCGGGTGATGTTCGAGATAGGAATCTCGCAGATACTCGCCCCATACCACGAAGCCAGCGCCGGGATGAACCGGTGCATCTCCCCATACAGCGGAATATTGTGGATGACTTCGCGCCGATAAGCCTTGAACGTCGTCCCGAAGTCGTGGATGTCCACGCCCGACAACTTAGCCATCAGCCAGTTCGCGCAGCGCGACGGAATGCGCCGCATCACGAAGTTGTCCACGCGCTCTTTGCGCCAGCCGCTGACCACGTCGTAGCCCTCTTCGAGCTTCTCCAGGAACTGGGGCACCTCGTCGGGATCGTGCTGCAGATCGCCGTCCATGGCCAGGATGAATTCGCCCTGCGAGTGATCGAAGCCGGCCGCAAGCGCTGAAGTTTGCCCGAAGTTTCGCCGCAGCTTAACTACTAAAACGCGGCTATCGACCGCCGCAATCTCCTCCAACAGCTTGTACGTCCGGTCGCTCGACCCATCGTCCACGAATACCAACTCAAAGCTGTCGCCAACCTGCTCCATCACCGCCTTGAGGCGGTCGTATAGGGCAGTTACATTT
>DASWUZ010000398.1:0-7624 GCA_036401395.1 Acidisarcina sp.
AATATCTCCTGCTCTGTCAGGACGCCGTGAGGAGGCGCCGCGCCGATCGCGGCGAACGCGGTGGCGTGCGGCGGATGGCAATGAACAACGGCACGAGCACGGGGATTGGCCTTGTAAATTTCAAGATGCAGCAGCAGTTCGCTCGAACGCTTGTGCGCGCCAGCGACCACATTGCCCTGCAGATCGCAAAGGCAGATATCTGAGGGCTGAAGGTCGCCTTTGCTCATCATGGTCGGGGTACAAAGGACGTAATCTTCGCCGAGGCGTACAGAGAGATTGCCGCCATTCCCATCGACGTATTCGCGGTCCCAGAGCTTTCGGCCCACAAGCACCATCTCTGCCTTCAACTGCGCTGTCTGTGCGCAGTCAGCGAGGCGTCGCGCTTCACCCGGACAATCTTCGGACTCAGAATGCGACTTCATTGAGGCGTAAAAGCTTGCCTCTTCGCTTGGCGATGCTTCGAGATTTTGAGTGTGTGCCATGACGCCTTGCGCGTGTCAGCTGATCTTGAGTTCCGGTCGATCATACTTGCGCTAATAGTGAAACTTCAATGTTCTATGCGATTTTCAGAGTCGGGTATAGCCTTTTTCTTTACTCGTTGAATATAGGTCGCGCCCACTGCACACCGGGTTGCCGCGAACTGAGACAATAAATGTGGAATGCGCCTCTCTAAATTGTTCACTATTGCACTACTTTGGCCTGGCTTGCCGATGCTGGTCGTCGGTTGCGGCTACCATGTTGCAGCATCGGCGGCGCATCTGCCCAAATCGGTGCACACCATAGCCGTCCCGATCTTTGAAAATGACACCCAGTCTTACCACACCGAAGTGCAGTTCACCGAGGCCGTCCTCAGGGAACTCACCGGCCGGACCCCGTACTCCGTCGCCAACTCTCCTGAAGGCGCCGACGCCGTCGTCAGGGGCACGATTACCAAGTTCGACATTCTCCCCCTGACTTACAATTCTGAGACAGGGCAGTCGTCCAGCTTTCTGATTACAATTCAGGCCAGAGTCACAGTGCTCGATCGCGACCATCGCGTTCTTTACAAGAACGACGGCTATATGTTCCGGCAGCAGTACCAGACCACGCAGGACTTAACCAGTTTCATACAGGAAGACCCGGCGGCGGTCAGGCGGCTTTCGAGAGACTTTGCACAGTCATTGGTGAGCGATATTTTGGACTCCTTTTAACGTGGCGACTCTGACCTCAATGCCGGTAAACGATGCTTGCAGCTGGCGGGGCAGCCGATTCGCCGGGCGGCGAGAGGTTTGAGCGCCATCAGCGGCACGACGGGAACGAGCGCCCGCTGGGGTGCGGGGTTTGCCTCCACGCAGCGATTCATTGGGGAAATCAGGGATGCTGCAGCCGGAACTGGAAAACTGCGCCCGGGCTATGTGCTGGTGGGTGATGAAGCGTTTTTGTATGAGCGCTGCCGTCGCGCGGTGCTCGAGGCCTATGTGCCGCCAGACATGCGCGATTTCTGCCTGTCAGACCTCGACCTCGCAGAGACGGGAATTTACGACGCGCTCGACCGGGCACAGAGTCCTTCGCTGATGGCGCCTTTCCAGGTGCTCTTTCTACGCAACCTCAAGGTGCTCTATACCCGCGGTGCGAAGAAGGAGGAATTTGCGGCGATCGACGCTTACTTTCGCTCGCCCAACCCTCAGGCGTTGGTGATCTTCGTTGCAGACCATATTCGCATTGCTGCCGATCTACGGCGGATGGACATGCAGGATAAGGACCGCTACGAGCGCATTCGCGAGACCTTGGGGGACTGGTGCAGCCTGGTTGAGCTCGCCCGCGTCGACGAGCCCGATGCGCTTCGCTGGCTGCTCGCTGAGTCGGAGAAGCGCGGAGTGCGCTTCGATGCCGATGCCGCCCGCGAACTTGCCGACTCGCTGGGTGCCGACATGATGCTGATCGCCAGCGAATTCGAAAAGCTGCTGCTCTATGCGGGAGAGAAGCGCCGTGTCACGCTTGGCGACGTTGAGACCATGGTGCTGGCCGCGAAGCAGCGGTCGCTGTATGAGCTGACGGACGCGATTTCGTCGAAGGACAAGCCTCGCGCCCTGGCTCTCCTACACGGGTTGTTGAACGCTTCGGATGGCGGGGAGGACTCTGCCATCGGTCACCTCTACATGCTGGCGCGGACGTTTCGGCAGATGCTGGTGATTCTGGAGAAGGACGTTCGCGACTCGCGCGCGATCTGGCAGGCCCTGTGGCAGGGTTTTCGTATGCCGCCCTTCGCTGCCGAAGATCTGATTCGGCAGGCCCGCCGCTACAAATCCCGCCGCGAACTCACCCGCGCCCTGCGCCTCGTCGCCCGCAGCGACCTGGAACTGCGCTCCTCCCCCCCAGACAAGCGTCTGGTGCTGGAGCGGCTGGTAATTGAGCTAGCCAGCGAGCCTCGCCCGCAGCCGCCGGTCGCTTTTTCCGAGCAGTACTTGATGGAGATCTAGTCGGACCCGCTATCCCGGCGTCATTCATTAGTTCAGCCGCCCTTGTAGCTTACCGAGTAAATCTCCGATGCAGTGAACCAACGTTGGGAAAGCAATGAGCCGTCTGGAGCAACACAGAACCATGTGTCGAGATGGCCTGACAACCTGCCCAGAAAGTCCAGGCTAACGACGTTCTCCGCTTCGCCCCCGGTCGCGGGCACGCGGATGATCTCCGTGCGCTTATCACTCGTCCGGTTGGTATAAACGAATTTCGAGTCGGTCGACCAGCTTACATCATTGCCATTGGAGTCCGTTGCAAGCACTCTCCATTGTTGACGTGGCAAACTGTAGACCAGTAATTCGCGACGCTCGGGATCGAGAGCCGCAATATAACGTCCGTCCGGGGACCAGCGTGCTGTTCCAAGCCCCTGCGAGCGGGGGAGCGTCTCCACCACGCCTGTGGCCATGTCGATGGTGTGGATGGCACACGTATGCTGCACCTGGCATTGGACATTCCCATAGGCGAGCTTCTTTCCATCCGGCGACCAGGTTGGGGCGCCTTGCCCATCGTCGCCGTGTGACGCTTCTTTGACGACGCCGCCCGTTGAGGGCACTATGAAGATGCGCCACGGGCGGTTGGGCTCTTTACCCATGAAGGCGATCTGTTTCGAGTCTGGCGACCACCGCGGAAGCTCCACACCCATGCGGGCTGGGCTTAGCTGCTTCCCGGCGCTGCCGTCCATCCTGCTCACCCAGAGGGTGGCGTCTGCGGACCGGACGTAAGCGACTAAATCGTTAGCCCTCGAGAAGTCAAGGGCCGTCGCGCTGGCACCCGCGAAATATGGCGTGAAGCTTTGGCCTGAGCGGTCGAACCGCACCAACTCGCTTCGAGGCTTAGGAGCCCCGAGAACGAAGATCCTGTTTGCAGCAGACAGGAGTGCGATCTCTCCCATCCCATCCATCGGTGTGCCTAGCTTTATTGATTCATATCCCGTTGTGGCCCACCAGGGGGATGGCCGCAAATATGTCAGGCGGGCTTTGCCTGCCTCGTCCCACTCGGCAAAATACCTGGTCGCGGGAGGGCCCCCGGACAAGAAGGTGCAACATTCCTTCTGCAAAAGTCGAGCGACTGACTGGCTGGCGCCGAAATTGCCATCGAAACTTACTTCCCACAGGGAATCATTCGGCATAGCGGGATCATGTACCAGGAACCTCAGGTGGCCGTCGTCCGCAGACCGCCGAAGCATCAACGGGATTCCTGGCAACGATCCTAATTGCCGCGTCCGGGCGCGGTCCGGAGAGACAACGTCAATGGTGTTTCCTGCAGCATAAGCAATCCACTTTCCATCCCAGCCCCACGCCGCGGAATGACACTTGATGCCCATGATCTGTGCGGGTGCGTTTCCGTCCAGCGGAACGACCCAGAGCGACTGTTCTTCTTCGAATCCCTCGTAAGAGAGGACGAGCAGCCGCTTCCCGTCAGGGCTGATGTCTACAGGAATAGGGTTGTCGATTGGCAGGTCGATCCGGCGAACGGATCCCCCGTCTACATTCATCGTTGAAAGGAAGTATCGCCCCCCAATCTCCTCGCTGAAGAACATCCGCGTCCCGTCGGTGACCAGGCCCCTCTTTTCTGTACCGTCGTCGGTCATCTGACTGATGCCGGTGACTTGGAGACCTGGATGGACGGCAGATGCAGCGGCGAGCAGAGCAGCTACGGCGGCGAAGCATGCGGTCGCGGCCAATATGCCTCGAAAGGCTCGCGACCGAGCGGGCGAAGCTCCAACCGCCGCGGCTGGCATCGGTGGCAGGACGGCTGCCACGGGCTGGATGTCTGGGTCGCCGGTGGCCGGAGCGACGAGCTCATCGGCTTCCCACTGATGATACCAACGGTCGATCTCGTGGGAGTAGGCGAAGACCGCTTGGCGCTTTCCGCCGGGAACACGATGTACGGGAAGCCCCTTCTGCTTCTCCCATCGGATGACGGTGCGGACGTGCCAGCCAAGGTAAGTGGAGATGGCGTCCCACCCATCCAGGCGCTCATTGGCGCTCTCCTTAGTGGCGGTCCGAGACATGGCCGTGCTCTACCTTCATTCTCGATAAGTTCGCGTCAGTTCCAGGGTAATTTCAAGTTAATAAGGCGAAAAGCGTGCAATGTCAGCAAAAGTCATGTTCTGCCACGACGAGTCAATTGCAGAAGTCTATTGCCTGTGGCCAGATGAAGCAAGATTTTTCTACTTTGTTAAGAAGCCCATGACGGAAGCTTCCGCACCTATATAGAAGTTTCCATTCGTGACGACAAGTTATGGCTCCGCCGGCGGAAGCATCTGCTCGTAGATTGACTGGCCTTCTTAAAAAGAGAGCGCTATGGGGGTGATAAGTGGCAGATTTGATGGCATCATGCCGCACAGAGATCTCTGGCGAGGATGTAATTGTCAGGGCGACACAGTTTTTCACCAACGATCGCTGGCGGGTTCAGAGTCAGTCGACGCGGGTGGCCACCTTTGTCGGTCGGCCCAAAATTCCTGTCGGTCTAATCCTTCTGATGGTCGTCGCTTTCTGCTTCTTCGTAGTCCCCGGATTTTTGGTCTACCTATTGATCATTCGCCGGGTGAGCCGGCTGCAGAACATCGTGGTCACGGTGACGCCGCTGCCTCGGGGGGCGGATCTCATCATCACCTACCCAAAACAATCCGCCAAACTTGCGCGCCTATTTATCGATTCTCTTCCAGCTGCGCCAGTAAGCGCACCTCTGCTCATTGAGGCCCAAGGGAGTCTAAATCCATCTCCGAACTAGAGCGTGCGCGGTGGCAAAATCAACTTTTGGGTGTCCGGGGCCGCAGCGGGAAGAGCGGAACCGCGGCCCTCTTCCTTTCTCTTTTCGGAGGCTTCTTGGGCCTCGATATGTTTTACCTAGATCGCATGTGGCTGGGGATTTTAAAACTGGTCACGGTCGGTGGCTATGGGGTGTGGTGGCTTGTCGACGTGATTCGCCTGTGCCGCGGCCGGATGCGCGACGGTGACGGGGGGATGGTTGAGCGGCCATTTACCTGAGATACGACGTGGAAAAGACCGGGGTCAATGTAAACACCGAGACGTACCAAGTTTCGCAAGCTAGAGTTCAGGAGAAAAACCATGCGCAAGTACTTCCTCGCCGGCACGTTGTTGCTAGTTGCACCGTGGACCGTGGCCCAGCAGGGCATGAACAACGATGCCGTTATCAAGATGGCCAAAGCCGGCCTATCCGACCAGCTGGTAATTTCCAGCATCCAGTCTCAGCCCGGGCAATACAACACTTCCATTGACGGCCTCATCGCTCTTAAGAGCGCAGGCATACATGACGGGATCATAGCCGCGATGATTTCCAAGGGCTCTAGCGCAGCGGCTCCCACCGCCACCGCCCAGCAGGCGTCAACGAACGTGGACGACCCGAATTCCCCGCATGAGGCCGGCATCTGGGTTTACAGCATTAAATCTTCCGGCCCGAAGCTGGTGGAACTGGAGCCGTCCGTCTACTCACAGGGCAAGACGGGAGGGGTTTTCGCCTCGGCAATGACCTACGGCATCGCAAAGATCAAGATGAAGGCCGTCATCCGAAACGCCCGATCCAACACGCGGGTGAACGATCCGGGGGCTGTGTTCTATTTTTATTTCGAACAGCAGGCGGCGGGCCTCAGCAACGCTTCCTCCCCGTTTGGGGGGACAAGCACCCCGAATGAATATAGCCTGTTGCACTTCGACATAAAGGGTGACACCAGGGAGACGGTGGTTGGCAAGATGAACGCCTTTGGAGCGTCGAGCGGCACCGACGACAAGGCGGTGGTCGGCTATACCTACGAAAAACTTCGGCCGGGAGTCTACAAAGTTACGCCGAAGGCCCCGTTGCAGGCCGGTGAGTACGGCTTCATCTCGGAGGGAGGGGGCGGCGCAGGGCCATACTCAGCTGGCGCGGCCAACCGGGTCTTCGACTTCGGAATGAACGGTACTGATTGAGTCTCTTGCACGCGTTGCTCCGGCATTTACACGAGGCATTTTTGCATGTTTCGATGCGAGTGCGTCGAGGTCTGAAGGTCAGATGGCGTGTGGCTGGGCTTCTTCTGCCCGTTGCGCGGAGTTGTGACCCCGCGTCGTGAGAGTGATCGCCGCGGCAACTATGAGACCGCCGCCGAGCCAGGCCAGGGGCCCTAGGTGGTCGCCTAAGAGCTTGACGCCAAGGACGGAGCCGAGGGCTGGTTCGATGTTGAGGAAGACGCCGGCGCGGGATGCGGGGACGCGGTGGATGCCCCAGTTCCATAGTAGGGTCGTGATCGCGGTACAGAGGAGTCCGCTGGCGGCGAGGGCGATCCAGGCCCTGGGGCTGATGCCGCCGACGGGGGGCAATCCGTAGCGGAGCACGACCCAGACCGCGAGCATCGCTGTGCCACTGAGGATGCCGTAGGTGGTGACCACGACGGGAGCGTGACCGCGCATGAGTTTTTGGTTCAGCAGCACCCACCCAAGCGCGATCAAAAGCGAGAGGACTACGAGCAGGTCTCCGTAGAGGGATGGGCCTGTGCCGGTCGCGGCGTGGCGGCCGCTGAGAACGATGATTGAGACTCCGGTGCTTGAGGCGAACAGGGCCAGCCAGCCAATGTAGTCGAGGCGTTCGTGGGTGAAGATGGATGCTCCGACAGCAAGGATGACGGGCATGGTGCCGACCATCAGTGCGGCGTGCGATACGGTGGTGAGTTTCAATCCGTAAAACTGAACCAGGAATTGCACGGGGATCCCCAGGAAGGAGGCGAGGAGCAGTAGGCGCAGTTCTGCCGACCGGAGCGTGAGTCGATGCCGCAGCACCAGGGGGAGCAGGGCGATGCAGGCGAAAATGAAACGATAGAGCACCATGTGTGCCACGCCCATTTCCATCAGCGCGACTTTACCGAAGTAGAAGCCGGTGCCCCAGAGGCAGCCAGCCATGGCGCAGGCCGCGTAGCCGAGCGCTGCCCCGCGTTTTGTTATCAAGTCAGCCATGACTTCACTTTCGCATACTT
The DNA here is from genome assembly GCA_036401395.1 of Acidisarcina sp. GTDB lineage: Bacteria > Acidobacteriota > Terriglobia > Terriglobales > Acidobacteriaceae > DASWUZ01. Next base: position 7,469 of record DASWUZ010000398.1, read on the forward strand.
GGGACCCCGCGCTTTCAGGGCTGTCTGAAGGCGAACGCGATCAAGATTTTGCGGTCCAAATTCCGATGGCGTGTTGCGCGCGAGGTGGTCATCCAATAGCCTCAGACGATGGACATTGCGAACCCATCGACGGGATCGGGACTTCCATCTCAAATC
>DASWUZ010000399.1:0-7095 GCA_036401395.1 Acidisarcina sp.
GGAGTAGGTGAGCACGCGGTGATACCACTCTGGGTGATACCAGGCCATGATTAGTGCGCAGGAGCCTCCGGAGCTGCCGCCCATGGTAGCGCGGCCGTCGGGATCTTTGGTGAGTCTGACACCGGCCTGCTGCTCGACGAGAGGAAGAACCTCCGTCTCGACGAACTCCGCGTATCGGCCTGACATGGTGTCGTACTCGAGGCCCCGTTCGCTGCCTTGCGCATCGCCGCTGCCATTGCCGATCGAGATGGCGATTATTGCCGGAACCCGGTGTTCCGCGATAAGCCCATCGAGCGCAGTGAAGAGGTCCTTGTCAGGCCCGTCTGCGCCGACAATAAAAGGCGCGGCGGTGCCGGCAACATATTGCGGCGGGACGTATATGGCGACCGTCCGAGTGTAGGGCGCAAGGTGGCTGGTGGTGACGATAAGCTTCGCGGGATCGATGGGGTCGGGTGTGCCGAAAGTGCCCGGGTCACGCGCGATGCCCGGGTAGATCTTGCTGTCGGCTGATTTCATGGTGAAGGTGATGACTTTGCCCTTGAGGGTGCTTTGCGGGGCGGCCATCTCAGGCGCCGGGACATGGGTCGGGCCGATGATGAAGTTGCCGTCCGCGTTTGCAGGGGCGTTGGCGCCGTCGGGCAATTCTGTAGCCGTGACATAGCCGGGAGTGTGGGGATCGCGCGTAGGCGGCTTTGGCTGGGACGGGCGGCTTGCTCCCGGTGCCGTTTGGGTTACCGGGGCGGCTGGTGCCTGGGGCGTAGTCGCGGACGCCTGGGCGAGAGCCGCAGCCACAATAGCAATGGTTAAAGCGATTCTTGCGACAAGAAGCATCAAGTTGTCCCTTCGCCCGGGGGGATGCGCCTCTAACCCGGCCCTCCGGCGTGCCAAGATTGTATTTGATAGCCGTGCTGCTTGGCCGGTCGCGAGATGTGGGCACGCTCACCGGTTGCGGCCTTATACTTCGGATAGCTCAATATGTATCCCTACATTCACATCGGTAGTTTTTCGCTCGGCACTTTTGGGCTGATGCTCTGGCTGGCTGCGGTTTGTGCCGGCGTGGTTCTGCATCGCAACTTCGCCCGGTGGCATATTGACGGTGATGCGCTCGGCATCGTGGCAATCACAACCGTCGCGGGGTTGATCGGCTCGAAGCTATGGAACGTGTTCGAGGCGCCGCAGGTACTGATGGAACATCCGGTGCAGGTGCTCTTTAGCCGCCAGGGTTTTGCATGGTTTGGCGGGTTGTTGGCGGGAATTCTGGCCCTGCTGTGGGAAGGAAGAGCGGCCAGAATTGGCCCCCTTGCCATGTTGGACTTTGCTTCCCCGGCGGCCGCCATTGGCTACGGGATCGGCCGCATTGGCTGCCTTACGTCCGGCGATGGCGATTACGGAATCCACACCAACCTGCCCTGGGGCATGAGCTTCCCGCATGGGACCGACCCAACGTTCGACACAGTGCATCCGACGCCTATCTACGAACTCATCGTGGCCCTGCTGATCGGTTGGATTTTGTGGCGTCGTGGCGCGGCCGAACGGCCCGTGGGCCAGATTACGGGCGAGTATCTGGTGCTGTCTGGAATAGCGCGGTTTCTGGTGGAGTTCATTCGCATCAATCCTAAGATTTACTTTGGCATGAGCAATGCCCAGGTAGCCAGCCTCGGATCGATTGTTGCCGGCTGCGCTCTGATCTGGTGGAGCAGGCGCCACGCTGTGCGTTCGTCGCTGGCGCAGATTGAGACCAGTGCTGTTCTATGAAGCGACAGGGGATCGCAGCCTGGGGTACGGCGGTCCTTACGGCTCGGTTGAGACTCAATTCGTAACTCCGTTCTTTTAACCAACGCTCAAGGGTGGTAGTGGTAATCTGCGTGGGGGTCTTAATGTCGCTTGAAACCGATATAAATCAGTTGAGTCCCACGACCGCCGTCGTGACGCTGCGCGGGCGGCTCAGCCTGGGCATCAATCTCAGCTTGCTACAGGCACAGCTTACGACCCTTATTGACAGGGGAACGAACCAGATTCTGCTCGATATGGGGCAGGTTGACCATATCGACAGTGCGGCACTTGGGATGATCGTCCATATCAATGGCGAAGTACGTACCCATATTGGCGAACTGCGCGTGGTCGCTCCGCAGGCCCGGGTGCTTGGGCTGTTCAAAATGACTGGGACCAACCATTTGCTGAATATTTATCAGGACAAGGGCAGCGCGCTTGCGGGGTTTAACCTCTAGCTGCTCGTGCTCTTAATATCCCCGCTGGCAGCTAATTTGGGCTATCGTGGGCAGAATGCTCACTGAAAATAAGCCAGCAACAAAAAAATAAATATCCAGAAAACACCCATCGAATGCCAATACCACGCGGTGCAATCGACCACGACCTGGCGGACTTCGATGCGTCTAGAGAGAGCCAGCGCACCCAGTGAGGCGCACAGCGCCAGCAGGCCAAGGAACAGGTGCGCGGCATGAGTGCCGGTAATCAAATAGAAGAAGTTGTTGCTCTGATTGCCGCGGAAGAAGACACCCTCTATCTGCAACTGCCGCCAGCCCTGCAACTGACCAGCTAGAAACAGGACGCCCAGCCCCAGAGTACCGAGCAGCCAGGGGGTCGCGCGCCGCGCTGCAGGCTTGCCCAGGCCCAGCCATTCTTCCATCACATCCACTTCGTGAAAAAGCTGGCGGCGCGCCATTTCCATCGTAAGACTGCTCAGCAGCAGGACGATCGTATTGAGCCAGAAAATTGCTGGAACCATTACGGGATGCCAGTCCGAGATCACCTGGTTGCGGCCATCGATGTGCACGCGGCCCTTGCTCACAAAGAGCACAGTGGCGAGTGCGGCGAAGAGCATTACATCGCCGGCGATCAGGATCGCAATGGCTATGCGGTAGCGGCGCAGCAGGGTGCCGGGGCCACGCCCGCCCGGCTGGTTGTCCCAGTTATCGCCGTCGCCGCCGCCGCCCGTCGGTCGCCGGTCGACCGGCGGCTTCCCGCCAATTCCCGGGTTGCGGCGCTCAGTGTCAACCGGAGTTCGTGTGAAGGTAGCCGGCATGGGCATCTCCGTGAATGGAAGAGTACTAGAGTCACCCTGTTGAATTCATCCCGCACCGGCAGCAGATGCGAGTTGAGTTTGATAGTGCCACGAGTGCTGGCCTTTGCCCAGCAGTATCTTGGACGCTTTTCACAGACAATACGAATCATAAATCCGTGGGGCGAAGATTCAGTGCTGGACAATAAAAGGTTATGGTCGCATTTTTAACGATCAGAGCGGCAAGTTCCCACCACCAGCTGGGCCTTTATCGCCAGCGCGCTACGCCTTGGGAGGAGGCGGCAACCGGCAGGCGCGCATTTCCCTTGTCCCGCACTGGCGAATTGAAGTAAAACTATGGCACTCAATCCAGAGCCCATGAGGCACCGTGATCCGTTTTCGAAGCTTGTTTTTCTGTTTGCTCGTTCTCCCCAGTCTGCCTGTATTTGCCGCCAACGATTGGCAGAAGTCCTCCCAGGAAGAACTAACCATGACCTCGCAGCCCGAGGTTCCTGGCGCGGATGCGGTGTACCTCTTCCGCGAAGAGATCACTGAAGACCGTGAAGGCATGAACGCCGACACCATGGACATGGGGGCAGACAGACTTAACTTCCGAAGTGTTTATGTCCGGCTAAAGGTCCTTACGGAGGCAGGGAAGAAGTATGCCGACGTTCGCATCCCGTACGATCCTCGGATTTTTTCCATTGGAACTGTGGCTGGTCGCACCATACACAGCGATGGGGCAGTGGTGCCATTCGCGGGTAAGCCGTTTGTAAGGGTAGTTGAAAAGAGCAAGGCCGGGCAGGAGAGTGAGACCGTCTTCACGATGCCGGATGTTCAGGTCGGCAGCATTCTCGAGTATCGCTACTTCCTTCGCTATAACAGCGGCATTGTTGACCCGCCTCAATGGTATATCCAGCAGGAGCTATTTCTCCGCAGCGGGCACTATTATTTCCGGCCCACGAAAGATGTTGTTGTTACGGGGCACGACAAGCTTTCCAGCGGCGTAGCGTATTCCTCGGCGCTGCCTGAGGGAGTAGCCGTAAAGTATATCTACTCACAAGATGCGTACGAACTTAATGTGCGCAATATCCCCCCTGTTCCGGCCGAAGAGTGGATGCCGCCGCTTGCGAGCCATTCGCATCGTGTGCTCTTTTACTACACTGGGGTGCATACAGCGAAGGAATATTGGACTTCAGAGGGTGCTTACTGGTCGCGTAATATTGACCGCTTTGCGGGGTCGCCTAAGTTGAAGGACGCCGTAGCATCGCTGGTTGCACCTTCGGATTCCGGCAAAGATAAGGTCAAGAAGATATATGACGCGGTGATGGGCCTTGAGAATACAAGTTTCACGCGAGAACATTCTGCGGCCGAGAACAAGTCTGCTGGAATCAAGATCAAAACCGCGGACGATATATGGCAGCAGAAAAGGGGGAATAGAGATGAAATTACGCTCCTCTTTGTCGCGATGGTACGTGCTGCGGGTATCAATGCTTATGCTATGGCAGTAACTAACCGTGACCGGGCATTGTTTGTTCCCAGCTACCTGACTTTCGACCAACTGGATGACTTGATCTCCATCGTCGAGATAGATGGCAAGGAGCAGTACTTAGATCCGGGTGAAAGATATTGCCCGTTCGGCCTATTACATTGGAAACACACATTAACCGGAGGACTCAGGCAGAGCAGGGATGGAGCGGTCATTGCCACCACCACGGGGACCGGGTACGAAGACGCAGAGACCATTCGCTCGGCGCAGCTTGACCTGGATGCCGACGGCAAGGTGCAGGGTATTGTTCGCGTGAAGATAAGCGGGCAACCGGCACTTTACTGGAGACAGGTCGCGTTAAGTACGGATGAAAGTGAAGTAAAGCGTCAGTTTGAGCAGAGCCTGCAAAGCGGTCTGCCTGCGGGGATCCAAGTCAAGATGAGCCACTTTGTCGGCCTCGCTGATTGGAATGACAGCCTGCTGGCCGTGATGGACGTTTCTGGCGTCTTGGGGACAAAATCGTCAAAGCGCCTCTTCCTGCCATCCAGCTTTTTTGAAGCGTCGGATAGGCCGCTCTTTGCCGCCGCGACTCGAGAGAGTCCTGTCGACTTGCAATATCCATCGTTAGTGCAGGATACGGTGAATATCACGCTGCCTGCCGGGCTTTCAATCGAGACTTTGCCTAAGGATGCACGCATACCTGTACCTAAGAACGCCCTTTATGTTGTGAAGTACACTCAGAAGCCCGGAATTTATAACTCGGTTCGGGTCATGATTCTCGCCAACGCTTTCTATCAGGCGAAGGATTATCCCGACTTGAGGGACTTTTATCAGAAAGTAAGTACTCAGGACCAGCAACAGACTATTTTGAGTACTGGTGCTCAGGCGGCCGGGCAGTGACAAGCTAACAGGGCCTTGCGCGTTTGAGTTATAGCGCTTGCCGTTAGTAGCCCATGAAATGGAGCATTAGAACTCCGGCGGCTGCAATCACGCAGTAGATGCCGAAGAGGTACCAGCGCCCACCTTCGAGCCATTTGCTGAGCCACTTCAATGCCAGCAGTCCCGCGAAAAAGGAGCAAACCATCCCGATGAGACTGGGCAGGGCCGCGGCGCCAAGGTCGTGAGCTCCGCTCAGGTGCTCGGCCTTGATCAGGCGCATCGCCTCGACTACGACCACGAACGGGGTAAGCACCACGGCCAGCGCGAAGCTAAAGGTCTCCGAGGTCGTTCTAGAAACTCCCATAAGGATGCCGGTAGAGATAGTCGCACCGGAGCGGGAAAAGCCTCGAAAAGGAAGGCATAGCCCTTGCACGGTCCCAATGATGCCAGCCTGCTTAGGGGTTACGTCATCGGTGCCCAGGATCGAAGTTCCGGGGCGCCGGTTCTGCAAAATACCTGCGACGATAACCAGGACGCCGGCGGCTGCCAGGGCCGGAGCGATGAGTTCAAGGTGGCTGAAAAGGCTCTCGATCTCTGCGTGGGGCACGTCGCGGAAGGCCGTCTTTTCTATGACCTTAACGACGATCTCACCGAGGACGAGGGTGATTGCCGTCGCGATGGTTGTTAGCCAGGCGAACCGCTTGAAAGCCTCAGGGCTGCTAAAGAATGTCTCACGCCATTGCTTCCAGAAGTAGACGATCACGGCGAACATGGTTCCGGTGTGGAGCATGACCAGCAGCAGCGTCATTGGCGGGGAGGAGGGATCGAGGCCCATTAACTTTTCAGCCACGACAACGTGGGCGGAACTTGAGACAGGCAGCAACTCGGCGAGGCCCTGGACGATCGCAAGGACGATGACTTTCAGTAGGGTCATATTGGTATTTTATAGAACTCAGGGTACGTAAAGATGACCGCTTAAAGGGTCCGTGTTCTGCACTGCTTTCGGACGAGATCCACAAACAGTTCGTGGACACGCCGGTCGCTCGATAGTTCAGGGTGGAAAGTAGCGGCCATCAGGTGGCCTTGGCGCACCAGCACCGGGAAGCCGTCGCGCTCGGCAAGCACCTCAACGCCAGTGCCAACGCGGGTAATGCGGGGCGCACGGATGTAGACCATCTCCAACGGGCCACCGGGCAAGGACGTTTCTTCGATGCGAATGGCGCTGTCGTTCTGGCGTCCGTAGGCATTGCGCTCGACGGTGGCGTCGAGTACGTCAAGGCTTTCCTGCGCCGGGCGCAATACTTCTTTTGCGAGCAGAATGCATCCGGCGCAGGTGCCGAAGGTGGGCTTGCCCGATACGTATTCGCGAAGCTCGGCGAGAAATCCGCCGCGCTCCAGAAATTTCAGGAAAGTGGTCGATTCACCGCCTGGAAGGATGAGGCCATCGAGATCCTGGAGTTGTTCAGGATTTCGGACCATGACGGGAATCGCACCTGCCTCCGTTAGAGCTGTGGCATGGGCGGCGAAGTCTCCCTGGAGCGCCAGCACTCCGATGCGAGGCTCCGTTCCGCGGGAAGCGCCTTCTTCGTCTTGACTCATCGCTCTCCTCAGCAGTACAGCGGCGCCTCGCCTTCGTCCTGACTTGTTTTAGTTGGCGGCGCCTGCAAGAGTGTCAGTGGCTCGCTGCAGGGCCAAAGTCAGGGTCGCA
>DASWUZ010000400.1:0-6913 GCA_036401395.1 Acidisarcina sp.
GCAGGCCGCAAGTTATCGCTAGTGAGAGACACGGTCCAAGGGGAAAGCAAGATTGGTTTTAGTTACGCCGAAAAGTTAGTAAAGGATGAGATAGCTAGAGCAACGTCCCATTGCTATGAGTGAGTCGAATTCCAGTTTGAAAGAGCACGACGAGTTTGCTCTGCCTGTGCCCGCCTACACGTTGCGAGCAGCGGCGCAATCTCTGACGCGCGCGTGGAATGTAGTCCACCGTCCGCAGGGCCGCTCAACATTCACCGCACGCGTTGAGGCAGCTCGGGCCGCCTTTGACGCGCTCTACGGCAGTTTGGCCCGCGACCACGCCCTTAGCGCAAGACAGGAGTCGTCGGAACCCGATCCACTGGTAGAAGTCCGGGAAAATCCCCGTCTGCTGCGATCAGTGCTTGCAGAGCTAACGTCGATGCTAAAGCAGGTTGACGCTTTACCGCGGACAATCGATGAGAGTGGGGAAGAGCCGCGCATCGCCGCCATCAGCGCCGCATTTCTAAATGCGGCTGGCGGCGTGTGGTCTAAGGAAGCTTTTTCTATTTTCATTACAGAGATACAGCGCGACGAGCCGCTGCGCTTGATGGAACTATGGCCCTTTGCATCGATGCTGAAGTTCATCCTGCTGGAAGAGTTGTTGAAGGAAGCTCATGGAGCTGCTGCGAGCCGTGAGACGGGTGCGACTGGCGACTATTCGCGTGCCGGAGCGATGCTGGCCTTACGCTTTAAGAGTCTGCGAGAGATCGGTCATGCGGACTGGGTCTCGATTATCGAGCCGCTCATTCTGTTTGACAAGGTGTTGCAGGAGGATCCCGCGGGAGCCTACCGCAAAATGGACTTCGACAGCCGGCAAAGTTATCGGAAGCGCGTTGCGGATTTGGCCCGCTATTCCGATGTAGACGAAAGGAAAGTGGCGCAGACCGCGCTCGACCTCTCAATTTCGGCGCAGAGCCTGAAGAGCCCTGATCCACGCGTGCGCCAGCGCCGCGCCCACATAGGCTATTACCTGATCGACAAGGGCGCTGCAGACCTGAGGGCTGCAATTTGTTACCATCCCCGCCTCATTGACCGTCTCCGTATCGCAATACGTAACAATGGCGATTACTTTTATGTGGGCAGCGCGGAAATACTTACCGTCCTGCTCATAGGCGCTATCCTCGCGCCGCTGATGGCGAACTACTCCCTCTTTGGCGCTCTCACTCTCGCCTTCATGCTACTGCTGCTGCCTGCCACCCAGGGCGCGATCGACCTAATCACCAATACGATTACAGCGCTGTTCCACGCAGAGGCGCTGCCCAAGCTGGATTTCAGCAAAGGCATTCCAGCGGAGTTCACGACGCTCGTTGTCGTGCCAACGCTGCTGATCAGTGAGCGGCAGGTCAGAGACCTGGTCGAGAGTCTCGAGGTCCGCTTCCTCGCCAATCAGGACCCTAACCTGCACTTCGCGCTGCTCACAGACCTGCCCGATTCCGTCACCCGTCCGCGCGAAAACGATACCAACGCTCTCGTCGAGCTCGCCCGTGAATCGATCGACAGACTTAACGCGCGGTACGCCCGCGGCAGTCACGGATCGCTGATGCTGCTGCATCGTCATCGCATCTACAACGCGCGCCAGGAAGTCTGGATGGGCTGGGAGCGCAAGCGCGGCAAACTGCTCGACCTCAATAAATATCTCAAGGGGGAATTCAATGCATTTCCCGTGACTGCCGGCAATGTGGCCGTGTTGCCGAGCGTGCGCTACATCATCACTCTCGACAGCGACACCCAGCTACCGCGAGGCACTGCCCATCAGCTGGTGGGAGCCATGGCGCACCCTCTCAACAGGGCAATCATTGACCCGAAGCTTCGCATCGTCACCGAAGGATACGGCATTCTTCAGCCCCGTGTCGGTGTCAGCGTGCATTCCGCCTCGCGCTCTCGGCTAGCTGCAATTTATTCCGGGCAGACGGGCTTTGACATCTACACGCGTGCCATCTCCGACGCTTATCAGGACCTCTTCGGCGAAGGCATTTTTACTGGTAAAGGCATCTACGAAGTCGATACGTTTCATGCGGTGCTCAACCGCCGCTTCCCGCGCAATTCTCTCCTGAGTCACGACCTGATCGAAGGCTCTTACATACGCGCCGGGCTTGCTACCGACATTGAAGTGATCGACGACTATCCGTCGCACTACAGCGCTTTTACGCGACGCAAACATCGCTGGGTACGCGGCGACTGGCAGATCGCGCAGTGGCTGTTTGCGCGGGTGCCGGACGAGTCAGGCAAGCGGGTGCAGAACCCTATCTCAGTCATTTCGCGATGGAAAATTCTGGACAATCTTCGGCGCTCGCTGGTCGAACCTTTTACATTCTTACTGTTGCTTGCAGGGTGGCTCGGACTGCCCGGCGGTCCGCTCTACTGGACGGTCGTCACCTTGTTCCTGCTGGTGGTTCCGAGCCTCGTGCAGCTAGGTTTCTCGCTGGGCCGTGCCGCCTTCGACCCCCAACCGGGAGCTGTGAGCGAGGCGCTTGGTGGGTTCGGCCAGGCCCTCGGTATCACCTTTTTGAACCTTGTCTTCCTCGCTCATCAGACCTTGTTGTCGCTCGATGCAATCGCTCGCGCGCTGATCAGGCGCTTCGTCACAGGGCAGCGCCTGCTGGAGTGGGAGACGGCCGCAGAAGCGGAGGCGAACACCAGCAAGCGCACTCCCGTGGACCGCTATCTTGCAGCCATGCCGGGCATTGCGGCGGTGCTGGTCTGCCTGGTCGCCCTCATCAATCGTCGCGCCCTGTTCGTCGCGCTTCCCATTCTGATCTTGTGGGGATTTGCGTCAGCGATCACATTGTGGCTCAACAAGGCGCCTACCTCACCGCAGGAACTGTTGCAGCCGGTTGATGAGATTTTCCTGCGCGACATCGCCCTGCGCATCTGGCGGTTCTATGCGGATTTTGGCGGCGAAGGCCACAACTACCTCATCCCCGACAATGTTGAAGAAGACGGACTGTTTGAAGCTGCGCGCGTTTCGCCCACCAACATTGGAATGCTGCTCAACGCCAGGCAAGCGGCTTGCGAGTTCGGCTTTGTGACCGCAGCGGAGTTCGCCATATTGCAATCGCGCTCGTTGGCCACCATTGCCCGAATGGAGAAATACAGAGGCCATCTATACAACTGGTATAACACCCGGACACTCGAGCCGTTGCGGCCGATTACCATCTCGAGCGTCGACAGCGGAAATCTGGCAGCATCGTTTTACACCTTGACCGCAGGCGCTCGCTCATTGCTCGATACGCCTGTCCTGCGGCTGGAGTACCTCCAGGGATTGCGGGCCTATTTAGCACCATCACAGTTACGTAATCCCCCAAAAGTACCGGGGGAGCATTCTCAGGAGGTCACGCCACTCCCGTTTCCACAATCCGCAAATCTCGAGGTTGAGGTCAAATGGCTGTTCAGCTCGTCCATTGTAGATTCTGCATCCTCAGCGCCATTGCCGGAAACTACAGGTAGCCGCATTGCTGTGTTGCGCGAATTTGTTCGCGACTATGTTCCCTGGCTGCTGCCGGACTTCTCAGCACTCAAAGACCTCATTCAAGTAGAAGCGTCCGAAGCGTCGAATCCGGCGCTGACGAACGGCGCCAAATTCGTTGACGACCTCGATGGGCGTCTTCAGGCCGCCCCATATAGTTCAGGCTCTGCGGAACAGCTAAGATCGCTGCTCCCGGGAGCAAGGGAGAGGCTCACCGCGCTGGCCGACAACATCAACCGCATTGCCGAAGACGCGGCACGACTCGCAGAGGAGATGGATTTCAACTTCCTGCTCGAAAAGGGGCGCGGTCTGCTGTCGATCGGCTATGAAGTCGAGACGGAGAAGCTGCTCACCGCCTGCTACGACATGCTTGCATCTGAAGCGCGCATCGCGACTTTCATCGCCGTCGCGAAAGGCGACATTCCCCAGCAGAGCTGGTTCAAGCTGGGGCGCACTCATACCCGCGCATACGGGCGCGCGATCTTGCTGTCATGGACGGGGACGATGTTCGAGTATCTGATGCCCTCGCTGTGGATGCGCAGTTATCCTGACACTCTGGTCTCCCGCACGCTGGTCTCTGCTGTCGAGATACAGCGCAGTTTTGCAAGCCGTCTCAATCTTCCGTGGGGAATTTCGGAATCCGGCTATGGCGAACGCGACGCTGCGGGGCACTATCCTTATCACGCGTTTGGCATTCCCGATATCGCCTTGAAGTGGGACGCTGACGCGGGCCCGGTGATCGCCCCCTATGCCAGCTTCCTCGCCCTTGCTACTGATTCTGTAGAGGCGATGCGCAATCTGCGTAGAATGGCCGATGCAGGCTGGGTTGGCGTCTATGGGTTTTATGAGGCCGTCGATTTCATGGCTGGCCTACAAAACCCTGTGCTGGTGCGTGAATGGATGGCCCATCACCAGGGAATGTCCCTTCTGGCGATACTCAATCTGCTTAAGGACAACGTCGTACAGCAATGGTTTCATGCCGCGCCCCAATTACAGGCGACGGAATTGCTGCTCCATGAGCGGCCAATGAGAGAGGCAGCGCTGAAGGCCGAACACAAAGAATTTATGGCTACCGCTGCAAGCAGAGTGCCGCAGTTCTCCGGGCGCAAAGATAAACCTGAAGCCGCTGCTGGTGCTCTACAAAGTCCTTCCCAATAAATAAAGCGGCCGTCCCCTGAGACAGGACGGCTGCTCAGCCAGTACGCAATTGTGCACGTGCTACAGAGTTGCAAAAATTCCAGCGATACTTTTTTCGATCAAGCCCTCGGTGGCCAGTTTGGCCTTGAAGCTATGCCTCTGTAGCACCGTGACCGTGAGTGCAGCCACCCCGTCATAGGAGTAGCTCAGCGTCACGTCACTGTTCGATAGCATCCCCGTGTTGCCATTGGCGACGAGGGTCTTGCTTTTCGCGCGCAAAGCATCGAGCTTACGTTGAAACTCCGATGGAGCTAAATTGATGACCATGTTGCTCCTCTTGAGCCTGCGTGCACTCAGGCCGGTGTGACGTTGAACTTCCCTTTGACGAACTGGACGGCAATCTCAATCAGCATCCTGGCCTCGGACTCGGCGACCGAAATGCCCTGTGCCGCTGCCAATGCGAGGATCTCTGCGAGCGCTTGTTCACGCTTTGCACTGGAGGATAGATCGCCATTGGCCAGGTCCGTGACCACCTTCATTACGATTGCCCCGATGGCTGACTTCAATAATGCGAGCGAAGCGGTGGCAAACTGTTTGGCGGCGTCGCTGCCAAACAGCCCGACGAAGCCATGTGCAACGCCGACGACTACGACCTTGAGGCCATGACCAATTCCTTTGAAAATGCTGCTGAACGACATAAATGATCTCCTTGTGACGGGCAAATTACAGCGGTTGCTGAAGTTCCTGCATCAGCGAAACGAGTTGCGGCAGGCGATGAGCCCTATGCGGAGCGGTCTGCGTCATGCTCACAAATCCCGCCCCTAGGACGAGGACAGTGGTATCTGCGCCTCTTGATGCGCCGCCAGATGGCCGGTTCCTAGAAGGTCGAATCCATGAAGATGGTTCACCACTTCGCGCGGCCAAGGCGGCAATTTAGCGCGGAAAGAACGTGGGGAGCGGAGGTTTGCCCCCTTCGAGTACCGCAGAGGAAAGCCGGACCGCAATTTAGGAATGTGCAAGGGCAAATGCAACAGGCCGGCAAGAAGTCTTACCGGACAGGGTAGTGTTCTTTGATCAAAACAAAAGGCGGCCGCCCGTGAAGGGCGCCGCCTGCGTTTTCATCTATAACCAGTATTACAGAAAGACATAGTTCAATGTGCAAATAGTCGTTACAACGACTATTTCGATATTGCGTTAAGAACCAGTGACGAGCTGCTGCACTCCCTTCACCAGCGCCTCGGGATTGAACTCGCTACGGATTACTTCATCGGGACAATCAGAGTGGATCGAGACCCTGTGATTGCAGACGAAGGCGACCGCCTGTTCAGGCTGAATTGCTTTTATCTCGGAGCAGAGTTTCTCGGCTTGAGCGACCCGGCTCTCTCCGTCCACCTCAATCAGCACGAGAGCATAACTCTGCTTTCGGAAAATGGCGGGCACGTCATCAACCGAAGCGGTCGATATTACTTCATAACCTTGAAGGCGAAGGATTTCATCACGCAGCTCGCGAATCATCTCACGCCCGCAAACATGCAAAATACTTAGTCCGGCGTTAGTCACCCGCGTAGCATATCAAGATAAATCAGAAACGGTTACTTAAAAAGACATGCGGCAGATAGTGCTTGCTGGTTTGGTTTCAGGCTATATACAGCCGTCGGGTCACGCGGCCTATGTCAGCTAGACGACAAAGTATTTTGCTTGAGGGTGATGCACCACGATAGCGTTCGTGCTCTGCTCCGGCTCCAAATGAAACTGTTCAGTCAGGCGTACCCCGATGTTCTTCTCAGGCTCAAGGAGCGCGAATATTTTGGCCTGGTCTTCGAGGTTAGGGCACGCCGGGTAGCCGAACGAATAACGTGAACCACGATACTTCTGATGAAAGAGATCGGTGACACGTGGCGCGTCTTCGCCGTCGATGCCCATCTCAGCACGAATCTGTTTGTGGACAAGCTCTGCCAGGGCTTCCGCGGTTTCGACACTCAGGCCGTGTACGTAGAGATAGCGAGTGAAGTCGCCGGAGTCGAAGAGGATTTTTGTTTCTTCGCTGGCGCGGTCTCCGATGGTGACGACGGAAAAGCCTACGACGTCCATGCGGCCGGCCGATTTGGGCGCGAAGAAGTCAGCAACAGAGAGTAGGCGACCTTCGCGCTGGCGGGGGAAGGTAATACGTAACCGTTCCTGTGACTTATTGTCAGGCTCGTAGACGACCAGGTCGTTGCCGTCGCTCTGGCAGGGGTAAAAGCCATAGACGGTCTTCGGCTCGAACCAGTT
>DASWUZ010000401.1:0-30798 GCA_036401395.1 Acidisarcina sp.
GACTGCCCTAAACCCCTATCGGAAGTGGTCGCCGGCGCTGTATGCGAAGAACTTCAATACGCCGACCCTGGTGATTCACGGGCAGTTGGATTACCGGCTCGATGTGTCGCAGGGTTTTGACTTGTTTACCACGCTACAGCGGCTCGGCGTGCCGTCGCAGATGCTGTACTTTCCCGATGAAGGCCATTGGGTGCTCAAGCCGCAGAACTCCCAGCTCTGGAATAAGACGGTCAGCGACTGGGTTGATAAGTGGACTGGGAAATAGCGCAGAATGAAACGAGGAGCTTCGAAATGAAATCGGCGGCACTTTGTTTGATCCTGCTTTTGGGTGGGAGTGCGCTGTGCCAGCAGACATCAGCGCCGCACACCGTACTTCCAAACGATCAGTTTCTCGGCAGCTGGAAGCTGAACGTGCAAAGAAGCCCACATGGCCCGGACAGAGAGGAGATCTCAATTCAACTTGAAGGCGCGAACTTGAAGATCGCCGATCACTCGGTCCTTGGCAATGGAACCGAAACAGATTTCTGGCTCATCACAGACCCGGGCGGCGGCTTTGTCAGATTAACCTTGAAGGACGGTAAGCCAATGAATGAAGAGTGGAGGGTGACTCGCGAAGGGGCCTCCAGCTTCATCGTCGACTCGCGACCATTTGCTAGCCAGGTACGGTACGAGGTGAGTGCGGACGGAAAGACAATGAGCGCTCGGCGGATAACGAGTTCGATCATGGGCAATACACCCTGGCCATCCCTTGTGTATGACCGGGTGCCCTAGAAAGACGGTCGTTCAATAGATCGCGGTCCCGAGAAGACTCATGGCCTTCAACCGCCCACGCAAAAAACCCGCGCCGCTTACCGAACCGGCACTCTACAACTACGCCGTTCATGCCCTGGCCCGGCGAATGCGCACCGTCTCTGACCTGAAGCGCCTGATGCGCAGCCGGGTGGAAGACGATGAGACCGGCGCGGCTAAAATCAGCGCTGTGGTGGCGCGGCTGGTAGAGTACAAGTTCCTCGACGACACTGCTTATGCAGCGGACTTTACGCGTCTCCGGCAGGAGAATGAGAAGTTTGGCAAGCGCCGCGTACAGCAGGAACTCCAGCATAAAGGCGTCGCATCGGAGCTGATCTCATCGACCCTCGACACGGCCTACGCCAACGTGCCGGAGGAGGACCTCGCGCGGCTGCACATCGCCCGCAAGCGACTCAAGCCTCCGAGTGATGCCAAGGGCGCGAACCGTATTGTTCGGCAGCTGATGCGGGCGGGTTTTTCTCCCGGCGTGGTCTTCAAGATTCTTAAAAACTGGGAGCTTGATGAGGAAGCTCTGGCTGGGCTGGAATCGCTGATCGTGGATGATCCAGACGACGGGTCAGCGGCGGACGCGACCGAATGAAAACCGTATCATCGACCTGGGGAGCAACCATGATTTTCCATGTTTCGTTGGAAAAAGCGGAGGACGGCTGGATGGTCGTCGAATGTCCTGCACTTCACGGATGCGTCCCCCCGGGGTCGGGATGAGAAGGAAGCGCTCGACAACATCAAGGAAGCGATCACAGCCTTGATGTGGGCTGAGGACCAAAAGGCGGTCCGCGCCATGCCTCCCCGAAAGAGTCAGCTGGTCTTCGCTGTCTAGCCTCCGGTATCGATTGTGGCCGTGCCTACGGTGGCATTCAGCCAACACTTCGTTACCGGCACCGTCCATTGCCCGCCGCCATTGACATATCCTAGTGACGTGGTTTGGGTATTGTTTCACTGATTGATTCGTAGAGGCAGACAGCTAACGGCGCGGGATCGTACACACCCTCAGCGTGTGAGGCTGCCCATGTCGCAGTTTTGACGCTCAACGCTCTGCCCTCCTTTGGAGATGAGGAACCTGTAGCTGCACTGCATGTGAGAGTTGCCGGTGGTTGCGCCCTTGTAGACGTAGATCGCGTTGTCGCCGGGGGAGTAGATCAGCAGCGAATTAGACGCCGAATCCCCCGGCTGTAACTGGAACTGAAAGTCGCTTACGGTGACGTTGGCTGCGTGGACGCGTTGTTCTCCGTGCGCCCACCAGCCAACTGCCAGGGCGCCGAGCAATAATAAACCTTCGCGTACACCCGTCATATCCGACATTTTCCGCATAGAAGATACACCCCTCGCATGGTGAAGTTGATGAGTCTGAGAGATCAGACGCATTGAGTCGGCGATGTGTTCAGCACTCAGCGCCCGTTTCAGGAATATTGCACGGAATATCAGCGCGACTGCTATCTTTCCCGCCCGCAAAAACATCTAGTATCGGTGTATGGCGGACGAGATTTATCTGAGCCTTTGGTTTCCTAATTTCCGGCTGGAGGCGCTCCCCACGGCGTTGGTCACGGTGCTGCGGCAGTTTTCCGCCATCGGCTCTTCTTCGCTGGTGTCGGCAGCCAGTGTTTTTCCTCTGTCATGGAACGAGTCGCCCGTGTATCAGCGGATTTACAGTGAACAAGAGGCAGAGAACGCCTCCCCCGAGCTGGCCGTATCGGAGGCCACCGAGCTACTGCACGATGACTACGCTTACGAGTTTGAGGTGAAGTGGGACCTCTGGGTCGCGGAGGTGAATCCCGGTCCCGTCGAGGCCGCCCTGGACGCCGCATGGAAAAAAGAGATGCGAGTAGTCCGCGTGGTCGGCTTCGGGCCCGAGTTCGACGAGGGCACTTATGAACAGAGCGGCCACGTGCGGGTCGATTTTGGTCCCGATACGCCGTTCCTCCATGAAGAGCTCAATCTCGATTTCGAGGCCGCTGTGCGGGTGAAGGAAAACGTGCAGATGCTGGTCGATTTCACCAACGCGGTGCAGGAGAATTGCGCCATTTCAAGCCGTTTGCTCTGGTCGGAGTCGGGCGAGACCCTGGCGCAGAAGCTGATTGCCCGGCTGCAGCGGGTGAACTGACCATGACGGACCAAGGGCCTGAAGCGGGGCTGAAAATTGAAGAAAAGCTTGGACTGCGAGGCCCATGCGCGTAACCATCGAGCGGCTGAGGACAGGGATCATCATCGCCGCAATCCTGCTGGTAGCGGCCATTGCAAGCTTTCTCGTCTTTGCGAGATATGAACGGCAGCGGCTGGTTCGCGACCTTCCGGCGAAACTGGGCATTCAAATCCAGGAGTCAGCCGACGGCTTCACTTTGTCGAAATCGGACAAGGGTCATACTCTCTTCACGATCCACGCTTCGAAGGCCGTGCAGTACAAGGGCGGTGGCCACGCGACGCTGCATGACGTCAGCATCGCGCTTTATGGCCCAAAGGGGGACCGCGCCGACCGCATCCACGGAGCGGAGTTTGACTACGACCCTGCGACAGGGAGAGCGACTGCCTTGGGCGAGGTAGCGATTGATTTGCAGGCTCCTCCGCCAGCGGCGAGTGCAGGGCCGAATGGTAAAGAGGACGACGGAGCTGCCCCCGTGGACACGGGCAAGGGCATGATTCACGTGAAAACGAATGGCCTGGTCTTCGACCGGGACACCGGGAAGGCAAGCACCGAAGGGCTGGTTGAGTTTCAGATGCCGCAAGGCGCGGGGCATGCCACCGGGGCGAGCTACGACTCCCGCGAAGGAGTGCTTGTACTTGACAGCGGCGTCGAGCTCGATTCCAGCAGCAACGGCAAGCCGCTCTCGCTCAAAGCTGCGCACGCGCAGGTTGTCCGCGACAGCCGGCAGGCGTTTCTGCTTGATGCTGTAGCGAGTTACGAAAGTGAAAGGACGTCGTCTGACGAGGCAATCGTCTACTTTCGTGCAGATGGCACGCTTGAGCACGTCGATGCGAGCGGCCACGTGCATTTGGTAAGTGATGCCGGAGAAGAACTGAAGGCGCCAAAAACGACCATATTCTTTGACGCGCACAGCCAGCCTCTGCACGCCGAGATCGGTGGGGGAGTATTCTTTGTCGCGACCGACGCCACCCATCACATGCATGGAGATGCGGTGGAGGCGAAATTGCAGTTCGGAGACTCATCGACTCTGCGCCATCTGCGGCTGACCACTGCCGTCAGCTTTGTGGATCAGCAGGTGGCTCTGCCCGATGACCCGAACGGCTCCACGACCAGAGAAGTGCGGGCAGATCAGATCGACGTGGATTTCACGCCGGAGCCCGAGGGTAGCGGAGAGGCACATCCCACGGCCCATTCGGTTGCTCAGCGAGTGCTTGCGACAGGAGCGGCAAGCGTCGTGCTGCACACCATCAGTGCAAAGCGTCCGCAGCAGAACACGACGATCGGCGCAGATACGCTGCTGGCGAACATCGGCAGGGGCAATACGGTGCGCGACCTCACAGGAACCGGCCACACCCGCATCGTCGACGTGGCCTCCGATGGAGCGACGCAGACCAGCACGGCAGACAATCTTGTCGTGACTTTCCTGGCAATCAACGGCCAGCGGAAGCCGGGGGCGAAAGAAGCCACCCTGCCTGCAACTGAGATACAGTCCGCCGTGCAGCGAGGGCGTGTGACGATCACCCAGACCCCCGCCGTGGGGGTGAAGAGCGACTCCATCATGCACATCACGGCCCAGTTGGCGGAGTACCACGCTGACGATCAGGCCCTTCATCTTGAGGGGA
This sequence comes from Acidisarcina sp., assembly GCA_036401395.1. Lineage (GTDB taxonomy): Bacteria > Acidobacteriota > Terriglobia > Terriglobales > Acidobacteriaceae > DASWUZ01. Next base: position 4,573 of record DASWUZ010000401.1, read on the forward strand.
GTCCGCGCTTCAATGACGGCTCGATTGACCTGAGCGCCGATTCGATGGTGTATCAGCGGAGCTCAGGCAACGCGATCGCTAAGGGCAATGTGAAAGCAACCTTCCTGGAGGCCGCGGCCGGCTCGGGGACGAGGGCAAGTGCCTCGGGGCACGCATCCCTGGCGCTTGGGGGACAAGGGCCTGCACATATCGTCTCCGACACCGCTACCCTGAATCGAGGAGGAGCCAGCCCGAAAAGCAGCGGTGGCGCGAAGGATGCGTCCAACGTAAATGCCATCTTCCGCGGCCATGCGCGGCTGTGGCAGGGCTCCAACTCCATCTCTGCCCCGGTGATTGAGTTGTCGCGCTCACCGCAATCGCTTAAGGCGCACGGCGAAAACTCAGACCCGATGGGCGATCAGGTGACCGCGACCCTTGCCGCGCCTGCGAGCAAAGATGGGCCGGCATCTGTGGACCGTATTCAAAGCCGTCAATTGACTTATGTGGACAATAATCGCGAGGCCAGCTTCTCGGGCGCAGTAGTCGCGAAGGCTGCAGCGGGCACGATCCATGCTGACCAGGCGACGGTTTTCCTGGTTCCCGCCGCTCGGAGCGCGAATGGGTCTTCGCCTTCACCTCCATCGTCAAAGGTTGATCCACTGGGTGATGGCGAGAACGAATCGCAGGCGCGTCCGTCGCAAATCGACCACATCGTGGCAACCGGTCACGTCATACTCGACCAGCCGGGCAGAAGAGCAACAGGAGAGAAGCTGTTGTACACCGCACAAGACGGAAGTTTCACTCTCACCGGCAGCGCAGCGGCCCCGCCGCGGCTGGTAGATGATCTGCGTGGGACGGTCACCGGCGCATCTTTGATTTTCGACAGTCACGATGGTAGCGTCAGTGTCAGCGGAGGCCAGGCCCGCGCGTCCACTGACTCGCGAGTAAGCAGGTAATGCAAAAGCTTTCCACCGACGAGATAGGCAAGACCTACAAGCGACGCCAGGTGGTGCGAGGCGTCAGTCTTGAGGTTTCACAGGGCGAGGTTGTTGGATTGCTCGGCCCTAACGGCGCAGGCAAGACCACCACCTTCTACATGATCGTAGGCTTGATCCCGCCCGATGGTGGACGCATCCTGGCGGACAGCGCCGATATCACCCGCGTTCCGATGTATATGCGGGCGCGCCAGTACGGTATCAGTTATCTTCCCCAAGAGCCGTCCGTCTTTCGCAAGCTAACCGTCGAAGAGAACATTCTGGCCGTACTCGAATCGCAGTCCATCACGGCGGCCACGCGGCGCGCCCGCACCGAGAAGCTCATAGACCAACTAAATCTCGGGCATATACGCAAAACCCGCGGGTATGCTCTCTCGGGCGGAGAGCGCCGCCGGGTTGAGATCGCACGGTGCCTGTGCATACAGCCATCATTTATTTTGCTTGACGAGCCTTTTTCGGGAATTGATCCGATCGCCGTTTCCGACCTGCAGGAAATCATCTTCGATCTGAAGGCCAGCGGCATCGGAGTGCTAATCACCGACCATAATGTTCGAGAGACGCTCTCTGTCACCGACCGCGCCTACATCATTAATGAGGGCCGTATCTTCCGAGATGGAACACCAGAGCAACTGGGGCGCGATCCAGAGGTCCGGCGGGTGTATCTCGGCGAAGGGTTCTCCCCGCACTAGCCCTCTGCAGACGTGCATGAGCACGCCCAAGGGGTGTACGCTCACCGCACATCGGTGTTTGCCAACAGACAGATGTAAACTGGGGATAATTCCCCGAGCACAGGACCGCTGAACTCTATGGGCAATCGTTTATGGCTTTTCTTCAACCAAAGCTGAATTTGAACGTTTCGCAGCGGCAGATACTCACCCCTGGCCTTATGCAGATGGTGAGCGTGCTGGCGCTGAATCAGCTCGAGTTGAAAGAGATGATCGATGCCGAAATTGTAGAGAATCCCGTTCTTGAAGAGCTGGACGAGCACGTTCCGCTGATCGACGACATGGGCAGCCGCGAGGCCCAGATGGAGCGGCCGGCCGAAGATCTCGCCGCAGACGCGCTGCGCGAAAAGAAAGACCCATTCGACGAGATCGACTTCGGGTCTTATTTTCAGGATTACCTCGACCCCGGGTTCCGCGCCCCCAATAATTTTGAAGTCACCGACAAGCCATCCTTCGAGCACTTTCTCTCCCAGCCAAGTACTCTGACGGACCACCTCGCCTGGCAGCTTGGCTCCCTTAGTCTGAGCGACAAACTGCGGGACGCGGCGGAGTACATCATCGGCAACCTCAATGAAGATGGGTACCTCACCTCTTCAGAGGAAGAACTAGTCGAAGGTTATCTGCGGCAGCAGAGTGCTTCGGGAGTTGTCCTCGATATAGCTGCCTTTGTTAGGGATGACGAGTTAGCTGCAATTCAGGCCATCGTTTCGGACGCCGCGCCGGACGTGCCACCCAGCGGGCGCTCATCGCGGCCGGAGCAGGCGCGTACCCTGCTTGCGGCGGCACTGAAGACGGTCCAGAACCTTGATCCGATAGGCATTGCCACCCGCGACTTGCGGGAATGTCTGCTGGTGCAGATCGAGGCGCAGCGGCGTGGCTTTGAACTACTGAATCGCGCCGGTCACAGCGCTCTTCCAGACCTGGATATCAGCAGTGCAGTTCCTCCGGCAAACCTAAACGAGATTCAGCCCCCGGCAGCGGGTGAAGAACACGGAGCCGGTGATCTAGAACGCCACCCATCTCAGCCGCTGCCCATGAATGACGCGGCTGCGTCAGCCGATGTGGTAGCTCTGGCTGGCACTGCCGCTTTTGCCAGCGGTACGACTGGCCGTGGCCTGCCGGGCCGTGAAGGGGCCAGCTACGGAACTACGAACGCTCCGTTCAACGGCCGCGCGGAAATCTTCAATACCGCCGCTCGCCTGGTTGACAAGCACCTCTCCCTATTACAGAAACGCGACCTGCGCGAAGTTGCGCGCGCGGTCGGCAAGTCTCACGAGCAAGTTCAAATCGCTCTCGACTTCATCCGCACCCTTGACCCGCGCCCCGGGCAGCGCTTCAGCAACTCCGATGCAAGACTGATTGAGCCCGATGTCGCCTTCGTCAAGCGTGATGGCGAGTACATCGTGGTGATGAACGAGGAGCAGATGCCGACCCTTCGTCTCAATCAGGGTTATCGCAAAATGCTTACTCAGGAGGGCACCGAGAAAGACGTCAAGGAGTACGTTAAGGAGCGCTACCGTTCCGCGTTGCAACTCATGCGCAACATCGAGCAGCGCAAGAATACAATCCTGCGCACCTGCGAGGCGATTGTGCGGCGTCAGGGCGACTTCCTCGAACGCGGTGTCGAAGCCATCAAGCCCATGATGATCAAGGACGTCGCCGAAGAAATCGGCGTCCACCCATCAACGGTGAGCCGCGCGGTTTCGAACAAGTATGTTCACACCCAGCAGGGCGTCTTTGAACTGCGCTTTTTCTTCTCGGAAGCGGTCAACGGCCCCGAAGGTGGCGGGACGCCTTTGATGCTGCTGAAACGTAAGGTTAAAAAGTTTATTGAGGACGAAGACCCCCGCAAGCCACTCACCGACGACCATCTAGCGGCGATGCTACAGCAGCAAGGAATTGACGTTACCCGGCGCACTGTGGCCAAGTACAGAGAAGATTTGCGTATTCCCAGCACCCATCAGCGGCGGGTGAGAGATTGATTTAGAATTGCCCTCTCAAGCAGCGGAGAGAATGTCTCCGGGCTAGTGTTTCTGAGCGCCACTGTTCTCGGGAGGGTCCCAAATATGCTCATTGAGTACACCGGCAGGCAGGTAGTAGTCACCAAGTCTCACCGTCTTCTAGGTGATGAGGGCGTGGAGCGCATCCGCAGGATCCTTGGCAAGACTACGAAGGCCCACATTGTGCTGACTGCGGAGAAGTACCGCCAGATCGCCGAGGTCACTGTCAAGACGCGGTTGCAAACCATGGTAGGTTGCGCTGAGTCGAATATCAGCATGGATACTGCATTACGCGAAGCCATTGGTCATACGGAAGCGCAGGCGCTTCGGTACAAAGATAAACAGCGGGCCCGTAAGCGTCTTCCCAAGGAAGAGAAGCATCATGAGGAGAGTGAGCTTGCGCGGTCTCGCAGGTCAGGGCGTGTGGCAGCCGCAGACGGCAACCCTGAACTGGATTCAGCCAGGGCTTCAACTAACGGCCGCAGGCACTCCAAGGCGGTGTTGCCGGTTACAGTGCATTCCTTTCCTGCACGGGTTCCGGTTTCTGAGCCTCACGTGGTCCGTTCGCTCGACTCAGTTGCGCTGCGACCGATGACCCTCGAAGAGGCCGTTAAGGAGGCCGAATTTCGGGACCGCGAGGTATTCGTGTTTCGCGATCCGCGGGGAAGCCTGATGGTGCTTCACAGAAAACGGGACGGCAAGATGGAGCTTATCGAAGCTCCGTAACCGTCCACCTTTTCGGCGTAAAGTTCAGGCCCGTGAGGAATGGAAGTGCATTCTTCCCTTTGAGTTCCTTCGCGTGAGCAGCATTGCACACGTCGCCTGCACGCTTTCACGTGGATGCTAGGATGGGCCATGCCCCGCAAGGCTAAAACAAAAGTGGAAGAGAAGCTGGTCGACCACGCGGGATGCGACTTAAATCCTGCTACAGCCGGTCGCGCCGCCAAAGCAGCCAGGAAAAATCCAGTCGCGCCAGAGTCCGCGCGGGAGTTAGTGATACTGACCGGCTTCTCCGGTTCAGGCAAGGCTTCAGCGCTCAAGGCATTTGAAGACCTCGGCTTCTACTCCGTCGACAACATGCCACTGGAGTTGATCCCGCAGTTCGCGGACCTCGTGCGCCAATCTACTGAGATCACCCGCGCCGCGCTGGTCGTCGATGTGCGCGAGGGGATGGGGATTGAACGGTTCCCCACCATCCTGCGCGAGGTCAGGAAAACGCTCAAGACGGTCGTTATATTTCTCGAGGCATCAGGCCCTGTTCTGGTGAGGAGATTTTCGGAGACGCGGCGACCGCATCCCCTGGGGCGCTCTCAGACGGTGACGAGGGCCATCAGTTCTGAACGGAAACTGCTACAACCGATTCAGAAAGTCGCAGACCTTACCATCGATACATCCAGTTTTAACGTGCATGAACTGCGGGCGTTCATTCTCAACAAATTTGAACGCGGATCGACGGCGAAAAATCTGCTCGTCTCGACGATCAGTTTTGGCTACAAGCACGGAGTTCCTGTCGAAGCAGACCTGGTTTTCGACGTTCGCTTCCTGCCCAATCCTCACTTCATTCCCGAGTTCCGCAAGCTGACGGGCCAGCATCCCAAGGTCGCGGCCTATGTCCGCAAGTTTCCGCAGACTCGCGAGTTTCTCGACCGCGTGACTGAAATGCTGCTCTTCCTACTGCCGTTTTATATCCAGGAAGGCAAGAGCTACCTTACTGTCGCATTCGGGTGTACCGGCGGGCAGCACCGGTCTGTCATGATCGCGGAAGAGATGCAAAAGCGGCTGATTAGCGAGGGCTACAAGGTTAAGACCTCTCACCGCGATATGCCCCGGAATTAAATCGGGATACGCGGTCGAACCGGCGACCGCTTTCGACGCACGAAGATATACTGTGGCTATGTATATCTGAGGAGGTAAGCGATGCAAGTTTCCAAGTGGGGAAACAGTCTAGCCATACGCCTTCCCGTGGCAATCGTAGAGGCGTTGAATCTGAAGGAAGGCGAGCAGATCGAGATTCGGATCGCGGGCGAGCGAGAGTTTGAGGTAGGGCGCGACCCTCGCAGGAAAGCGGCTCTTGAAACATTGCGGCGGCTGAGCCGCCCTCTGCCACCCGGCTTCAAGTTCGACCGCGAAGAAGCGAATGAGCGATAGGGTCTTTTTTGACTCGACGATTCTGCTCTACACAGGTGTCCAAGGGCGATCCGCGTGAGACCGCTGCGCAGGTCATGCTCGGAATGGGCGGATGCCTAAGTGTTCAAGTATTGAATGAATTTGCCGCTGTCGCCCGCCGAAAGTTGAAAATGTCTTGGCCGGAGATCGAAGAATCGCTTCGAGCCATTCGCGATTTATGCGAGCCGCCATGGCCCTTGACGGTCGAGACGCATGAGCTTGCGCTGGAAATAGCCGAAAGATACGGCGACCACATTTACGACGCGCTCATCCTCTCAGCGGCCCTGGCAGCAGCCTGCAATGCGCTTTATTCCGAAGACATGCAGCACGATCAGAAGATAGATTCGCTTACCATCCGCAACCCTTTTATAGTCAGGCCTCAGTAGCGTGCCGCGTGTCCGACGACTGACCCGGCAGATACAATAGCGTAATGGCCCCAGCACGAACGCGGCACGGCGAATGAAGCGGCTACTGCGGCTGATGGGTTACGTGCGACCCTACTGGTGGCAAAGCCTTGCCTCAGTAGTTTTGATGGCAGGCGTGGGCCTGCTTGACCCGTTTCGCCTGCTGCTCGTCGGGCCATTTCTTGAATACGTGTTAAACCCCGGCGCGCCAAGCCGGCCGATGCTGCTCTTCGGAATCCATTACAACCTGACTCTGCAGCAGCTGGTTCCTGCACACTTTCACAATCCCTGGACTATCGTCGCCTTTGCTCTGGTCGCCTCGACGGCGCTCAAGGGAATCTGCGATTACGTCGGGACTTACCTGGTGAACTACGCCGGGTTCGGCATGATCACCGACCTGCGCGACGACCTTTACGAGGCGGTCCTGCGCCGCTCCGCCTCCTTCTATATGAGGCATGCGACCGGCACTATCATTTCGACCCTCATTAATGACATCGAGCGGGTGCAATATGCGATGTCTTCGGTCTTGGCTGAATTTCTGCAGCAGGTCTTTACCCTGATCTTCACGGCTGTTTTCGTAGTGGCGATCGGTGGGAAGCTGGCCTGGATTCTGCTGATCTTTATCCCTGTGGTTATGGGCTCAGCGCGAAAGATAGGCGGCCAGGTGCGGCAGAAGACGCGCCATGGTCAGGACCGTCTGGCCGAGATTCAGAACATTCTTTTCGAGACCATAAGTGGCAACCGCATCGTCAAGGCCTTCAGTATGGAGCTGTGGGAGCTGGGTCGTTTTCGCAAGGCGGCGCGCCGGCTTTTTCGCGCCAACCTTCGGTCCGTTCGCGCCCAGGCGATCAGCTCGCCTCTGATGGACCTGATTGGATCTATCGCCATCGCCCTACTTATGTGGGTCGGCCGAGTGCAGATTCAACATAAGGCCATGAACGCTCCTACATTTATCGCGTTCATTTTCTTAGTATTCAAGTTATATGATCCGGTGCGGAAGCTTGCCGGTTACTACAACAATTTTCAGCAGGCGCTGGGCGCGTCTTCTTCTATCTTCGCGTTCATGGATGCGCAGGATGATGTACGCGAACGAAAGCACCCTATCGAATTGAAAGGATTTACGAAAGGTATAAGTTTCAAGGACGTGGGCTTCTCTTACAGCGATGCGGAGGGAGAGAAGCAGGTCCTCCATGAAGTCAACTTAGAAATCCACTGCGGCGAAGTAGTTGCACTTGTAGGTCCCAGCGGCGCGGGTAAGTCGACACTCATTAACCTAATCCCCCGCTTTTTCGATGTGACGTCAGGCAAGATATTGATAGATGGATTCAATTTGCGCGAGGTTAGCGTGTCGTCGCTTCGCAAGCAGATTGGACAGGTTACGCAGGAGACTATCCTCTTTAACGATACGGTGCGCAATAACGTCGCTTACGGGCAGCCCGACGTTCCCATGCATCGAGTGGAGGCGGCAGCCAAGGCGGCGCTGGCTCATGACTTTATTTTGCGGCTTCCAGAGGGTTATAACACCATGATTGGCGAGAAGGGCTTCCGACTCTCCGGCGGCGAACGCCAGCGTCTCGCAATAGCGCGCGCTCTCCTGAAGAACGCGCCGTTATTGATTCTCGACGAAGCTACGTCTTCGCTGGACTCTGAAAGTGAAGCGCTGGTGCAGGCGGCGCTGGCCAACCTGATGGCGGGCCGCACGTCGGTCGTGATTGCCCATCGCCTTTCCACGGTCCGCCGAGCGAGCAGGATTGCAGTGATAGAGCGCGGCCGTATCACCGCGATCGGCGCGCACGAGGAGTTACTTCAGATTTCGCCCACGTACCAGCGACTTTACCAGCTTCAATTCATAGACGGCCCTGAACAACAATCCTCCGAGGCGTCCATCGCGGAGTTATCTGCTTCGGAAAAGTAGATTGAGGTAGAACTAAGTAGTTATTAGTGGCAAGAAAGCAAGGGACACATGGATAGTTCACCTCTAGTTGCCCGATCACCGATTTATTCGATGACCGGTTTCGCGCGTGTAACTGGGCGCGTGTCTGACTCACTCGGTTTCACTCTTAGCCTCAAGAGCGTAAACCACCGGTATCTCGATTTGCAATTGCGAATGCCTTCGGGGCTTGATTCTCTCGAAATGCGAGTACGACGGGCTCTTAAAGAAAGCCTCGTTCGAGGGCACGTTGATGTGACACTGGCGCTAGACCATGGCAGCAAGGTAGTTGTCCAATATAACCGGGCGCTGGTGGCTGCATACCTTGCAGCGTTTAGTGCGGCGAAGGAAGAACACAAGATCATCCAGGAGCCGGACCTCAACAACATCTTCCGGCTGCAGGGCATGTTGTCCGAGGACAAAGGCACTTCTGAAGAAGATCTCGGAGTCTTGGAAGAAGCAGTTCTCGCGCAACTCGACGAAGCCGTCGCCGCGTTGAAGCAGATGCGTGCCGCCGAGGGTCAATCGCTTGTGGGTGAGTTGCGCGCCTGTCTCTCCCGCATCGAGGCTGCGGTCAACGAGGCAGCTGAGCTTCGCGAAGGAATTCAGACAGCCCACTACGAACGATTAAGCCAGCGTCTTGAGACCATGCTCAAAGGCGCCTTCGACCAGGACCGAGTCTTGCAGGAGGCAGCCATGCTCGCTGAGCGTAGTGATGTACAGGAAGAGATCGCGCGCCTTCACACCCACATCGGGCACTTTCGTTCGCTCCTTGACGCTGGCGGGGAAGTCGGCAAGAAGGGTGACTTTCTGCTGCAGGAATTGAATCGCGAGGCCAACACACTGCTCTCGAAGACCGGCGGCGTTGCCGGAAGCGGAATGAGAATTACCGAACTGGGCCTGGCGATGAAGTCTGACATCGAAAAGGCGCGCGAACAGGTACAGAATCTTGAATAATCACTTTAGAGCCTGATCATCCGATCGAGGAGAAGACGCATTCTGTTCATTATTTCGGCACCGTCGGGCTCCGGTAAGTCGACGCTGGTCAGCCATCTTCGCTCGCTCGTTCCGAACCTGGAGTTTTCGGTTTCTTATACAACTCGTGCCCCACGCGGCTCAGAGCAGGAGGGCGGCGAGTATCACTTCACGACGCGAGAGAAGTTCGAACGCATGATCGCGGGCAATGAGTTCCTCGAGCACGCGCAGGTGTTCGGCAACTACTATGGAACGGCGCAGCATTCGCTGACTGATGCGGAAGCCCGTGGCAAAGATCTGCTGCTTGACATCGATGTGCAGGGTGCGGCGCAGGTGCGTTCCAAGGTGCCGGATGCGGTGACCATCTTCGTGCTGCCGCCCAATCCGGAGACGCTGGCCCGGCGTCTTCGGAACCGCAGCCGCGTCGAGGACCTTGTTTCGGAAGAAGTGATCGACCGCAGATTGGCAGAAGCTACACAGGAGATTGAGAATTATCGGCAATACGGATATATTCTCGTCAACGACCTCCTTGATCAGGCGGTGGAGGAACTCTTCGCCATCGTCATTTCAGAGCGGGCCCGCCGCAGCGGAGACTGCAATGGCCCGGACGTCCGGAAGTTGATGGAACTGGCAGACACTTGCCGCCAGGCAAATGCAATGGAGCGCCTGCGGCCCGTGCTGATTTCGTTTGGCCTGCTCGATTCCGAAGCGGGAAACGCCTGACCACTCAAGGCGAAGCGGCATCACGCAAGTCCACTAGATCAATTCCGAGGTCCGTTCATGAAGGTGGAAGATGGTTTCGACAGTCACTACAGTTATGTCCTGGTAGCAGCACGCCGTGCACGCCAACTACAAATGGGTTCCCGCCCACTGATTTCAACCCCCTCAACCAAGGCCTGTCGCGTGGCTCAAGACGAAATAGCCGCCGGCAAGGTAGGTTACGTTTTGCCTCAAACACCGATCCACAAGCCGGAAGTCGCTGCGCCGCTGGTTCCAAAGTTCTTCGTTTCGTGAAGCGAGGAAACTGGACGTCAGCTTAGTGTTGCGCTGTGTGGGACATGAATGGATTTTGCAGCGTTCATGAGTCTTGCTACGACGAACTCTACCAGTTCGCCGGTCACGTAATCGGGCGGGACGATCTGGAACTGCGGCTTCCCTGCTATCAACTTCAGTGAAATGCCGTTCCAGTGAGGCGCGAGGTTTGGCGCGTGCAGGAGTACCGCATCGGCGTGGGCGAGGAACAAGCGCGCCGAAGTTTTGAAGTCGGCCGTGGCATGATCGAGGACCGTGAGATAGAGGTCCGGCTTCAGGAATCGCATTACGCTGTTCGACTCGATGATTACGTTTTGGGCCTCGGCAATTTCTTTGCGGATGCGCGGCATGGCCGGCGCAAGATTGCCCTGGCGGGTCCGTGCCCACAGCGATTTGACCGCCCCTGCGGCCAGGTAGCGGGCAGTGTCAGTGCCTGTGCTGCCGTCGCGCTCGGTGCTGATGGCGATGGTGTGTTCGTCGGTGGTGCAATCACACGGCTCGCCGTTGGCTGTGCAGAAGCCGTGGCCGAATTGAGTGATCTTCATCGCTGTCCAATGCATCTCGGGCGTACGCGCGATGATGCCGGCGACGACTGAGGTCTTGCCTACGTTTCGCGAATGTCCGCCTACGACCACGACTGCCATTTTCTTGTCCTTGCACACAGAGCAGAGATCGGACTCGCGACTGCCCTTACTGCGCAAGGCCGGGTAAATCAGGGCTTCTATTCTTTGACGCGGGAACTGCGGACGAGGCGCGCCAGTGTTGCTAGCTCGCGCAGCCAGGTCTTGACCGGCTTAGCCGGTGTGCCCCAGAAAAGCTGACCTGCCCCTTGCAGGCTCTTGTGCGGGAGGATACCCGCCTGACCGCCTAAAATTACTCCGTCGCCGACCTCGGCGTGATCGCCGATGCCTACCTGGCCGCCGAGGACCGCGCCATCTCCAATGCGGCTCGACCCCGAGACGCCTGTCTGCGAGGCGATGACGACATGGCGACCGACGGCGACGTTATGACCTAGATGGACGAGGTTGTCGATCTTTGTGCCACGACCGATGCGGGTCTCTTCAAGTGCGCCGCGGTCGATGGTGGTGTTCGCACCGATCTCCACGTCGTCTTCGATCACGAGAGTGCCCTGCTGTGGGAATTGGATGTACTCGCCGGTTGCAGCGTCGCGAACATACCCGAAGCCATCCGCCCCGAGAACTGCGCCCGCGTGGACAACGACGCGATTGCCCAGTGTGACTCCGGGGTAAAGAACGACGCGCGGATAGATCCGGCAATATTCGCCAAGGATCACGTGGTCGCCGATTGCTACTCCGCTGTGTAGGATCGAACCGCTACCTATGACCGCACCCTCGCCGACGACTGCGTGCGGGCCGACCGAAACACCATCTCTCAAGGTTGCGGTCACAGCTATTACGGCTGACGGGTGGATCCCGGTCGCCTCCGCGTCGCGGCGTAGCAGCGCAGCCGCGCGAGCGAAGGCCAGCCGTGGATGAGCGTGGATCAATAGCGGTTTGCTTGTGGTGCCGATGGCGAGATTTTTGCTCATGATTAGGGCGCCCGCCGAGGAAGCAATCGCGGCCTGAAAGGACAGCGCATCCTCGGCGAAGACCAAGTCGTTGGTCGCGGCGTGTTTAATCCCGGCAACCGCCGCGATCTCCACCGCTTCATCGCCCGAGTCGCCAAGTCGCCCTCCGAGGGCTGATGCGAGTTGGATGAGAGTCATCATTCGATAGGCCTGTTATGCAGTGTAGCCCTACAGAAAGCTGCGCATGGAACGGAGGCTGCGCTGCAACTTAGCTAGGAACCGTAGATTGGCGGTTCGCCTTCGGGGCGCGTCTTCCAGCGCCGATGCACCCATAGCCACTGGTCGGGATACTGACGAACCCAATTCTCGATAACGCTCGTGAAAAGGGCGGTGTTGGCGAATATGTCCGCCTCATCGTCGCCGCTGTGGACAAGTTGTAACTGCTCGCCAAAGTGAAGCACATATTTCTTTTCGTTGGGCTCCCAGAGCATGAAGCCTGGAATGACGGCAGCCCCGGTTTTCAACGCGAGCCGGGCCATACCGGAGGCGGTGCATGCCGGCCGCCCGAAAAAGTCTACGAAGACCCCTTGCGGCGGTGTCATATTCGTGTCCATGAGGATGCCCACGGTCTCGCCATTTCGCATCGCCGAGAGCAGGCCCCGCGCGAAGTCGTTCTTGTGCACTACGCGGTTGCCATGTAGGCATCGAATGCGATTTACCAGCTCGTCGACGGCGGAGTTATCAAGCCTGCGGATGACCATGCTCATCGGATAACCCATCAGCGAGTGGTAGAAGCTGGACAGCTCCCAGGCACCGAGATGGCCGGTCAGGATCAGCACTCCTTTGCCTGCGTCCCGGGCGGTCAGGTAATGTTCGAGGCCCTCGTAGCGTATGAAGTCGCGGGTATTCTTTGGAGTGTAGCGGCGCATCTGGCAGAACTCGGCCATGAGCCATCCGAGATTGCGATACACACGGCGCAGAATTCGTTCCCTCTCAGCGAGGAGCTTTTCAGGAAGAGCGAGTTCCAGATTGCGGCGGCCCACGCTCCTGAGTCGCCCCAGCAGATGAAAGGCAAGCCATCCGACAAGCGCGCCGAGACCCCGCGCAGTAGAGCGCGGCAGCAGGCCCAGCAAGCCGATCAGGGAGTAAACGGCAGCAAATTCCAGACGTCTTCGCATCTTCAGGCAGGGTTCATTCTACTGCCCGCCTGCATCTACACGCATAGTGTTCGGCGCTCGTTATGGCGGATCGATTAGAAGCGGAACAAGTACGACGCCTTGATGAAGATTTGCCGGCCGTCATTTAGATACTGTTGGGAGCGGGGGACGACACTGTTGTTCGGGTCGCACGCACCGTTGGGGCCGCGATTGCAGAGGGTGCGATCAAGGTTTTGCAGGTCGTTGTTATATCCGATGTAGATAGCAGTGCCGGGATGAGGCAGCCAGGTGAGCAGCGCCTCCGTTCCCACTTGCTTAGTGCGCGGCAGCGAGGTCTCGAGCGGGTTGGCGAGGGTGGTGTCGTACTCCACGATTACGCGCGCCGAGATGGCCCGTGTGAACTGATAATTGAGCTTGGTGCGGAAGGTCTGGCTTTCGTAAACCAGGGCGCCGTCAGCCACGGAGTGGTCGCGATCGAGCAGATAAGTGTTGTCGGCCGTGAATTGCCGCAGAGGCTGAATGGTTACCAACGCCTGTAGATTCTCCTGGTTCATGAGGGAGGGGACACCGCCCGCAACCGGATTGAAATTTACGTTACCACTTCGAAAAGCCTGGATGTTGAAGTTGAGCTGGGAAAAAGGAGCGCCGCGCGCTACTACTCCAGCGAAGTTTTCGGTGAAGTTTTTATTGCGGGTCAGAAGAGTGCCATCCTGGGGGCCGAGGGTGTCGGAGTTCTGCCCTGCGAGCGGCGCTATCACCGTGTTTCCACGCAGGAGCAGGAACGGATCGAATGACGAGTTGCGGAAAATGCGATTGCCCTGATGGTCAAAGGCGATGGTGTTGTTTCCTTCCAATCCAAAGCTTTGAATCAGGCTGTGCTTCGGGTACCACTGGTAGGTTGAGTGGGTCTGGCTGTAGCGAGCATTGGTTATGTCGATGAAGCCGACCTGGGTTTGGAAGCCGGTGGAGTAGTCCTTGAGCGTGCCGTTGAGGTTGAAGGCGTGCCCCTGACGCTGGAAATCTATGCGGGTCCCTGGGCCGGCGGCGTAGGTTGAGGGACTGCCGGGTGTATCTACACCTTTTGTGGAGCTCTCGACCCATTCGCCGTCGGCTGTCCATTTCTCCGAGAGCCGCGCGGTGAAATCGACGCCACCAACCCGGCTCCAGCCTCCACCAAATTCTTCGTCCGTGTAAATGAGGCCGAGGCTCGATCCTTTGCCAAAGTCCTCAGAGATGCGGCCAACCGCGAACTTCGCCCGATGCTTGTAGTTTGGATCTCCCACCGGCACGCCGTCGCCTGGCTCGCGATCGTCAATCGCGAAGAAGCCGAGGTTAGTACGGCCGATTTTGCCCGTCGCGCGAGCGCCATATTCCGGATGAATGATGTTACGTGTATCGACGAGCAGGATGGGCGTGGCGAAATAGTTGGAATTCTCAAGGAAAAATGGCCGCAGCTCGGGAAAGTACACTGGGAAGCGCTGATTGACGGTGAATTGCGGCTGGTCTGATTCGACAGTGCTGAAGTCGGGGTTGATGGTCCCGTCAAGCACGATGCTGTCTCTGAGGACTGCCTTTGCCTCGCCGCCAGCCGTGCCCTCGATATGCCTCGAGCTGAAGTGCGGATCAAGAGGATCAAGGTTAAGCAATGTTCGCTCATTCTGTCCCAGGACGTAAGGATTCAGCTGGATGTGATGTGAACCAGGTAGATCGCCGAGCCCGTGCAGAGTGCCCTCCTGGCTCAGCACGCCCGATACGCTCGCGGAGATTCTGGGCCAGTAGTCCACTTCGCTGTTGCGGGGCAGGTTCCGAGAGAAGACCACGCCCCAATCGGGACGGCCGGGACGAAAGCGAAGGCTGCGGAACGGAATCACGATCATGGCGATCCATCCGTCCTTAGTCACTCGTCCCTCTGAGTCCCAGACCTGGTCGTAGCTGTAGTCTGTGTTTTGATTTTCGGTCCACTCCGCATCGGCCTGGACGCCTGCGGGATTGACGATGAAGAGAACGCCCTTGCGCCGGTCTTGAAAGGGATCGAAGAGCACGGAGACATTGTCGTCCATCAGGATATTTTCGCGACGCGCGAGGTGGCCGCGTATCGCGCCGGGGTGATTATCGTGACAGATAAACACCATGTAAAAAGCCGACGTTGTATGGCCGAGCCAGACTTCGGTCTGCTGGGTCGCCAGTTGGCCGTCGTTGGGGGTGTTTTGTATGAAGCCGCCGATTTTCGTCAGTTTGTCGCGCAAGCCCGCTGGTGGCTCCATAGATGCGAAGTCGGAGAGCCGCAAGCCCTCGGTCAAGAGAGGTACGTTATAGGCGTCTGGAAGAGAAGCTTGTGAGGACTCGGAGGAGCTAACCGTCTTTGGCGGGCCTTCCTTCTGCGTATTTTGCCGGGCACATAAGACGCTTGTGGCAGGAGTAACCAACAGCAGGGTAAAGCCAAAAACCAGAGCCCTCATAATTTGAGAATACGAGATCGAAGTGCTCGTGGTTCCGGATAGCTGTGTTTGAGCGGCAGACTTCGCTTTACATCCTCTTGAGTAGGGCGACCAACTGAGCGAAGCCCCGATCGCGCGCGGTTTTATTTCCCGGCACCGTGTTGGCCGGGTCCTCGCCAGCTCGCATAAACCCGTGACCGGCCCCGTCGTAGGTCGTGACGACATATGGTTTCCCTGCCGCTTTCATTGCGGCGGTCGTGGCCGGTATGGTAGCGCCGATGCGAGCGTCGTTACCTGCGTAAAAGGCGTAGACCGGAGCGGTTATCGTACTCACATCTGCCGGCCCAGGCCCGTAGAAGACGAACGCAGCCGACAGATCGTTGCGATGGGTCGCGAAAGCGAACGACTTGCCGCCACCCCAGCAGAACCCCACGGTGGCGATCTTCCCGTTGGACGCTGGTATCTGCTTCGCGTAATCGGCGGCAGCATCGAGGTCGGCTGTCACTGCATCAGCGTCGAGGCCAGAGACAGCCTTCACCGTCGCGTCCTGATCGGGAAACGCGCTTGATCCCCCGCCATTAGGGCCATGGCCAGAGAGCAGATCGGGCGCCACAACTATGAAACCCTCGCCTGCCAATTCGTCGGCCATCTCCTTTGCCCAGTCACTGAGGCCAAAGATTTCGTGGATGAGGATGACGACGGGGGCCTTGGTTTTGACCTCGGGATAGACAACAAAAGCCTGGAGGGTCCTTTCGCCGTGTTTGAGGGCGACGTATTCATGGTGACGGGGTGAAGCGTCGAGACGGGTCTTTGCCCATGTTTGTGCGTGGCTGCTGAGGCTGGCGAGGGGGAATACTAAAAGGAAGCTAATAATCTTCGATACTCGGCTCATCATGCATCTTTCCTTTGCTGCAAAGCTGGCAGCGAGATTAGCAGCGCCCGGGGTTTCGGGCAAACAGAGATCAGCGATGGCCATGAAAGAGAAGAGGGCGACCGAAGGTCACCCTCTTTTGCCACTTTTTTCTCTCTACCTTACTGCTGAACAGCCATAAAGTATTTCGCAACCGTACGAACAAACGGGGCAGCGTCATCGGGAACGGGGACGTTGCCCTTCAGGAGTTGCTCGAAGGTATGGTCCTCGCCGTAAAAGTTGGCGCTCTCCTCGTTATTTTGTTCGATTACCGCGCCGTTGAGATCGATCCCGGCGAACAGGCCCTTGCTGCGGGAGTACGTCAGCAACTCCGCATTAAGTTTCCAGTCGGTGGCCGCCTGTGAGTTACGCCCCACAGGGCCGGCGGACGCCGCAGCATCTGCGCCAATTTTGAACTTGCTTTTCAGCAGGTCCTGAAAGCCCTTGTCGTTCACAGCAACTAATACCAGGTCTGTGGACTGCCCACCGATCTGGAAGCCGAACGAGCCGCCACTCAGCTTGATAAAGGCAGGCGCGCTCCAGCCATTCGGAGTGCGGCAGGTGACTACGCCCTGTCCATACTCCCCGCCAACCACAAACGCCGCCTTCTTAAGACCTGGAATTACGCCTACGCAAGTAGCTTGCTGAAGAATCGCATCCGGCACGCTGTGGTCCGGGGTCTGGGTGATCTGATCGAGGACGCTCTTGGCATTGTCCAGGCGCTTTTCAATGGTGGCTTTGTCGCTTGCTGCCAACGCCGGCAATGACATACCGGCAATGCACAAAACTGTTAATAGCTTTTTCATGTCTTTCTTTCTCCTGCGGATTCTTGCTTATGTTCGTTCTGGGGTAACTCTGAGGTTTGCCGGACTTAAGTCCCGGCACTCACTCACCGAACTGTTGGATGCATGGATACGGAGGAAGTGAGGCGGAAACGTCCTGCTGGAGCAAGATTTAGAAGCATTGAAGCACCAAAAAAAATGGGGGCCACCAAAAGTGGTAGCCCCGTTCCCCAGATCTGCGTTGTTTCTAGGTTCACTATCCGCCCAGCACCTGGTTACCACAAGATCACGAAAGACCGTGGTCTTCCGTGCCCAACACGTTGCTTAACACCAGGCTGGATTCTTTGGACAACAATTCATTTGTCACAGCGTGGACAGAGAGCGCTATGCGATTGTCTACACCCACTTTGCGCATTAACCTGGCTACGTGGGCCTTGACGGTGCGCTCCTCAATGTTAAGATCTTCCGCGATCTCGCGATTCGACCTAGCGGAGACGAGGAGCTTGAGAACTTCCCGTTCTCGCTCCGTGAAGTGAGAGTTATTCCGCCGCAGCGCGCGGGCCGCAGAGGAATGGATAACGCGATCTACAAAAAGGGCCAGCACGCGGCGGGGCGCCCAAATTGACCCGCTGGTGACCACTTCTATGGCCTGTTCCACCTGTTCCGCACTGGCGCTGTCTTCCAGGTACCCCTTTGCCCCTGCAGCGATTGCATTGATGATGATCTCGTCGGTTGCGCCCAGCCCCATCAGGATCAAACGCATGTTCGGGCGAGCAGCTTTGATCACCGCCAACGTCTCAAATGCGTCGGTAGAATTGTGCAGGCCCAGCAGCGCCACTGAAAGCGACCGGTCGGCGATGAGGCCTGTCACATCGACAGGGACGATTTCGATCGACAGCTTACCCTCGAAGACAGACCGAAAGCCCGCCGCTCGAATTGGTTCTGTTTCGAGCAGACCTATTCGCTGTCTTGAGCGCAACCTGTGATCGGCCATCATTAAAGTTTCGGCAGGACAATTCCCTGCTGGTTTTGATATTTTCCTTTCCGGTCCGCGTAACTTGTTTCGCATACCTGATCCGACTGGAAGAAGAGGATCTGGCAGAGTCCTTCGTTAGCGTAGACGCGGGCGGGGAGCGGGGTTGTGTTCGAAATTTCAAGGGTGACGTATCCCTCCCATTCGGGCTCGAAGGGGGTCACGTTAACGATGATTCCGCAGCGGGCATAAGTCGATTTACCGACGCAAATTGTGAGAACGTCGCGCGGAATCTTGAAATGTTCAATGGAACGGGCCAGGGCAAATGAATTTGGCGGTACGATTACCGATTCCGACTGCACCGTAACGAAAGAGCGCTCATCGAAGTGTTTGGGATCGATGATGGCGCTGTTTACGTTGGTGAAAATCTTAAATTCGTCCGAGACCCTGAGGTCATATCCGTAGGACGATAGGCCATATGAGATGACTCCCTCTTTGACCTGCTTCTCGCAAAACGGCCGGATCATGTCGCGCGTAAGCGCCTGCTCACGGATCCAGGTATCACTTTTAATAGACATCGTGCTCCATGCGCCTTTAACGTGCTTGTAATCTTTCGGCGCTATCACCCAAAGCAATCCACTAACTCTAGTAAGGTCAGCTTATAGGATGGTACCGCGAAACATGGCGATTCGAGCGCCTATGGCTTCGTTGACATGGTGGAAAAACGGCTCTAGCATCAACCTAATTGAAGAAAGCCATTCGTCCGCCCTCGGTGAAGCAATGATCAAACAGGACATTATTCAGAAAGTTATTCAGCGGACGGGACTACCGCGGAACAAGGTTGAAGCAGCTGTGGATACCGTTTTCAATGGCTTGAAGAATGCCTTGGGGGCCGGGGACAGGATCGAGTTGCGGGGCTTTGGTGTCTTCAATGTGAGGCCGCGCAAAACCGGTATTGGACGTAATCCGCGCACTGGCGCAGAGGTTACCATCGTTCCTGGAAAAGCAGTGCGATTTAAACCGGGCAAGGAAATGCACCTCACGGACTAGCTGTGCTGAATATATGCCGCCCTCAGGAGTTCCGGGCAGAAGTTCTATGCGAACGTGCGCCGCGTCGATGCGCCCCTCGACGCGGTAACAGTGTCCCAAAGTTAGTGCGTAAATGTCGCAGGTCTTTTGCAGAGTCAAGCAGGAGATCACGTTCTGATTATTGAACCCGTTCAAAACCAGTCCTTTGAGACCCTCAAAGAAAAAACTGACTATGGTGTGGTTGATGAGGATGTAGTGGCGTCGCGAGTCGAGTTCGCCCGTCATCTCAAAAGTATGGACCTTCAGGCAGGACTCGCCCGCTCGATTTAAGGTGAGACTGATTACTTCCGCATCGTGAAACGACGGCCAATAGCCAAACCATCGGACAACCTCATCCGCCCCCGGGGATATCCGCGAGTATTTTTCGTTTCCATGTCTTGACTATCGTATGCCTTTGACCGGAATAGCCGACCCTCACATCAGGCTGATCGCGTCTACATCAACGATGCGGTTCCGTCGGGGGATCGCTGCCTGATCTGCGTGGGTGAGCGCACCGTGCAGGGCGTGGGCGAGGGCGGAACGCTTGTCTGCCTTGAGCACCAGATGAAAACGGTAGATGCGTTTGAGGCGGCTGAGTGGCGCAGTTGCAGGGCCGAGCACGCGGACGCCGTCAAGTTGAGTTGACGCGAACCATCGCCCGAGGATAGAGGCCCATCCTGCTGCTTGCTCAAGCCGTGGGCTTTGGACGATGAGGTTCGTTAGGACGCCGAATGGCGGGTAGTGCATCCACTTGCGGTACTGCAGTTCCTTTTTCGCGAAGGCGTGGAAGTCGTGGGTGGCCGCGCACAGGATCGCGTAGTGATCGGGATGGTAGGTCTGTACGAGGACTTTTCCGGCAAGATCGCCGCGGCCCGCGCGTCCGGAGACCTGAGTTAATAGCTGGAAGACCCGCTCGGCGGCTCGGAAGTCAGGCAGGCCGAGGGCAAAGTCTGCCCCGACGACACCGACCAGCGTGACGCCGTGAATGTCATGGCCCTTGGCGATCATTTGAGTGCCGACGAGCAGGTTGATTTCGCCGGAGTGAAGGCGGTTTAGCAGCCGCTCCATATCCTGGCGGCCTCGGACTGTATCGCGATCCATGCGTCCGATGCGCGCGCCGGGAAAGAGTTCGTGCAGGCGCTCTTCGCCTTGTTGCGAGCCTGCGCCGAGGAAGTGCAGATGCTCGCTTTCACACTTCGGACAGCGCTTAGGGACGGTGCGCTTGAATCCGCAGTAATGGCACTCCAGCCGCGTGCCGACTGGGGACTGCACATCGTCGATGCCCTTGTGGTAGGTGAGCGAGATGGCGCAGTTTTCGCATTCAAGTTTGTCGCCGCAGGCACGGCAGATCACGACGAAGGAGTAGCCACGCCGGTTCAGGAGGATGATCACCTGCTCGCCGCGGTCGAGGGTGGCCCGGGTCTCGGCGATCAGTTCGCGTGAAAAGAGCTGCTCTTGCCCGGTCTGTTGAAACTCCAGACGCATGTCGACAAGCTCGACGAGAGGCAGCGGGCGGTTGGCGACGCGCTCGTGAATTTCTATCAGTGCGTAGCGACCGGTGGATGCATTGCGCCAGGATTCGAGCGATGGGGTAGCCGACCCAAGCACCACGGTTGCAGAGTTCAACTTGGCACGCATCACGGCAACGTCGCGCGCATGGTAGCGCGGCATCTCTTCCTGCTTGTAGGACGAATCGTGCTCTTCATCGACAATCATGAGGCCCAGATTGGCGACCGGTGCAAAGACGGCGGAGCGTGTACCGACGACGATGCGGGCGTCTCCTCGGCGGATGCGATGCCATTGTTCGGCGCGCTCCTCGGGAGTGAGTTGCGAGTGCAGCAGCGCGACGTTGTCACCGAACGTTGAGTGTAGTTGGCCGGCCATCGCCGGGGTCAAGCCGATCTCCGGCACGAGCAGTATGGCGGACTGGCCAGCGTCGAGCGCGGCCTGCATGGCTGCGAGATAGACGGCGGTCTTGCCTGAGCCGGTGACGCCGTGCAGCAGGCATGGGCGAAATTTGGCGGTGGTGAGCGATGAGGCGATGGACTCGAAGGCCGCCTGCTGGGCTGGGTTCAACGTATAAAGGGGATGTTGAGCGAGGCTGGATATATGGAATTCGGCGGGACGCTCGTCGATGCGGACGAGTTCGCGGCGGACGAGTGTTGCCAGCGTCGAGGCCGGAAGGTTGAGGCGACGCAGTTCGACGATCGGCAGCGAACCGCCTGCTCCAGCGAGTTCAGCGAGGATTGCTTGCTGGTTGGGATTGAGCTTTGGCAGGCGCGCGTCGGTTACGAGCACCGCGTGTCGGACGAGCCGGCGGGCATCGCGCGGTGCGGCGGCGGTCTCGCGAGCTAGCCATTTTTTGCGAAGCATTCCTGTCAACAATTGCAGACTTGCGCCGGTGGCCGAGCGCAGCGTCGCCGCACGATTTGCCTGACCAGACTCGAGGTAATTCAGGACTGCGTATTCTGAGTCCTGCTCAGCGGGAGTCTTGCGGGAGCGACGCGAGGAGCCTTGCCCGGCGCCGGCGTAGAGGATGGCCTTGCCTGTCTCAGTGATGCGATACAGCACCTGGTGACGCACCTCAGCCATAAGCGGCAGCATCGACCGGAGCACCTCGCCAAGTGGCGCGATGTAGTACTTGCCGATCCACGCGGCGAGGTCCAGCAGTTCCGGAGAAAGGATCGGCTCAGTGTCGAGCACCGCGTCGATAGGTTTGGCCGCGACTGGAGGCGCTTCGTCGTGGAGCCGTATGACGATGCCCGTCATCTTCTCGGTGCGAAAAGGGACGAGTACTCTTGCACCGATGGCGGGCGCGTTTTCTCCGTCTCGCAGCGCGTAGGTGAAGGTGCGATCTAGCGGGACGGGCAGCGCTACGTCACAGAAACGAGGCATGGGGTGTTTGGCGGCTGGATCGGACAGCTAGTGAAGGTCCATGGCGAGATTGAGAACCTGGGCGGCTGCCCGTAGCCTTTTATCGTGCGTATAGAGCCGGCATCCAACCATTAGAGATACGGAACATAGGAGATGGACATCGACATAGCCCAACCCCGAGCTGGGCAACGACCAGTTTTCAATGGCGTTGAGTACGTCAACGTTCCTGGCCACCAGGGCAGGCTGCAAAGTGTTCAGCAGTTGGAGCACCAGGGCACGATCCCGGATTGACCCAAGGGCGAGCTCGCCGAGTACGAAGGGATGAATGACTGCGTCCCCGTCGGCGAGTACGCGCTCCAGCATGCTACCTCCGCTGTTGAGGAAGTCGATCCAGACGCTAGTGTCGATCAGTATCAATTGAGCAGTATCAATCGAGTTTAGGCCGACGGCGCGGTATGTACCGGGCGTGTGGGTCCATTCCTCCCAGTAGAATTAGTCTGCGCGCGGCTTCTCGCTCAATGAGCGATGTCAGGCCGGCACGGACAAGGGCTGCGGTCTCGGTGATGCCGGTGAGTTCCTTCGCCTTGGTGAGGAGTTCATCATCGAGTGCCACAGTGGTGCGCATGGAAATTTACCTATGCATAGATTTTAGCATCAATCTGCATCACTTTTGATGCTGCCGAGTTCCCAACGCCATCTCTGCGGGTCAGGCAACTGGCCGCGATGGCGGCTGCAATCCTAGCTCGGCCATCGCGATTTGAAGGTCGGACCATGCGGCTTTCTTTTGGGTGGGGTCTCGAAGCAGGAAGGCCGGGTGATAGGTGACGATCAGTTTTGCGTCGCGCCACGGATGTACACGCCCCCGCAGCGCACCGAGAGGACTCTTCGCACCGAGCAGATACGTCGCAGCCGTAGAGCCGAGCGCTACGATTACTTCGGGGCGGATGACGTCGATCTGGCGGAAGAGAAACTGGGTGCACGTGTGTGCTTCTTCAGGCTCGGGCACGCGGTTGGCGGGGGGCCGGCATTTTACGATGTTGGCAATGTAGACCTGTTCGCGGCGCAGGCCCATCGCGTTGATCATATTGTTGAGTAATTGCCCGGCTTTACCGACGAAGGGCACGCCGGTCCTGTCTTCGTCTGCGCCTGGGCCCTCGCCGACGAAAATCAGCCGGGCGTTCGGGTCGCCATCGCCGTAGACGATCTTGTTGCGACCGGCAAAGGCGAGTGGGCATCGGGTACAGTCCCCTATCTCTTCGCGGATAAGCAGCAGCGCGGCGGCCCTTTGTGGAGCGGGTATAACGGGGCCAATGGCAGGCGCGGCGGGCATGGTCTTTCTTGCGGCTATGATGTCCTCCTCGGTCGTGTCTTGATTCTGAATGTGCGGAGGCGGGCCTGGACGCGGGTCTGGATTATTTGTAACAGGAGCGGTTACTGATCTTTCGCTATTTGTAACCGTGTTTGCTCTGATTATGGAGTCTACCCGTGGCGTTGGCTCACCGCGGCGATAAAAATCGTGTATGCCGAGGTCACGGCAATATTGGATGCGAGCCGTGATCGCCTGTTGGAGCTCTGGATCGATCTGAGATTTCAAGCCGGTCCGCTACTCTCGGGGATCGAACGGCGACTTAGCCTGGGCCGCGCCCGTCGCCATCAGGGAGAGCCCCTCGTCCAAGACAATCTGCGGGCGGCGCAGCGAGATTGTTTCGTCAAGAATGCGGTCGGCGAGCTCCCGCTTCGTCATCTCGGGAAACTCGATGGCGGTCTGTTCGGTGAGAAAGGTGGCCGCATTGTTGTCTGAATCGAAGCCGAGACCGGAACGAGACACGTCGTTGAGCACGATAGCGTCAGCGCCTTTGCGGGTGAGCTTGGCGCGGCCATGCTGCAAGGGTTCCTGCGTCTCGGCGGCGAAACCGATGACCAGTGTGCCCGTCCTACGCTTGCGAACGACTTCGGCAAGGATGTCCTCCGTGGGCTCGAACTCGAGCACCAAGGGGCCCGACCGCTTCATCTTTTGCTCGGCGCGAATGCGTGGGCGGTAGTCGGCTACCGCTGCTGCCTTGATCACGATACTTGCGCTATCGAGGCGGCTGAGCACGGCGGCCCGCATTTCGTCGGCTGTAATCACGGGAACGATTTCGCAATTGGAGGGCGCGCGAAGAGAGGTAGGCGCAGTGATGAGAATGACTCGAGCGCCGCGTTGCTGGGCCGCCTCGGCAATGGCATACCCCATCTTGCCGCTTGACCGATTGCCTATGAACCGCACAGGATCGAGCGCCTCTCGCGTGCCGCCCGCAGTGACGAGGACCACTTCGCCAGCAAGATCGTTCGACTGATTGAGAGTGTCGAGCACGGCGCGCAGGATGTCGTCGTTCTCGGCCAGGCGACCCTGGCCCTCCATGCCGCAGGCAAGATAGCCGCTGGCCGGCGACACGATGCGCACGCCGCGCGACTCCAGCGTTTCGATGTTGGCCTGCGTCGCTGGGTGCTGCCACATATTGATGTTCATCGCCGGAGCGACGACGACCGGAGCGGTGGTCGCGAGATACATGGTCGTCAGGAAATCATCAGCAATTCCGTTGGCAAATTTGGCGAGAACGTTGGCCGTGGCAGGCGCGACGAGAAGCACATCGGTAGTCTGGGCCGCTTGTATATGCTCGATACCGGGAGTGTCACCCGGTGAAGCGTCGTGGTGGCCGGTGGCGTCGGAGGAATCCTCCGACCAGAGGCCGGTTATTACGCGATGGCCAGTGAGGGACGCAAAAGTCAGCGGCTGAATAAACTTCTGCGCTGACTCCGTCATCACTACATGAACGTCGAGGGCCTGCCGTTGAAGTGTTCGGACCAGCTCTGCTGCCTTATAGGCGGCAATGCCGCCTGAGACGCCCACCGTGACCTTCATTCCGATATTGTACCTTGGGGGCTGCCTTGCCCGGCTGCTCCGGCTTCGGGAGAATGCGCGCAGGTCAGGATCGTTTGACACCTTCGACTTCCTCAATAGCGCCGCCCTCGCCAGGAGCTAGAAACAAATTCGTTTCCAACCCATGCTGGCGCGTATAGAGGTCGTAGTATCTGCCCCCCAGGATATATAGCGAATCGTGCGTCCCACGCTCCACGATCCTGCCGCCCTCGACCACCAGTATCTGGTCGGCGCGACGAATTGTCGACAGCCGGTGAGCAATCACGAAGGTAGTGCGTCCCTGCATGAGGAAGTTGAGTCCTTGCTGGATCATGGCCTCGGACTCGGAGTCGAGTGAGCTCGTCGCCTCATCGAGGATCAGGATGCGCGGGTCAGCCAGCACCGCGCGAGCTATCGAAAGCCGCTGACGCTGGCCGCCTGAAAGCTTCACCCCGCGCTCGCCAACGATGGTGTCATAGGCCTCCGGGAAGCGCTCAGCAAATTCATCTACTCGCGCAATGCGGCAGGCCTCGAGAAACTGCTCCTCAGTGGCCATTGGCCGCGAAAACATCACGTTCTCCCGGATGGTCCCATCAAAGAGAAACGACTCCTGCAAGACCACTCCAAGCTGCCCGCGATAATCGTCCAGCCGCACCGTCGAGAGATCGACGTCATCCACCAGGATGCGTCCGACGGTCGGCGTATGAAAGGCGCAAATCAAAGATATGATCGTCGACTTACCCGACCCGGACGAGCCAACCAGTGCCGTGACCGTCCCCGGTCTTGCTACAAACGAAACCCCATGCAGCACCGGCTTTTCAGGCTCGTATGCAAAATTGACTTCGTCGAAAATGACCTCTCCGCGAATCGTTCCAAACGCATGCGTGCGCCCGGAGTCGGTGAACTCATCCTTCTCGTTAAGAATTTCCATGGTGCGGTCGAGGCCGGCGATTGCCTCAGTCAACTGAGTGCCCACGTTCACGATCTGAAAGACCGGCGCGACCATAAACGCCAGAAACATCGTGTACTGCACATACTGTCCGACCGTGAGTTGGTGGGATATCACCTGGTGTGCACCGAGATACATCACCAGCCCGCCGACGATTCCCATAATGCTCGTCGCCGTGAAAGAGAGCGTGCTGATCACGGTTAGCGATCGCATCACGTTGGCGAGCAGGCGGGCCGCGCCCTCGGCGAAAACTCCTGCCTCGCGCGTTTCCGCGTGGTAGCCCTTGATAACGCGCACTCCGCCCAGCGACTCCGTCAGCCGGCCGGTAACTTCGGCGTTGATCTTGCCGCGCTCTCGAAATACAGGGCGCACGATGCGCAAGGCCTTCTGCAGTACGAAGATGAAGACGAGCAAGACCCCAAAGATAATCGAGGTCATCAAA
>DASWUZ010000402.1:0-7696 GCA_036401395.1 Acidisarcina sp.
CGGTTGCTCATACCGTTGGCTATCAGGCCCAGGATTTCCATCTCGCGGCGCGTGATGCCGAGGTCCTCGCGCTTTGTCTCGTTAGCGACGAAGGGGGTCGCCGCGGGCAGCGGAGCCGGGACAAAGACCTCCTTGAGTACGATGGTCTGTTTGGGCGCGGTCAGCTTCTGGCCAAGCCAGATACCGAAGCCGGCAAAAATGACCGCCGTCAGCCCGCCGTAGATTTCGATCGAATGGTCAATGATCAGAAACTGGTACTCGCTCCATTTCAGTAGCGCAATCAACACGCCACCGAAGATCCCGCAGATGAGTACGTGGCGTTTCATAAGTCCCCGGAAGGGAGAGGCATGGCGATCACGAATTTCGCGATGACGCTGTCGATCATATTATCGCAGCTACAGCTTGCCATCTCCCGATAGTCCGGGTGACCAGGAACTTGTTCCTTGAGCGAAACTCACCCGGGCAGACTGCTCTCAATAAGACGCTCAACAAGAATCTCCTTGTGCCCCGACCGAAACAACAGTACAAAGGGTGCATCCCTGCTGAGTCATGCACCGTGTAAAGGCCCTTCACCCGCCCGATGGGTGCATAGTCACTCGCAGCGGGGTGGAGGCTGTCGTGAATATCAGGCGCTCGAACTATCTCACCAGCTCGCCCCTGGCTGCTCGTTCTCTTTTTTTTCTGCTGCCCCTCGGTCTGCTCTGCCTCCACGGCCCGATTGCCCACGCGTCGACTTGGCAGGCGCCGACGCCTGCGGAACTCAGCATGACTTCCGCGCCCGACGACCCCGGCGCCGCAGGCGTGTATCTCTTCCGCGAAGAGATTGGGGACGACAAGCTCCACTTCCACAGCGTCTACGTTCGGCTCAAGATACTGACCGAGGACGGCAAGAAGTATGCGGACGTTGAAATGCCCATCTATGAAAAGGCCCATTACAAGATCGCCGATATTCAGGGCCGCACCGTCCACAGCGACGGGACCGTTATTCCGTACACCGGCAAGCCGATCGACAAGCTGATTGTAGCGACCAGGGAATATCAGTACCACACGCGGGTATTTACCCTCCCCGACGTGCAGGTAGGCAGCATCCTTGAGTATCGCTATGACCTTCGCTATGACGATGATTTTGTCTACGAACCGACCTGGTTCATTCAACAGGAAATCCCTGTGCGAGCGGCCCACTACAAATTTGTCCCCTACCAGCGGGAGTTACAAGGCCCCCATGGAGAGATAACGGAGGGCCAGACTGCCTATGTTCCGCAGTTACCGGCAGGAGCAGAGATCAAGTACAACCAGTTATCGCAAATCTACGAACTGGATATGGTAAACATCCCGGCAACTCCCCAGGAAGAATTCATGCCGCCCATGCAGAGTTTGAGCTATCGAGTGCAGTTCTATTACACCGCGTTTCGCAAGGTAGAGGACTATTGGAAGGACGAGGGCAAGTATTGGTCCAAGGACGTCGATAAGTTCGCGTCCACCAGCAAGAAAATCCAGGAGGCCGTCCAGCAGATCGTGCTGCCGGGAGACACGGAGCAGCAGAAGGTTGCGAAGGTTTATGACGCCATGATGCCGCTTGAGAATACAAGCTTCACGCGGGAGCGAAGCACCGAGGAGAACAAGGCTGAGGGGCTTAAGGTAAAGACGGCGGCAGACATCTGGGAGCAGAAACGTGGCAACGACGACGAAATCACGTTGTTATTCATAGCCATGGTAAGGGCCGCCGGGCTCAAGGCTTACGCAATGCGGCTGACGAGCAGGGACCGCACCATCTTTCGCCCCGCTTTTCTATCGATGAGTCAGCTCGATGACGATGTGGCGATCGTCCTGATCGACGGCAAGGAGCAGTTCTTCGACCCCGGCCAGCGCTACTGCGCCTTCGGGCAAATGCATTGGAAGCACACTCTAACGCAGGGCCTTCGGCAGACGGAACATGGGACCGAAATCGCGGAATCTCCAGGCCTGGGCTATCAGCAGTCGACGGTGCTACGTTCCGCCGAGTTGACGCTCGGTCCACAGGGGCAGGTGACAGGGTTCATCCGGATAAACATGGCAGGCGAAGAGGCCCTCAAGTGGCGTCAGGAGGCTTTGGTCTCGGACGTCGAAGCAGTCAAAAAGAAGTTTCAGGAGGAACTGCAAAGCAGATTGCCATCAGGTGTGGAGGCGAGGACCAATCATTTCCTTGGGTTGGCCGACTCTAAAAGTGCTCTGATGGCCGTGGTCGACGTTTCCGGGACGCTGGGCACTTCCACTGCAAAGCGCGTCTTCCTGCCCTCGTGCTTTTTCGAGGCGGGGTCCAAGCCGCTTTTTTCGCATGAGAAGCGCGAACTCCCTATCGATCTGCTGTATCCCTATCAGATGAAGGACACGGTAGTTATCAAGCTGCCGCCGACCCTCGTTGCAGAAAGCGTACCAAAAAACACGCAGCTTCCCTTGGTCAAGCGGGCCATTTTTGGGGCGACCTACAAGGTCGACGCTGGAGTCTACACCCAGAGTCGCCTGCTCCTGCTCGCTACTTCCTTCTATGACGCAAAGGAATACCCCGAGCTGAGAGATTTCTATCAAAAGATGAATGCGCAGGACCAGCAACAGATCATACTGAAAGTAGCTCCGCCGGCAGCCGCGTCTGGCGGAGCCCAGTAGTCGCCGGATTAGCGCATCGCCTTGGAACAAAGTCTTGTACGCATGGAGCGGCATGATGACGCCTTATTTGAAATACTTTTGCCTCGTTCTCGCTATCGGAGTTCTTACTTTTGGATCGTCGGCGGCGTTTGCCGGCAACCCGCCTTTACCCGAGTGGATGCTTGCGGCGGCGAATGCGAAGCTGCCTGCCTACGCTCCCGATACTAAGGCGGTTGTACTACTTGATGAAATCGTCCTGACTGTCAACCTGGAGGGCAAGGCTGTGGAGCGTCAGCGAAAGGTCGTTAAAATATTGAGGCCCCAGGGACGCGAGTTTGCTGATGTAGTGGTGTGGTTTTCCAAGGACAAGAAACTCAACTCGTTCCATGCCTGGAGCATCGGCGCGGACGGCCACCAGTTCACCGTCAAGGACGACCAGGTTGAGGAAGTCGGAGCCGAAGAGGCCGGAATACTCTATGCCGACGACCGCGCCAAGGTGGTGCGCGCTCCGGGCGCCGATCCCGGCGGCATCGTTGCCTATGAGTGCGAACTCCAGCTGCCCAGCTACCAGACCGAGGAGCTATGGGAGTTTCAGGGTCCCATTCCCGTCGCAAAATCGACCTTTCAGGTAGAGTTGCCTCCCAGTTGGCACTCCTACACAGCGTGGCTGCATCATGACCAGGTGGTTCCCGCTCAGGCAGGCGAAAATGCCCAGCGTTGGGAAGTAGAGAACGTCCCCGCCATTGACCTTCAGGACGAGTGGATGGCGCCCGCCGCGGAAGCGCTCTCGGGGCGCATGGTAGTGCACTACTCACCGCAGGCTCTTCCAGAGGGGGACGCCCGGTGGGCAGCGATCGGCACTTGGTATGACGACCTCGCATCTTCGAAGACAGATGGCCCCGCCGAAATCGCAACCAAGGCACGCGGGCTTGCCGCCGGCTCGGCCGACTTTACAGCCAAGATACAGAACGTCGCGGCCTTCATGCAGCGCGAGATTCGTTATGTGGGCATCGAGATTGGAATTGGCGGCGATCAGCCTCACGCGGCGATCGACATATTTCGCAACCGCTACGGAGACTGCAAGGATAAAGCCACGCTGCTGATTTCCATGCTGAACGCCGTAGGTGTAAGGGCGACCTGGGTGCTTGTAGATACGCGTCGAGGATTTGTCGACCCCGCGATGCCTTCCTCCGCCGGCAATCATGCCATCTCCGCCATCGAGATTCCCCCGGGATACGACGACCCCCGGCTGCAGGCTGTCGTGAAGGCAAGGTCGGGCAAGCGGTTTCTCATCTTTGACCCTACCAGTACTTACACACCCATCGGCCTGCTGCCCGAATATTTGCAAGGAGGGTACGGAATCCTGGTGGACGGCAAGCAAAGCCAGGTGATTCTGCTGCCGACCTTGAAACCGGACCAGGATGTTGTGGAGCGCAAAGCCACATTCGATCTCGCCGAAGATGGGACCCTCAAGGGTGCCGTCACCGAGGAGCGGTTCGGAACGGCATCGCGCAATCTCCGCCACATCTATAACGCGCTTGGCGAAAAGAAACAGCACGAGGAGATAGAGCGTCGCTTGAAGGACGATTTCTCCAGCTTCACCCTCGACTCAGAGGCCGCCAAGAACGCCCGCGACCTCGATCAAAACCTCATCCTGAACTATGCGCTCACCGCCAAGATGTACGCCAAACAGGCCGGCGATATGCTGCTGGTGCGGCCCCGGGTGCTGGGTAGCGACGCCGTGCCCTTCAACAACAAGCCGCGCATTTATCCGATAGATATGGAAGCCACCGGCGTTTGGCGGGACAGCTACGACGTCAACCTGCCTGCGGGTTATACAGTGGACGACCTGCCCAATCCGGTGAACATCGACGTCGGATTTGCGACCTACCATAGCGAGGTCAAGGCGGACGACAAGGCGCTCCACTATAAGCGCGAATATGTGGTGAAAGAACTGCAGCTTCAGCCGGAGCGCTATGGCGAGCTGCGTAAGCTTGAGGGGACGATCAGGGCCGATGAAGAAAATAGCGCAGTTTTGAAAAGGAAGTAGTTCCCGTCCCAACCGTGATCACAGGTGATCAGACGCCGGGCGCTGGCCGGCACTGGAGGGAATCCGGCAAACGGCCAGGCCCTGGCCGTGATACGGGCAGTCAAACCCTGCCGGACCACTGCCTTCAACAAGAATCCACGAAACCGGGTATTGCCTCGCCAGCCGCTCGAAATCCCCAGGCCCGAAGTGTTCCCAGCCGTCCTGCGCGGTAACTTCCCGCTTCCATTCGCCGGCAAGCTGGGGGAACATGGCGACCGCGCCGCTGTCTTTGTAGTAGTCAGCGAGCACGCTGCGTTCGGCTAGCGCGCGAAAGCCATGTTCGTCCACTCCCGGCGCCCTCATGTACTTAGGGTCGAGCGCAAAGACCGCGCCTTTGGGAGTGTTGTCCCTGATCCACAAAAAAGCAGAGATGTATGGGCTATGCCAGCGGAGCCCCGGCCACTCGATGTGCGGGCTCGACGGGTAAGTTTCGCGCCCAACGAACCACATGCCGACTGCGATAGGCACGAAGAGCACGGCCGCACGAAGCCATTCCTTTTGGCGGAAGCAGTACTCTCCGGTAAGCCCCCCAAGGAATAAAAAGAAAATTACGTAGACCAGGTGCAGCGAGCGCATCGGCTGCAGACGGGCGAGCATCTGCATGCGGTCGGGAAGAGAGACGATCAGCGCGGCCGCAATAGAGAGGCCCCCAAAGACTACCAGCGCGCGGCAAACCTGCCGGAAGAGTGGAAGCGTTCCGCGTAGCTTCACCGAAGAAAGTGCCCACAGGATCGCCAGCGGCAGCACTGCTCCGCACCATTCATACCATGCCCAGTTCTGAAGAAAGAAGTAGCTCCGCATCATGAGCGCCTCACGGTATGGCTCCGGTGCCGGCTCAAGCGCAAAGCCGCGGGGAATGAAAGCAGGGATGATGGCAAAGGCGGTGGTGGGCTGGCCCATGACGGCGCTCTTGCTTTGTTGGATCCCCCAGAGGATGGCGGCAAACACCAGCAGGTAAGCGCTCATCTGCGGATGAATGAGCGCGGTGAGAAACCACCAGGCGGCGGCCCTCTTGTACTTTCGCGAGAGCAGGAAGGCAAGGGCGAAGACTGTAGACGGCGTTGAAAGAGAACGCGCCGTAAGATAGGGGTCCATGATCACTAGCGCGGTGTTGGCCACCGGTACTGCGAGCACCGCGGCCAGCAGCGAGACTCCTGTCCACCTGGCGCGGGCGCTCTCAAAGCATGTGCCCAGCAGCCGCCATGAGGCGAGCAAAAGCAGGAAGATTCCGATCAGGTGCCACGCGAACACCGCGGCCGAGACGGGCAGGTGAGTCAGATACGAAGTGATGCCGACAACCTTGGAAAATAACGTCAGCCGTTCATGGGTCGTGAAAAACTGTGAGCCGAAGGGGTATAACTCGGGGTTGACGAACTTGTTCACCGCCGGGAGATAGATTTCGCCGTCATCGGTGCCCAGGTGGTAACCGTGAATCAGTACGGCAGCGCAGGTCAGCAGGAAAACTCTGAGCCAGGGATATTTTCCTGAGCCAGGGGTGGGCCCTTTCGTCATCTGCGCTGTCCCCGGTGGGGATGGGCCATAGAGACCCTGCGAGTATTCACCTCGCGGCTAATGGGAGAGTCGGAGCGAATATGCGCGCTATCCAGGGCAAATCCACGAAGAGCAGGATGACGATGACTACCGCGGTGACGGCGGTCTCGGCCATCAGCAGACGCTGCTTGTAGAGTTTCTCCGGATGCTGGACGGCGCTGTTAGATCTGAAGGCCAGATCGAAGTACGTTGCCATCATGACAGCGATAAAAGGAAAGGAGAGGATCAGTTCAATGCGGTACCGCATGATGAACGTCCCGAAGAAGAGCATGGACACAGACGCATAGAACAGTACTGAACGCAGAAGCGATCGCTCAGTATAGGTCTTGAACGACTTGCGATAGGAGCCTGCCACCAGCTCGGATTCGAGATCGCGATATTCGCTGAACCGCTTCAGGGCCATAAAGAAGCAGCCGATCATCCAGTACGACAGGAGCAGAGATGCAGGAGGAATCAGGACGGCCGTCACCATGAACCAGCCCAGCAGCATTCGCAGCGGGTTGTTGATCGATTCAGCGAGCACATCCAGATAGGCCACTTCTTTGAACCGGAATGGCGGAATGTTGTAGAGGCAGCCCATCATCCAGAGTCCGGCGGCTGCATAGGCGAAGGGCCGCGATACTGTCAGTGCAAGCGCCATGCCCGCCAGCATCATGGATATCCACTGGACGTAGGCCCAGGGGATGCTTACCAGATGCTGTGCGGTGGGACGATTCTTCTTGATTGGGTGCAGGCGATCGAAGGGCGCGTCGAGGACCTCGTTGATTACGTAGTTGCTGCACGCGATCAGCGTAGTCGAGACCAGCCCTGTCGCGATCCTGATCATCAGTCCGCGGTCAAAGCCGGGACGCAGAATACTGAGAGGAACCAGGATGCCCGGCAGTACGAAAACGTTTTTTATGGAGTGGTCAATGCGCGCGATCTTGTAGTGCGCCCTCAGGCGCGCGGCTATCGGCCTGTGGGCTACCTGTATTTCTGTTTTTTCCAAAGGCGGGTGGGTCGATGCGTCTTTGATGGGAAGCGGCCTCATGCCTGGCGGTAAGAGTGTCTCTAAAGGGACGCACTTCAGGCTATCCCGTCACGCTTCCCGGGGTCAACAATCAATGTCTCTTAGACTGCCTGGCCGTCCCAGGGATATGCAATCTTTTGGGCTATGACCGCGTCCCTCGGCGCCAACGCAATTCCTGAAACAAATACCTCAGTGTGATCCTGCGACGGGAACGCCGGCGCGAGGGTCAAGGTCTTATATCGGCTCGTCTTTACACGAATTTATATGTGGCGCCAAGTTGGCGTAGTGTCCGCTACAAAAACGTATAATGAGAACAGGAACAAAATAATACGAACAAAGTATCGCTTCCCCTCCTGACAGATTGACCGCCATAACCGTTGGCGAACAAAGGCGAAGCAAAACGTACCCACCCCACCCCACCCCAC
>DASWUZ010000403.1:0-18203 GCA_036401395.1 Acidisarcina sp.
CCGGCGATTATTTTGCTTAGCTCGGCGCGACCGTGGGTTATGAGTCGCGATGTGGCTCGGAGTTCTGGAGCTTCGGCGGAGGGTTCGATAGAAGCGGCGGCGGTGGAGGCGTGGTTCGGTTCGGGGGGCGGTTCAGTTCCCTGTCCGATCCCCTGCTCATTCTCCTGTTCGAGGCGCGGCTCCATTGCCGGCTCGATGGCCTGCTGTGCCGCGGCGTTCACTTCATCAACTCTGTTCAACTCTTCCAATTTAAGTTCTTCCTTGGTTTGGGGTGCGGTTTGGGGTGCTGACTGCGGATGCTGCGGACTTCGCCTCTGGGCTATTGTGGCCTATCGTGCTCATGCGTTCGCTGTGGTCGTGTAGGGCCTGGACTAGTTGGAGAGCGCGGCGTCGGGACAGCTCGGTGTGGGCTGCGGTTTCGCACTCCGCTAGATCTTCTGCGAGTTCCGGATGATTGTAGTGGAGTCGCGCTTGGATTGCCTGGGCGAGTTCTGGGGCGGGCAGCGTGGTCTGGCCCGAGGTGAAGCCGAGGCGCTTCTCCACTTGATGGCGGAAGCGTTCGTGGGCGATCACGACCGCGGTGCTGGACGCACCGGCCTTGTCGTAGAGCGCGCCGAGCGATTCAACGAACTCGACGGGAGTGCTGCGAGGAGTCTCGGCGAGGACGCGCAATGGGCCGCTGCGACGGGACAGGCTGAAGAGCAGCAGCGCGGCGATGATGGCGACCTGCAACCAGAGCAGCCGCATCGGCGTGCCTCCGGTATAGGACCAGGGGGTGCGGGCGTCGCCGTGCAGGCTTTCGTCCCAGATGATGTGGGCGGTGGCTGGGGAGCCGATGCTGTTCAAGAGCAGATCGAGGTTGCCGCTGCGCAGGATCGAGCCATTCTCGAGTGGCGTGGAGCTTGCCCACCAGATCACGTTGCCTTTGTCCGCGTGGTAGGCGACGACGACGGGCTTTGTGCCACAGCGGTATTGAATGCGCTGTAGCGGCTGGGGCGTGCTCCATACCACGGGCGATTCGAGGTCCACTTCGCCGGAGGAGGACAGCGTGTCGAGGCCCTCGCGAGTGGCGTGGCAGACGGTCGAGGTGATGTCTGAAGTATTGTGCGCCGCCTGGCCGTTGGGGATGAGGTAGCTGCCTACGCTGCCGGTGGTAAGCACGCGTCCGCCGTGGCTGAGTACGTTCCTGACGGCGTGTTTTGCCTCTTTGGTTTGGGTGAAAAAAGGTTCGGCGAGCACGAGAACGGTGTGTTCATCGAGCTGGGAATCGGGAGTGTTGCCGAGGTTGGCGAGGGGTTGTTCCCAGCGTTGCACGTTGTAGCCGGAACGCGCCAGCAAGAGGTAAGCGGCCTTGGCTCCGTGGGTGCCCGCGCCGTAGGTGGAGGGCACGGGGCTATCGTCGCGCTCCCGGGGAGAAAAGAGGGCGATGGCCACGATCATCACCATGACCAAACCGAGGCAGAGTAGAACTGCGTTGCGGTCGCGGGGATTTAGTGAGGGAAGGATTCTCATTGGGCGGCCAACTTTTCGAGTAGCTGGCGGGCGCTTCGATACTCCGGCTCGGCGGCCGCGCGGTAGCCGTACCAGATGCGTTCAAAGCCTCGGGTGAGGAGCGTCAGGTCGTTGCGGCGCGGGTCAGATGCGGCGATGAGAGCGAGATATTCGCGAGGAGTGCGGGCACGGTCGACGGGCCAGATACCGCGCGACTCCAGCCGCGAGATGGCGGCCCAGTAGATCATGTGGACGGCCTCGCGCCACTGCCCGGCGGCGGCCAGAGCCTCGGCGTCGGCGACCCAGACCTTCCAATCGCGGAGGGAGGGCGCGCCAGCGCGCGGGCCATTGGCGGATTCGAGACGCCAGTGTTCGCGGCGGCTGCCCTGGATGAGCCACCATGCGAGGCCGGTGGCTGCGGCGATCACCAGTCCCCATTCGAAGATCAGTAGAACCCACTTGGATCCAGCTCGGGATGGCAGCCGGGAGAATAGATTGTTGATCCAGTTTTGGAAAGCTTCCACGGCGCGGTCCCATGCGCTGGGGTGCTCGATCTGGTCGAATTCCTGTTCGGCGAGGATTGATTCGATTTGCTTGTGTTGCTTTTGGTGGTCGGGGGGGAGGGTGGAGGCTTGAGTGGCTAGTTGCAGCGCTTGCTGGTCCTCTATGAGGTGCGCTCGGGCGTCTGCCAGCAGTGATTGAGAAGTGATCGTGTTCGGCTTCGAGTCGTCGTCGATGACTTCGTCGTCATCGTCGTCTGTGGGAAGAGGGGTGCCTGGGTTGGCCGACGGTTTCGCTGGGGTTGCGGCTGGAGTTGCCGGTGGAGGATTGGCGGGCTTGTTTGTGGCGGCGGCTTTGGTTGCTGCCTTGGCCATCTCGGCCTTTTTTGCGGTGACGGCGCTGGTGAGGGTGTCGCGCAGCCAGTCGTAGTGGGCCTGGCGTTCGATCTGCCCGTGCGGAGTTTGGATGTGGATGGTGTCGTCCTGGCCGACTTGCCGAGTGTCGCAGTGGGTTGGGTCGGTGGCTTGGCTACAGCGATCTACTAGAGCTATTAAGGCGGTTAGGTGATCGGGGTAGCTGGGGACCCCGCTGATCGGCGCTGCCGATGCTTCAATGCGAGTCCAACTAACCATCAGCAAGCCCAGGATCAGCAAGGAGCATGGGTTGGTTCTCCTTGCGCGGCGTATGTCCCTCATCCCAGCACTTCGCCCGGCGCGATGCTAGCGAGGCCAGCGTTGGGCATGACATCAGCCTCCTCAGTCTGGGTCAAACTCGCGCGATCCATCATGAACTGAATGTCGAAGCCCTCTTTGCGAATGCGTTCATCGTAATAGAAGAGGGTGATGGCGATATTCCAGAAGGAGTGTAGGAGTGTCGCGACAATGAATGCGCAGAGCCACTCCAGCATGTTGTGAGGGGAGAAAATAGCAGCAATTCCTCCACGCGAAGGCCAGCGTGGTGAGAGCATCTGGATCGGGTATCTTAAGGCGTAATAAAGTGCCATATAGAGTAGAACCGCGATTAGAATGCGCCCGCGACCTTTTAGAGTGAGAGCAACGCTTCTTTTCAGAGCAGCATGGACTTTGAGATTTTCTGATATGGATGCGTTCACGCAGAGGGAGTAGCGCACGCGCATCCAAAGACCCAGCACGACAGCGAGAGATATCAGCGTCCAGCCGAGGGCGCTACCTGCTCCGCTTCTCCCGATGCCACCAAAGGCTGGCGGTATGAGGCCGGCGATTCCGAAAAATCCAGCGTACAGCACAACTGCGGGGGTCCAGGTGTACAGAACCTCAGCAAGTTTCACGGCAGCGGAGCGGAGTCCGTGAGGCCTTACGTCACGATAAGACCGGGCTATGCCGAACTTCTGATCGAGGTAAAGAGCATAAATCGCACGAGTTGTGGCTGCGGATGACAGGCCGAGCAGCATTGGGTAGACCAGATAAGACAAAGCGTCGAAGACCAATATAGCTGTGATTGAGGGGACGTTGTGCGCCCACGCTTTAATCAGGCCTCGGCTGGACACCGTCGCAATGAAAAACAAGAAATAATACGTAGCTACGGGGAAGGCGGTTATTCCTGTAAAAATCGCGAAGTGTTTGCGGTAGAGACTTAGGCTGCTGTCGAGGATTTCGCCCAGGCTTTGAGGGCGCAGTTCAGTGGTCATTGAGGGCCGATCTCGAGCACGGGGACGCCTGCCGTCGGCGCGGCCTCAACGTCGCCCAGATTTGCTTGCTGCATCATGTATTCGATGTCGAAGCCTTCTTTACGAATGCGTTCGTCGTAGTAGAAAAGGGTGATGCCGATACCGTAAATGGGGCCGATGATGGAGTAGAGCACGAAGCTGATCACCTGTGAAGCTATCAATGCAGACAGAGGCTGCTGGCGGTGGGTCTTGGCCGCCTTGTAGAGGATTATAAAGAGAGGCATCTGGGCGGCGCCGAATATCGTCCAAAAGACGATGCCCACCAGAAGGGCCATGAGAAAGATGCGCCCGCGGCCTTTTTTTGTGAGCGCAACGCTTCTTTTCAAAGCGGCCCTGACGCCGATGCCTTCGAAGATTGAGGCGGGGACGGCCAGCGAGTAGCGCAGACTCATCCATACGCCGTAGGGAATGGTGAAGAGGAACAGGAATCCCGCTCTTGCGATGATGAGCATGATCGCCGGACTGCCGGCTCCCATGGCACCCGGAACGATCTTCTTGCCTGCGGCTCCCATGACGACGAGGTAGGCGCTGTAGGGGACCAGGGTAGGCCCCCACGCATAGAGTGCGGCGACACAGATCACGCCGGTGTAGCGTGCCCAGCGCTGCTTGACGCGTTCGTAGGAGCCGGCGATGGTGGCCGCGCGGCCGAGATAGATTGCCGAGACTGCGTCGTTAATCGCGGCCACTCCCAAGCCTACGAAGGCGAAGTAGAGCACATACGCGAAGATCGCCGCGAAGACCACGAATACTGTGGACGACATATGGCGTGTATCAAGGAAGTGAGTTACTGCAATTTGCACCAGCTGCCACCCCAGCAGGAGGGCGCGCGGAAATACCGCGATGCCCACGAAAAGCAGGAAGTGGGCGCGGTATAGTTGCGCGGTGCGGTCGAGGAGCTCGCCGAGGGAGAGCGGCCGCAGTTCTGTGTTGATATGGGCGGGGTTCACGGTGCCTGTGTTCATAGCTGCGGGGCCTCAGGCTGAGGGACGATGGCAGCCGCGTGACCGGGCACAGGTAAATCGCTCCCGAGCTTTGCGCGGTCCATCATCCACTGAATGTCGAAGCCTTCCTTGCGGATTCGCAGGTCATAGTAGAAGAGGGTGATGGTGATTCCGTAGACGGGGCCGAGCAGAGCATTCACAATGAAACTGCCGACCTGGTTGCCAACAAGCGCAAGCACCGGAAAGGGGGCATGAGACTTGCCGACCAGAAATCCGAGCAGCAGGAGCGGCATCTGGATGGCGAGGCTCAGAACAATCGCTATCGCCACGACGAGTAGCAAAAGCACGAAGATGCGCCCGCGGCTATTCTTTGTTAGGAAGACACTGCGCTTGAGGGCGGCGTGCACGCGGAGGTCTTCAAAGATCGATGCGGGAACGGAGAGTGAATACCGCATCGTCATCCAGATGCCAAACGGAACTATGAGCAATGCGGCCGCGATGACAATCAGGGGAAATAGCCATAAGGCGCTCGATCCGATATGAAGTGCTTCGATCACACCTGCCCCACCGGCAACAGCGATGAACAACAATACCGCCGGGGCCCACGCATAGAGCGCGGCCACGAACATGACCCAGATGTAGCGGAACCAGTGCGGCTTGACCTCCTTGTAAGCCCGCCCGATCGAGGCGGGCTGGCCCAGGTAGAGATCGGATACGGCGCGGTTAGTTGCAGCCAGCGACAGGCCCAGCAGCACCGCATAGACCAACCCTCCAACTATGATGCCGCCGACTGTGGCGATCCCGGTCGTGACTAGCGCTGCCGCTGAAGGCTGGCCATTGGCTCCGTTCAGCATGTGCATAAAGCCAATTTGTGCGAGCCCCATGACGAACAGCACCGCTGTGGGAAAGATGGTAATGCCCACGAACAGCAGAAAGTTCGACCGATAGAGCTGGGCCGTGCGGTCAAGTATCTCGCCCAGCGTCAGCGGCCTCAGTTCCATTGGTGCAGTTGCTGTCTCCACGGGGATCTCCTCGCCTGTCGCACCGCTGTTGTTCGCCTGTTGCATTGTTTGTGTAGGAACAATGTAGTGCGTACTAACAGCCGGCACAAGCGACAAACGCGGCATCATTTGTGGCTGGGGCTAATACGCCGCCGGTTTCCGGCGAAGGACCCCAGTTCCGTGCTGATCTGGCGGACGACACTCATCCAGTCGCCCGGGGTCTGTTGCCGGAAAAGCCGCAGCGAGGGATACCAGGGGCTATCGTTCCGTTGATGCATCCATCGCCAGTCTGCTGCAGATTCCAACATCACCCAAGCGGGCACGCCAAGGGCTCCCGCCAGATGAACAGCAAGCGTATCGGGTGTGATTACGAGGTCCATTTGCGCGATCAGCGCCGCCAGCTTCAAGACCGTGTCTGAACATTGGTCCGCATCGTGCAGACAGCCATGACCTGCCAGCCGCGACCACTGGCCGCGCGCTGACTCCCCCTGTAAATTCCAGAACTCGCAACCTTCAATTGCGACCACCGGCCGCAGCAGATCCACGGGAACCGACCGCGATGGGTTCCATCCACCGCTTGCCCACACCAGACCGGCCTTCAGGTTGCCGGTCGTATTCACGTTCGGGGCGACCTCTTCGAGGACGGTGCGCGGAAGGCGAAGATAATCTTGCGTAATCGGCAGATGATGGGCCTGTGTGCGAAAAAAATAGGGCAGCTCGACTACCTCAATCTGCACATCCCACTCCGGCGCTTCGGCTGGCGCCTGCGCTCCCCAGGTGATGACCTCCGTACCGCCCTGACCACCGCCTGCGCAAAGTCCATCAATGTACGGCGCCAGTTCCCGAAGCGCCGGAGGCACCTCAACAATCAACTTTGCAGCACGTTCGCGCAGCATGGGAGCATATCGCAGGAACTGCACAGCATCGCCCAGTCCATGCAGGCACCGAACAATAACGCGCTTCTCGTCGATGTCTTCCCCTCGCCAGAAACGATTGGGATCGGGCGCGCCGCGGCGGCGAATAGCGTCACTTTCACGCCAGGCTGCTTCAAAGTCTCCGGATAGCATGGATGCCTTCCATCTACCGGCTGCACATTGGTCTGCATCGGCCCCCAGGGCTTCCGCCCTGTCGAACAAATCCGCGACGCAGGCCATCTCGCGCTCAGCAAGCATAACTTCGGCCTGCTTCAGATATGTATTCGCGGGAAATGAAGCACAGCGGGCGGTCATTCCGCGCTACGGGCCGGATAGACACAATGCGGCCCGTCCGCGGGGACGGTGACCGGCTGCCAGCGGCAAAGATAAACCTCATCTTCGGGATGCGCTTCTATCGAAAACCCGCTGGACCTCAGCATGGCTTCCGCACAGGCCCGGTTCGGGACCCACCAGTTCGTCTGGTCATGCGAGTAGCGATGCTCGATGAAATGCATCCTCGGAAACCCGGGATCGTCAAATGGCGCGGCAACGCTGATATCGTAGTCGCGCTCAACCCGAATCACCTCCCCGCTGCCGCGCTGCATGCTTTGAAACAACATAAGGTCGCGCGACACGTGCTCGTGGATCAGGTCCAGCGCGAGCAGTGGATGCCGCAAGTGATAGAGCACCCCCATGAAGATGACCAGGTCAAATCTCTCACCCAGCTCCGCTATGTCCCACACAGCCATGCGCCTGAACTCTACGTCAACGCCCTCCACCTCCGCGGCAAAGCGCGCCTGCGCCAGGTATTTCGGATCGCTGTCGATACCGACCACGCGCTCAGCGCCGCGACGCTTCATCTCCATCGAATAGAAGCCGGCATTGCATCCGATATCGAGCACCGTCATTCCACTCAGGTCCCGCGGCACCACTTCGCGAAAGGCAGCAAACTTTACTGCCGGATAGTCCCCAAGAAAATGGCCGGGAGCAGTCTCGATTCCGTCGAGCCTCAAATTGTGGAACCAGGGTCCGAGTTCGGCGATACGCTGCTGAAGAAGCTCCCCTTTCAATGACTGCCGGGCAACGGTGATCATTCTTGCTCCTTTCAACTTTCACACAGGCGGCAAGTGGAGCGGTGCGACTCCAGCCTTGTGCTGAGAATTGGGAAACCATATCGAAGATGCCTCGCCTTGTCCAGGCATGACTCCAGCGCAGACTCCGGCACTGGACTTCCTTCAGAGTCATTCACCTCTGACCAAGCAGAGATGCCGTCGGCTCCCCACTTCAATACACACCGTCATTTATAATGAGGGAGCATCCCGACACCCAGTAATGGACGTCCGGGACATCCCCGGCCCTCCGGGAGTTTCGCCGTGACCGGCGTCCCCGCAGCGCACAGAAGATCACAGGTCGCCACACATTCATGATTCGCTTTCTGCAACAAGACAGCCGCGTTACCAAGTACATATTCGTCGGAATTATCTCCATCGCCGTTATCACCATGATCGTCACCCTGGTTCCAGGAGTATTTCAGGACCAGACCGCCAACGCGGATAGTTACGCTACCATCGCAGGCTCCGGCCCTTTCGGACGCTTGCTGGGGAGCTCCACAACGATTCCCACGGCCGACGTTCAGCAGCTGGCCGAGAGGATGTTGAAGCAACAGGGCTATCCCGCTTCCCCGCAGATCATTCCACTGATGATGCCCCAGGCGGCGCAGAGCCTTATCGGGCAGGCAGTCCTGGTGCAGGAGGCCCATAAGCTAGGGCTCAGGGCGACCGATGACGATGTACGGGCTTTTCTTCACACCGGCCAGTTCGGCGAAACTCTCTTCCCCGGCGGCAATTACATCGGCGACCAGCAATATGCGGCCTTCGTCGATGAGCAGTTTCAGACGACGAGAGAGAGATTTGAAGAGCTGGTGAAGAAGCAAATCGAAGTAGACCGGTTGCGTGCGCTTGTCACCGGCCCGGTCATCGTATCTGATTCGGAGATTCGCGATTCGTATAAGCAGCAGGGCACGAAGATCAAATTTGACTACGCGGTGCTGACTTCGGACGACTTAAGCAAGCAGATCAATCCCATTGACGCGGACTTGCAGACTTTTTTCACCAAGAATGCAGCACGCTACGCGACTGCGGTTCCGGCAGCGCGGAAGATCCAGTACATCGCCTTCACCAGCGCGCAATTGCCCAGCGCGCCTGCTCAAGTCAGTGACGACGCCGTGAACCGCTACTACACTGCCCACCAGGCCGAGTACAAGGTCGATGAGCAGGTCAAGGTGCGGCACATTCTGATTTCGGTCGACCCGAAAGCGGACGCGAAGACCGACGCTGCTGCCCGCCAGAAGGCTTCGGACATCCTGCAGCAAATCAAGAACGGCGGTAACTTCGCGGAGCTCGCGGAGAAGAACTCGGGCGACCCCGGCAGCAAGATGCAGGGCGGCGA
Organism: Acidisarcina sp.; assembly: GCA_036401395.1. Taxonomy (GTDB): domain Bacteria; phylum Acidobacteriota; class Terriglobia; order Terriglobales; family Acidobacteriaceae; genus DASWUZ01. The sequence continues at coordinate 9,002 of DASWUZ010000403.1, forward strand.
ACTAGGCTTTCTCAAGCCTGGCGCCACAGTGCCAGAATTTAATCAGGCGATTTTTTCGCTCCAACCAGGTGTCTTTTCTATTGTTAGAACGAAGCAGTTTGGTTACCACATCCTGCAGGTGGAAGAGAAGCAGACCGCACACGTGAAGTCCCTGGCCGAGGTCAAGCCTCAGATTGTAGCGAGCCTCACTCGCGACGCTGAGGCGCAGCAGGCTCAGACCTTTGCCCAACAACTGGCGAGCGAAGCGCAGAAGAATGGCATGGCCAAGACGGCAGACGCTCACCATCTGCAAGTTGTGACCACGGATTATCTTCCCCAGACTGGTATCGTGCCCGGGCTGGCGGACGGCGCCAAGCTCCTGGCCGACGCATTTTCGGCCAAGCCCGGCGGCCCGCCGCAAATTTCGGGGACAGGAGAGGGCTTCGCGGTCTTTCAGGTTGTCGATGTTCACGCCGCGCATGCTCCGCTGTTTGCGGACTACAAGTCGCATGTGCTCGAGGATTACCGGCAGGAACAGGTGCCCCGGTTGCTGGCTTCAAAGACCGCCGAGCTCGCAGCCAGAGCCCACTCCGAGGGTGACCTTGCCAAGGCTGCCAAGGAAGTTGGAGCAACATTCAAGAGCAGCGACCTCGTTGGCCGCGATGGACAGGTCCCCGACATCGGCGCGATTTCGTCTGTCGCTCCTGAACTTTTTTCGTTGAATGTAGGTCAGGTCAGCAACCCTGTCAGTGCCGGGCGCGGTGGAGTTGTAGCACGGCTCACCGCGAAACAGGAGCCGGGTGCTGATGAGATTGCGAAGAACTTCGACCAGACCCGCGAAGGGGTGTTGAATCAGCGGCGTCAAGAGTCTTTCGCTGTCTTTGCTTCGAGCCTGGTCGACCGCTATCAGAAAGAAAAGCGCATTCGCATGAATCAGAAGGCGCAGTCGCCTGGTGTACCCGGAGCACCAAGCTAGGTCATTCAGGAAAGCTGATCCGGCAGTCCCAGACTTCATATCGATTGAACTCAGCAGACCGGCGAAAGCAACCGGGGCCCGCGCTTTGGAATCCTTCAGAGCGTGGGCCGCTTCGTTTTGCCGGCGCGCGGAAAGCCTTCATGCCATTGGAACGGTCCTCGGGTCTCCTGCTGCACATCACTTCCCTGCCCTCCTATGGCGGTATCGGCGACATGGGGCCTGCTGCGTATGGCTTCGCCGACTTCCTCGCTGCAGCAAAGCAGCGGCTCTGGCAGGTGCTGCCGCTGGGGCCAACCGGCTATGGCAACTCGCCCTACGCAGCCCTCTCTGCCTTCGCCGGCAATCCCTTGCTCATCAGCCTTGAGACGCTGAGCGACTGGGGCTGGATTGCCGAGCAGCGCATCGCCGATCTGCCGGGACGGTCGGGCAATGTGCAGTTCACTCGGGTCGCCGAGACGAAGATGCCCTTGATCTTCGAAGCGGCCCGGAATTTCGTCCAGCACCCGCGACGAGAGCAGTGGGCGGAGTTTGAGGAATATAGAAACCTCAATGCATCGTGGCTGGAGGACTACGCGTTCTACAGCGTGCTGCGCCGAAAGTTTGATGGCGCCTCGTGGAACCAATGGCCTGCGCCGATTGCAAGGCGTAGCGCGGCAGCGCTTGATCGCGTACGCAGTGAGGAGCGCGAGGCGCTGGTCATCGAAGAGGTCATTCAGTTCGCCTTTGATGAGCAATGGCGCAATCTGCGCGATTATTGCGCGCAGCGGGACATCAAGTTCATTGGCGACGTTGCTATCTTTGTGAATTACGACAGCGCCGATGTTTGGACGCACCCGGAAAACTTCGTCCTCGACGACGATCTGAAACCGGTGAGCGTCTCGGGAGTGCCGCCGGATTACTTCAGCGCTACCGGCCAGCGCTGGGGCAATCCTCTATACGATTGGGAGGCCCTGGAGAAGCGTGGCTTCGACTGGTGGGTAGCGCGCATTCGCCGTTCGCGCGCCCTGTATGACGTGATCAGGCTGGACCACTTCCGCGGGTTTGAGGCTTACTGGTCGATACCCGCGGCCGATGAGACGGCGATCAACGGCAAGTGGGTAAAAGCCCCGGGGGCGGCGCTATTTTCGCGGCTACGGGAGGAGCTTGGAGATTTGCCTTTTATCGCCGAAGACCTTGGCCTGATTACTCCCGAGGTCGATGCTCTCCGCGAGCACTTCAAACTGCCCGGCATGCGAATTCTTCAGTTTGGATTCTCGGACCGGGGCGCGCACAATTATCTGCCTCATCGCTACGTCAATAACACCGTTGTCTATACCGGGACACACGACAACGACACTACCCTCGGCTGGTGGCAGACGGCTAGCGCTGCCGAAAAGACCGCCGTTGAAGACTATGTCCACGTGGGCGAGGAGGGCGTGGTCTGGCCGCTCATTCGACTGGCAGAAACTTCGGTGGCTGACACCTGCCTGCTCCCATTGCAGGACGTGCTGGAATTGGGGTCCGAGGGACGGATGAATACTCCGGCAAGCGCTTCAGATAACTGGAGCTGGCGCTGCCCCGAGGGTGTCTTGACGCCGGAGCTGGCGTCGCGATTGGCCGCGATTACCGAGATCACCGACCGTGATCGATACGTTCCCGCATCGGTGCAGGCGTCCTAATCGCCATCAGTCAAATGTTGGTAGTCCGACGCAGTCAGGATCAAAAACTCGGTCTTCCCAGCCAAGGTCAGTAAGTCGCTATCGCCGCTAACCAACACATTGGCGTTTCCTCCGACCGCAAGGTCAAGAAAAGGCTGATCGTTTCGGTCCCGGCAGACTACTTTCGATGGCTGTGTTACCTCGACCATTTCGCAATACGAGAAATACTCGGCTAACAGTTCTATTCGCTCTAGATCAGTTCGGCGAAATTTTGGATACGCCAAAACTCGCTTCAGCTCATCAGCGGTAACGCTCGAGAGCAATGGCTGACAGTTGCCAACGCGCCAATGCTCCCGAAGCCAGGCCAAACGTCCATTTGCGAAGAGCAATGACGATATGACAGTGGATGTATCGAAAACGACTCGTCTCAACGAGGCTCTGCTTTGTGGATTCATGGCGCTGAGAGATTAGCATTACTTCTCTCGCTGTCAATCAAGAATCTTGACGCGCCCAAGACACAGCAGCTGCGACATCCTGCTCTTCAATGCCCAGCTGAGCTAGCTCAGCCCGAATTTGGTCGGCGCGACTTATGCTGGGACGCAACACTATGCTCTCGCCATCGGTGCTTACTTCAAAATACTCGACATCCGCAAATCGCGTGATTACCGAATTAGGGAGAGTGATCTGGTTGCTCGCTGTTTTCTTAGCCATCATAAGCACACCGATGCATGAATCATAATCTAACGGCGCACTTAACCGCACCTATTCATAACGCAGCGCTTCGATCGGATTTAGATTAGCGGCTCGAATAGCGGGCAGCATTCCGCTCACCAGCCCTACCACCACTAAAATCGCCGTAGCCAACCCAACGGTGCCGGGCGAGATGAGGAGCCTAATGTCGGCGTCGCTGGCATTCGCTGCCACCGCGCTGTAGAAGGTGATACTGCCAACGAGCGCGGAGACGAGATACGCGAGCGCGATTCCGGCCACGCCGCCGACGCTGGTGATGACCAGCGCCTCTGATAAGAACTGGATGAGGATGTGGCTCTTGCGTGCACCCAGCGCCTTCTCGATCCCGATCTCGCGGGTGCGCTGCTGCACGGCCACCAGCATGATGTTCATCAGGCCGATGCCGGAAATCCCCAGCGTCAGCGCCCCTATAAACAAAAGCAGGGCCTTCAGCGCGATAGTGAGCATGCTGAACTGGCTCATCTGCTCCATCTGGTTGTCGAGGTGGATGGCGTTATGGTCGGTGGGTTTGAAATTATGCGCAGCAGCCAGAGTATTGCGGACCGCCTTCTCCACCGCCATATTGTCGCCGTTGTAAGTGAGCCAGATGCCGTCGACGTACTTGAGGTTGCGGAAGTCGCTCATGGTGTTGAACGGGATTCGTATCTGGCGGTTGATGTCATCGTCGCCTTCCTGCATCTTGGCCGTCTGCACGCCGACTACGGTGAAGGCGATTCCGTTCAGGCGGATCGTCTTGCCAATGGCGTACTCGCCGGAGAAGAGCTTCGTTTTGGCCTCGGCGCCGATGACCGCGACGTGCCTGCGCTCCAGATCGTCTTCCTCGGTGAAGAAGTGGCCGGAAGCCATGTCAAGGTTGATGATCTTGGGTAGATTGGCCCGGTCACCGTTCAAGGACCACGTGTAGGTATGCAGGTCATTGCGCACCGTAACGTCGAGGTACATCTCTGGGGAGACATAGGTGATGCCCGGCACCGTGGCCATCAGGCGATCGACGTCGTCCTGGGTGAGCTGCACTTTCACACCGGCTTTAGCGCCACCCGCCTGTTCACTGGTCGTGCCCGGCCAGACGCCGATCATCTGGGTGCCCCAGTTCGCGAAGATGGCCTCGATGGCGCGCCCAAATCCGGCGCCATAGGCCAGCAGCAGCACGACTGTCGCAATGCCCCACGCCATCCCGACCATCGTAATCATGGTGCGGCGGCGGTTGTAGATCATCGCTTCGTAAGCTTGGGTCAGCAGGTCTCGGAGCATGAATCCCTCACATCCTCTAAATCGCTACTAGTGTCGGAGCTATTCACGGCGCAAAGCCTCAACCGGCTCGAGATTGGCCGCTTTGCTAGCAGGATAAAGCCCCGCGACAACTCCGCTGACCGTCAGCGAGATCAACGCCAGTGCCGCCGACCACGGGACAATGCGGGGCGGGTCGAAGCCCGGCATCGCGCCACCCAGAAACAAATTTCCCAAATACATTAAGACCGCCGACCCGCCAATCCCGATCAAACCGCTTACCGCTGTCAGCAGCAGTCCCTCGATAAAAAACTGCATGAGAATGCTGTGCTTGGTCGCGCCGAGGGCCTTGCGCAAGCCGATCTCGCGTGTCCGTTCGCTGACCGTGACCAGCATGATGTTGATGATGCCTACCGCACCCAGCGCCAGCGTCACCACGCCAACACCGCCCAGAAACAGGTTCATCGCATCGAAAATCTTCGCAACCATCTTCTGGCTTTTGATCGTGTCCCACTCGTTGAAGACATCGGGGGAATTGGGATCGAAGCTATGGCGCTGCGCCACGATCGCATGCACCTGCTGCTCGGCCTGCAGATACTCCGGCGCAATCCGCGGCTGATAGTCGATCGAGGTCACCGCATCGCGCGGGATATTTTCCCCGATAATCGGAAACATCTGCAGCATGGTCGTTACGGGGATATAGACCTTCTGATTTTCATTCTCGTTGTTCCCGTGACCGCTCTCCTTAGCGACGCCGATGACCTGGAAATTTGTGCCATTAAGGGCCACTAGCTGACCCAGGGCAGGATGGCCGACAAACAGCAGCGCAGCGCTCTTCTTGCCCAGTACAATCACCCGCGAGTTGCTGATCAAATCTCCTTCATTGAGGAACCTGCCGTCCGCGATGTCGAGGGTGCGAATCTTGGTGTAGTTGGCCTGGGTGCCTATGACCTGGCCGCCCGCAGTGGCATACTGGCTGACCTGCTTTACGTCGTTGCGGCGCAGCTCGGGGGTGATCGCGCGCACCTCGGGCGCTCCGGCGCTGATAGCTTCGACGTCGCCCATCGTCAACCGGTAGGGCTTCATTCCAGTGTGCTGGTTAGGGATGGCGGGAATAATACCGCCCCACAGCATGATTACGTCGTTGCCAAAGCTGGCAAGGTTGCGCTGCTGCCCCGACCGAAAGCCCTCTCCTACCCCGATCAGCAGCAGCATGGACCCGACCCCCCATGCGATGCCGAACATGGTCAGGAACGACCGCAGCTTGGACGACCAGATGGCTCGGAAGACCTGGCTCAGGATGTCGCCGAAGTTCTGCATTGTGCTGCTACCTCTAATCCGCTGGAGCCTGAATTGGAACTATTTGACTGCTGCAAGCGAGAGACTGCTGGTTAACATCGGGGGCCCCAGGCAGTCCTGGTCAAAAGCATTTACGTTGGACGGCGGTTCGCGGTTCCCTTCGGCCGTCCTGCTATCCCGGTGATGGGTCGAGTGACAGTTGGGCCTCGAAGCCCAGAGTCTGCCAGAATTGGACCACCAGGGTTGCGACGGCAGAGTCTGTTCCGGCGGTGGTCACGACACTCAATTCCTCGGCCGGCATATGGGCCTTGGCTTCAACCTGGAGGATTCCAGCAGGCAGCCGCAGCCCAAGGCACCGCTCCGGCCGGTAGGTACAAGAGCCCAGATCGGCAATGCTCAGCGACCATGTGGGCGTCGCAATGATCGTCCGGGGAGGCGCCATGCGGTCGATCAGGCTCAGAATTTCGAGCTTGGACTCAAGCTCGTCGGGCACGCAGTCAATGACCAGGTCGGCGTCGCGCACCGCCTCTTCTATCGAGCCCGCATACTCCACGGCGCCCCGGCCTGCATCGGTTGAAAGAGCTTGGAAGGCCCGCGCTGCTCCGCGCAGCCGCGAGGGCAAGACATCTTCGAGCACGACTGAATAGCCGGCGTTGCAGCATAGCTCTGCCAGCCTGCGCCCAAGCACTCCGGCGCCAATCACCGCAACGCGGCGGATGCCCGTGGCGGCGCCGGCGACCGCGATCACTGCTTCTTCATTCAAGGAATAACTTCCATGCTACGAATCCAGTGGCCGCCGCAATGCCGCCAGGCATCACCTGGAGGCCAGCGCCGCAAGCACGGTGTCGGCATTGGGACGGCTCGCCTTTAGATATTCGCTTACCCTGGAACGCTCATCCTCGGTCAGCGTCGGTGCAAGCGCAAGCACCCTGCGCAGAGTAACGGTTACGTCATCTACATAATTCATCAATCGAATCGCTTCGCCCGAAAGTGGCATTGTTGTCCTCGGTCCTTGTTCCCGGTTCTTGTTGTGAGTTCTGATTGGGTACGTTGTGCGTTCTGCGGTAGCTCCATTTTGGATGTTCCCGCAAAATTCGTAAAGCCCGCCCGCGACGGAACGGTTTCCTTGAGGGACGCATCCAAAAGCCTTGATGAGCACCCTGGCAGAAACCATCTCCGCACAACCGGAACTCCAGTCTGAACTGAAGCAATGCATCGACCGGCATCTCAGCAGCGACGCCCGCGTCCCCCTCTCCACCTACCGCGTCCAAATGCATGCCGGCTTTACGTTTCAGGATGCGATGGCCACGTTTGCCTACCTCAAGCAGCTTGGCATTGGCGACTACTACGCATCCCCCATCTTTGAGGCCCGGCCGGGCAGCCTGCATGGTTACGATGTGGCGCGCCATGACCGCTTAAATCCGGAGATCGGCGGCCAGGCCGGGTTCGATTTATTTTCGAAGGCACTGCAGGATGCCGGTATGGGCCTGCTGCTCGACATCGTCCCTAACCACATGGGTGTCGGCAATGACTCGCGCTGGTGGCAGGACGTGCTGGAAAACGGGCGCGCGTCCGAGTTCGCCGAGTTCTTCGACATTGACTGGACGCCGCTCAAGCCCGACATGCAGGGCAAGCTGCTGCTCCCGATTCTGGGCAAGCAGTACGGGGAAGAGCTGGAGAGCGGGAACATTCAGATTGACGTTCGCGACGGCCAGCCTGTGGTCTGCTACTTCGATCACACCATGCCGCTGACGCCGAGGTCGCTTCCCATGCTGTTTCCGGGTGAGGACCTGGAAGCGATGCAAGTGCCCCGGAGTTTTCGCGGATTGCTGGGCGCACTGGCGCTGCTGCCTCCCCACGATACCGCAGACCCCGCGCAGGCGGCCCAGCGTCGCGCTCAACTCGCCATTTTGCGGCCGCGCGTGCAGGAGGCATTACGCTCAGAGCCTATGCAGCCGGCACTGAAAAAGGCCATCGACCAGATCAACGGCAAGGTGGACGGAGAAGATGCTAACCCGGAGAATGGACATCGTTACGACAAGCTGCACGAGCTGCTCGAGGCGCAGCCTTATCGCCTGGCCTACTGGCGGGTTTCGTCGGAAGAAATTAATTACCGCCGCTTCTTCGACGTGAACGATCTCGTCGGGCTCCGCATGGAAAACCCGGCGGTCTTCAAGGAGACACACTGTCTCATCCGCAAGCTGCTTGCCAGGCGGCAGGTCACGGGCCTGCGCATCGACCACTGCGACGGCATGTTCGACCCTCGGCAGTACCTGATCCGCCTGCAACTGCTGGCCATAGCGAGCCAGTGCGCGGGCGACGAGCCCATTGGCCCGACAGTGCCCAATGGCGTCGAGGTCAGCATCCGCGAAGCCCTGAGACACTACGACTGGGCTCGAAGCCAGGGACCGCTCTACACCGTCGTCGAAAAAATCCTCGAACCGCGTGAGGCGCTGCCGCCGGAGTGGCCGGTTAGAGGGACGTCGGGCTACGACTTCGTATATCAGGTCAACGAAGTCTTCATTCAAACGAAGAATGAGGACCGCTTTAACAGCCTTTATGAGAGCTTCATCGGCCGGAAGTCCGATCCCGACGACATCATCTACCGCAGCAAGCTACAGGTCATGCAGAATTCACTGGCGAGCGAAGTTTACGTGCTGACTAACTTGCTCAGTCAGATCGCCGCAAGCAACCGGCGCTTCCGCGACTTCACCGATAACATCCTCGAAGCGGTCATCCGCGAGACGATTGCCTGCTTCCCGGTCTATCGCACCTACATCGACGACCGTGGACGCTACACTGACCGCGACCGCGCTTTCATCCGCTTCGCTATCTCGCGGGCCAAGACCCGCAATCCCGACCTGGATACTTCTGCATTCGATTACCTTGGCGACACGCTTCTGCTCGGTGAAAACAAGGGCGTGCCGGATTCCCGCCAACTTTATTTCGCTTTGAAGTTTCAACAGTTGACTGGCCCGGTCATGGCCAAGGGCGTGGAAGATACTTCGTTCTACGTCTACAACCGCTTCATCTCGTCCAATGAAGTCGGCGGCGCGATGAAGGCGTTTGGCATTTCCGCTGAGACCTTTCACGCCAGCAATCAGGACCGCCTCAAGCACTCGCCGGACGCGATGATTACCACGTCAACGCATGATACCAAGCGCAGCGAGGATGTTCGCGCCCGGCTCAATGTGATCTCCGAGATGCCTTCGGAATGGTCGGCGGCGGTGCGCCGCTGGCAGCGGATGAATGCACGGTTCAAACGCACTCTTGAAGATGGACGAGTCGCCCCCGATGCGAACGAGGAATACCTGCTTTATCAAACCATCGCCGG
>DASWUZ010000404.1:0-3866 GCA_036401395.1 Acidisarcina sp.
AACGCCGGTCGACGCAAATCCCGCCAGCGCGAACGAGAGCCAATCAAACGCGGGGCGCTCGTCACTGCGAATGTTCTCGACCCACCAAAGAGTCAGCTCACACGCCAGCAAGCCCAGCGGCAGATTCAGAAAAAAGATCCAACGCCAGCTCGCATACGTGGTGATGAATCCGCCCACCGCCGGCCCCAGCACCAACGCGCTTAGTCCCGGCCACGTCAGGTAGGCGATGGTCTGCGTCAGCTTGTCTTTCGGAGTAGTCCGCAGCACGATCAGCCGGCCCACCGGCACCATCATCGCCCCGCCCATGCCCTGCAGCACGCGCATCGTGGTGAACTCGGTCAAGGTCCGGCACAACCCGCACAGCACCGACGCCACCGTGAACGCAGCCAGCGCCGAAGCAAACACCGTCCGCGCCCCGAACCGGTCCGCCACCCAACCGCTGATCGGAATAAACACCGCCAGCGTAAGCAGGTAAGCCGTCATCCCGATGTTGAGGTTCACCGCCGCGATGTGAAAGCTCCGCGCCATCTGCGGCAGCGCCGTAGCAATCACCGTCCCGTCCAGATTCTCCATGAAGAACGCCGCCGCAATCAGCGCCGTCACATATCTCGGAGATCGGCCCAGCTTCATAGATTTTATTTTACGGAAGGTGCAACGAAGCGCTGGCAACGTCTGTCAACGGTGAGGCGCGGCCAGTCGCCTGAGCGGTGAGCGTGCCGATGTCCGGTGGATCTCGACGCTTTTCTCCTTCTGGAGAGGCGGAATTTTGGCAACAGTTGCCACTTTGCGATAACTTTGGGTTAACAGAGAGCGTAACTATGCCAACGCGCAATGTGAATCTGACTAAACATTACGACAGCTTCATCGAGAGCAGCATCGCCACGGGCCGGTTCAGCAACGCCAGCGAAGCAGTGCGCGCCGGTCTCCATCTGTTGGAGCAAGAGGAAGCCGAGAACCTCGCCAGGATCGAATGGCTTCGTGGCGCCGCTCAGCAAGGACTCGAGGCGATTGAGCGCGGCGAGTTCACCGTGCTGCATTCTCCTGCTGAGATCAAGAAGCATGTTCACAGGCTGCGCGCCCGCAAATGAGCCCGTCCCGCTACCAAGTTTCGGTCACGCGGCCAGCGGATAATGACATCGTCCAAATACTGGCCTGGAGCGAGGCAGAGTTTGGATTAGCAGCGACAGACCGTTATGAAACCCTCATACAGCAGGCACTGATTGACCTTGGCGAGGATCCACAGCGGCCCGGCGCGCAGAGCCGAGACGAGATAAGGGAAGGGATTTACATTTATCACTTATCATTCAGCCGGCGCCGCGTCCGCGGCAGAACAGTGAAGGAACCCCGCCATTTCATCCTCTACAAGCAGGGGCCAGATCACGTGATTGAGGTACTACGCATTTTGCACGACAGCCGCGACCTTGCGCGGCATCTGCCAGCCTGATGGTCGACCGGCAAATGAGACAGACCCGTTTCGAGCCTCTTACCCAGCAGCCGCCAAAATCAAACTCTCAACCTTCCGATCCAACTCCACCGCCACCGCGGAAGCAGCCGCACTCCCATACCCGGCAATCGCACTAGCCACCCGATCATAAGAAACATGTACTCCGTCCGCGCGCTCATCCACTAGCACTGAGATCGGAACGTAAGATCCCACATCCGCCACATGCTGCGCCATCTTCCGCATCGTCAGAGGATTCCCAATCAGCAAACGAAGCACGTTACGCTTGCCGGGCTCGCCCTTGCTAAGCACCATGCCCATATCAAACCGCATAAACTCCATAAGCCCCGTAGGCCCAACGAAGCCCTGCACCGCCGACTCCATCTCAGAAAAATTCCCAGCCGCAATGATTGCCTTGAACATCTCGCCCGGCACAGGATGCCCCACCTGCGACTCGATCGCGGCAACCACCTCCGCAAAAGGCCGCGCGGAAACAACACTAAAACGCTCAATCGAAATATTACTGACCGTCATTCCACTCCTATCGATTACCCGTCCGGCGTATTCTCAACGCCCGATTGCCCATTTCTCGCCCGATCAAGCAACCGAGACTTAGGTTCTTCAACTCGCCGTGCTGCGGGTGCCCCTTCATGAGGACAGCTCCACCGTCTTCATGAGTGGGAATTACGAATCTCCGCCCAAACACAAAACCACTCACCGCCGCCCAGGCGCAGGCTTCCCCAGCCGCTTGGCCGCTCGTTTAGCAGCGATGGCCCGCATCTCCTTACCGGCCCCGGTCCGATTCATAACCAACTGCTGAATCACGCTGATCACATTCCCCACCGCCCAGTAAAGCGCCACACCCGACCCGATACTGAACGTCAAAAACCCAAACACCACCGGCATCGTGAAAGCCATCATCCGCTGCTGCGCCGGGTCCACTCCAGGCGATGGCGTGAAGTACTGCGTGAGGAACATCGACACCACAAAAAATACCGGCAAAATATGGTACGGGTCCGGCGAGGACAGGTCCGGCAACCACAGCCAGTGCGCCTGCCGCAGCTCGATCACATTCGTCAGCATCCGGTAAAACCCATACAGCAGCGGCCACTGAATCAGCATCGGCAGGCACCCGCCAAACATGTTCGCGCCCTCCCGCTTCTGCAGGTCCATCAGCTCGCGGTTCATGTCCTGCCGCTTCGGGTCCGTCGCCTTGTACTTCTTGTACTTCTCCTTGATCGCGTCCATCTGCGGCTGAATGCGCTGCATCTTCAACGCCGACCGCATCATCTGCACCCGCGTCGGCAGCATCGCGATGTTGATGATCAACGTGAGCAGCAGAATGTCCCAGCCCCAGTTCGAGATCACATGCTCGTGGAACCAGCGCAGCGCCAGGAACAGCGGCTTCGAAATAATCGTCGCCCAACCGAAGCTCACCACCGGCTGCAGCGTCGGCCCATTCGCTGCCCCGTCGCCGCCCGTGACATGGATCGAATTCAACACGTCGATCGACTTCGGCACCACCGCCAGCCGCAGCGTGGTGTGGCCGCTCGTGTCCCCTACCGCCGCGCCTAGCACGTCCCCGGGAAAGCTCGAATTAGGATCGGGTTTCTTCCGGTCCTTCGGAACATAAACCCGGTTGTGAAAACTCACCAGCGTCGCCTGCTGCGGCAGGTCCGGCAAAAAGATTGCCGCAAAATAAAGATCGCTCACACCCGCAAACTCAAACGGCCCCTGTAGCGTCGCCCCGCCCGAGACTTTCTTCGCGGCCTCCTGGTCGGCCTTCCCACCCTGCATGGTGTCAAAATGCGAACCCGCGTACTGCGGCGCCGTCTCCTGGTCGCCAAACCCTGACGGCCACGCCAGCAGCGTAGTCACGGGCGCGCCATTCACCGTCGCAGAAACATCGGCGCGAATCACATAACTCGAATCAAAATGAAACGCCTTATGCGCGACCACAATGCCATCGGAATAATCGAAGCTCAGGGTAGCCGGAGCAGCCAGCGCGCCCGTAGCCGAAGGCACAAACAGCGCCTGATTCAACTTGCCGCGCAGCCCGGCGTCATAAGCAAACAGCGACAGCGGATAGCCGAACTTCTTCGCCGTCTCCGGATGCACGAGGTCGAGCGGCTTCCCATCCTCGTCCTTATATTTCTTCAGAATCCACGACGTGACCTGCCCGCCGCGATTCGTAAACCGGATCGCGTAAAGCTCGTTCTCGACCAGGGTCGTCTCTTCCGCCGCCGCCTGCACCGTATTCACGGCCTTGGCCTGCACCGCGCCGGCGCCCGGTGCACCCATCGCCGCCTGAGCCGTCGGGCCCGCCGTCGTGTTACCTGGCTGCGTCGATTGTGTCCCCTGCGAAGTACTCTGCTGTGGTTGCGGCTGCGGCACCGTCTTCCGGAAGTATTGAATCCCCAGAAAC